>NZ_CM001857.1:1166531-1326630 GCF_000400505.1 Musicola paradisiaca NCPPB 2511 | reverse complement strand
GAGCGCCTGCAACTGGAAAGCGGCAAGGAGGTGCTGGTGTTGATCAAGGCCCCCTGGGTGGACGTCACCGCCGCAGGCATCCCGGCACCCGACGCCGACAACATCCTGCCCGGCCAGATCACCCGCCTGCAACCGGGCGCCAGCCATAGCGAAGTATTGGTGACGCTGGACGGCGGCGAAGTCGTGTGCGCCACGCTGCCCAACGAAACGGTCGCACGGCAGGAATTGCACGCCGATCTGCGGGTCAACGTCAGCTTTGACGCGGACAAAGTCATTATCGCGACATTGTGCTGACCTACGCCTCAGGCCTTGACTGGCGCCACCATGCGCCTTATCCCTAAAGGCTTGACCACACCAACAGGGAATTATTATGTCATTGCTGCAAATCCGTCAGGCGCAATTTCGATTGAGCGATACCCGCACGTTACGCCTTGATGAACTGATGATATGCCAGCAACAACGCTGGGCGTTTGTCGGCGCCAACGGCAGCGGCAAATCCGCGCTGGCGCGGGCGCTCTCCGGTGAACTGGTGCTGTTGAACGGCGATCGCCAATCTCAATTTCAGCGCGTGGCGCGGTTATCGTTCGAACAGTTACAGCAATTGGTTTCGCAGGAGTGGCAGCGCAACAATACCGACATGCTGAGCGCCGACGAGGACGACACCGGCCGCACCACCGCCGAAGTTATTCAGGACGACGTGAAAGAGGCGACGCGCTGTGAACAACTGGCGGCGCAGTTCGGCATCACCCACCTGTTATCGCGACGTTTCAAATATTTGTCTACCGGCGAAACCCGTAAGGCCATGTTGTGTCAGGCATTGATGAGGCAACCGGATCTGCTGGTGCTGGACGAACCCTTCGATGGTCTGGACGTCGCCTCGCGCACACAACTGGCCGCATTGCTGACCACGCTGGCGCAGGGCGGCCAGACGATGGCGCTGATTCTCAATCGTTTTGAGGATATACCGCCGTTTATCGGGCAGGTCGGCATTCTGGCGGACTGCACGCTCACGCGCCAGGGGACGCGGGACGCGGTACTGTCCGATGTGCTGGTGTCGCAGCTGGCGCATAGCGAAGCGGTCGCCAACACCGCCCTCCCCGCAGCGGAGGATCCGACTCAACGTCCGACACTGGCCCCGGATACCGCCCGCATCCAATTACATCACGGCGTGGTGAGTTACAATGATCGCCGCATTCTGGACGATCTCTCCTGGGAGGTTCTGCCCGGCCAGCACTGGCAAATCGTTGGGCCGAACGGCGCAGGCAAATCCACGCTGTTGAGCCTGGTGACGGGCGATCATCCTCAGGGCTACAGCAACGATCTCACGTTATTCGGGCGCCGGCGCGGCAGCGGCGAAACCATCTGGGACATCAAACGCCATATCGGCTATGTCAGCAGCAGCCTGCATCTGGAATACCGGGTTAATACCAGCGTAAGCAACGTGATCATTTCCGGTTTTCTCGACTCCATCGGCATCTATCAGGCGATTTCAGATCGGCAACGTTTTCTGGCCGATCAGTGGCTATCGTTACTCGGATTAACGTCGCTGGCCGATTCGCCGTTCCATTCCCTTTCCTGGGGCCAGCAGCGCCTGATCCTGATCGTGCGGGCGCTGGTTAAACACCCCACGTTGCTGATTCTGGACGAACCGTTGCAAGGGCTCGACCCGCTCAATCGGCAGTTGATTCGGCGCTGGCTGGATATCCTGATTGGTCAGGGAGAGACGCAATTGCTGTTCGTTTCCCACCATGCGGAGGACGCCCCAGGCTGCATCACCCACCGGCTGACCTTCGTCCCTCAGGGAGACGCTTACCGTTATCAGACCGAACGCCTCTGACCTCGCGCCGGACATTCATGCTGATGAGTGTCCGGAGTGATAACGTTACCACAAAATCCCCCTTCCTCTTTTTAAATGACGAAACTACTGACGTCGTTATTTCATCGCGATATGCTGATCCCTCTACACCAGCGTCACACTGAGATTGCTTATAGTTCGGCGCTGATCACCTTTTTATACTTTTCGTCATGGTATTTTTTTAATGAAATCACATTGGAGATGTTTCTATGAAAGTCCTGATCACCGGTGGTAGCGGTTACATAGGCAGCCATACCTGCGTACAACTTATCGCAGCGGGGCACCAACCGATCATCCTCGACAATCTGTGCAACAGCAAATCCAGCGTGATCGCCGCCATCACCCGGGTCAGCGGGAAAGAACCTCTGTTTTATCAAGGTGATATTCGCGATCGCCATCTGCTGCAAACGATTTTTGCCCAGCATGACATCGACGCCGTCATCCATTTCGCCGGCCTGAAGGCGGTCGGTGAATCGGTACGTGAGCCTATCAGCTACTACGACAACAACGTCTACGGCACCCTAACGCTGGTGGACGCCATGAAGCAGGCAGGCGTCAAAACGCTGATTTTCAGCTCCTCCGCCACCGTTTACGGCGATCAGCCTCAAATCCCCTATCAAGAAAGTTTTCCCACCGGCACGCCTGCCAGCCCTTACGGCCGCAGCAAACTGATGGTGGAACAGATCCTCGCCGATCTGCAGCGCGCCGAGCCGGACTGGAGCGTGGCGCTATTGCGCTATTTCAACCCGGTAGGCGCCCATCCATCGGGCGAGATGGGCGAGGATCCGCAAGGCATCCCCAATAATCTGATGCCCTATATCGCGCAAGTCGCGGTAGGCCGCCGCGAATCGCTGGCGATTTACGGCCACGACTACCCGACGCCGGACGGCACCGGCGTGCGCGACTTCATCCACGTCGTCGATCTGGCGGATGGCCATGTCGCCGCCATGCGCGCGCTGCATCAAAAACCGGGCGTGCATATCTACAATCTGGGGGCTGGCGTCGGGTACAGCGTGTTGCAAATGGTAGATGCCTTCAGCCGGGCCTGCGGCAAACCGCTGCCCTATCATTTCGCGCCGCGGCGTGATGGCGATTTGCCCGCCTACTGGGCCGACGCCGAAAAAGCCGCCCGCGAACTGCACTGGCGCGTCAACCGCACGCTGGACGAAATGGCGGCCGATACCTGGCGTTGGCAGTCCCGCCACCCGAACGGTTTTCCCGATTGATTTGCCGATAGTCGCAAGAACGTCGGTCACGAATGAGAAAAAAGGTACCCCATGGCGCATTTTGATCCTGTCGAACATCCACATCGCCGCTACAACCCGTTGACCGGCCAATGGGTGCTGGTTTCCCCGCACCGGGCCAAACGTCCGTGGCAAGGTCAGCAGGAGACGGTCTCGTCCGATTCGCTGCCGACTCACGATCCTCAGTGTTTTCTCTGCCCCGGAAACATACGGGTGACGGGTGATAAAAACCCGGACTACCAGGGGACACATGTGTTCACCAATGATTTCGCCGCACTGATGGCGGATACGCCGCCTGCGCCGGACAGCCACGATCCATTGCTGCGCAGCCAGAGCGCGCGCGGCACCAGCCGGGTGATCTGTTTTTTCGCCGGATCACAGCAAAACGTTGCCGGAACTGCCGCTGACCGCGCTGGAACAGGTGATTGCCACCTGGCAACAGCAAAGCGACGAATTGGGGCAAACGTACCCCTGGGTGCAGGTGTTCGAGAACAAGGGCGCGGCGATGGGGTGCTCTAACCCGCATCCGCACGGGCAGATCTGGGCCAACAGCTTCCTGCCGAACGAAGCGGAACGGGAAGACCGACTGCAACGTGACTATTTCCAGCAACAGGGAACGCCGTTGCTGGTGGATTATCTGCAACGCGAGCTGCGGGAAAAAACGCGGATAGTGGTGGAAACCGATCACTGGCTGGCGGTGGTGCCCTACTGGGCGGCCTGGCCGTTCGAAACCCTGCTGCTGCCCAAAGAACAGATTCTGCGTCTGCCGGAGATCACACCGTCGCAACGCCGGGATCTGGCGCTCGCGCTGAAAAAGCTCACCAGCCGCTACGACAACCTGTTCCACACTTCGTTCCCTTACTCCATGGGCTGGCACGGCGCACCGTTCACCGACGGCGACCACAGCCACTGGCAGTTGCACGCCCACTTTTACCCGCCGCTGCTGCGCTCCGCCACGGTTCGCAAATTCATGGTGGGATACGAAATGCTGGCGGAAACCCAGCGCGATCTCACCGCCGAGCAGGCCGCCGAACGGTTGCGCGCGGTCAGCGACATTCATTATCGTGATTCAGGAGTTTCTCAATGACCTTATCCGCACGTACCCAGGCCGTGTTCCAGCAGCAGTTCGGCTATCCGCCCGCCGTCATCGTGCAAGCGCCGGGCCGGGTCAATCTGATCGGGGAACATACGGATTACAACGATGGTTTCGTGCTGCCCTGCGCCATCAACTACTGCACCACCATCAGCGCGGCGCCGCGTTCGGATCGGTTGATTCGGGTCGTGGCGGCGGACTACCACGATCAGTTGGACGAATTTTCGCTGGATGCGCCGATCGCCCCCCATCCGCATTGGCAGTGGGCCAACTATGTGCGTGGCGTCGTCAAGCACCTGCTACGCCGCAGCCCTGCTTTTGGCGGCGCGGATCTGGTCATCGGCGGCGATGTGCCGCAGGGCGCTGGGTTAAGCTCTTCCGCCTCGCTGGAAGTGGCGGTCGGCAAAGCGATCCAGACGCTATATCAACTGCCGCTGGATAACGTGGCGCTGGCGCTGAATGGACAGGAAGCGGAGAACCAGTTCGTCGGCTGCAATTGCGGCATTATGGATCAGTTGATTTCCGCGCAAGGCCAGCGAGACCATGCGCTGCTGATCGATTGCCGTTCACTGGAAACCCGCGCCGTGCCGTTGCCGAAAAATGTGGCGGTCGTCATCATCAATTCCAACGTCAAACGTGGGCTGGTAGACAGCGAATACAACACCCGCCGCGAACAGTGCGAAGCGGCCGCGCGCTACTTTCAGGTCAGTGCGCTGCGGGATGTCAGCGCAGCGGACTTCGCCGCCCGTTCAGCCGGGCTGGATCCGCTGACGGCTCGCCGTGCCCGCCATGTCATCACCGAAAACGCCCGCACGCTGGCGGCGGCCGATGCACTGGCTCTCGGCGATTTACGGCATATGGGAGAACTGATGGCCGCCTCTCATGCTTCCATGCGAGATGATTTTGAGATCACCGTTCCGCCGATTGATACCCTGGTGGAGATCGTCAAATCCGTCATCGGCGCCGAAGGCGGCGTGCGGATGACCGGCGGCGGGTTCGGCGGTTGCGTCGTGGCGCTGGTTCCTGCGCATCTGGCCGATGTAGTGCAAAACACGGTGGCGCTCGAGTACCCTCAACGCACTGGGCTGCAACCAACCTGTTACGTTTGTCAGGCTTCGCCGGGAGCAGGTTATGTCGAGTGACCTTACCGAAACTACCGAGCTAGCGCCGGATGGGCGGCCTTTTCAGCTCGTCACGCTGCGCAACCGCGCGGGTATGCACGTCACACTGATGGACTGGGGAGCCACCTGGCTCTCCTGCCAAATCCCCTTGTCCGACACGGAAACACGAGAGATCCTGCTCGGTTGTGCGCCGGTGCAGTATCCACAGCAAAATGCCTACCTCGGCGCGTCCGTCGGCCGTTATGCCAACCGTATTGCCCGCGCCACGCTGCACTACGACGGCAATGACATTGCACTCGCCGCCAATCAGGGTCGTCACCAACTGCACGGCGGCCCGGACGGTTTTCATGCCCGCCGCTGGCAAATACTGCAACGGGATGAGCGACAAGTGGTCTATCAGCTTCATTCACCGGACGGCGATCAGGGATTCCCCGGCGCGTTGACGGCGCAGGTGCGCTATCAACTGACCGAGCAGAATGCGCTGGAAATCGACTATCAGGCGGTGGTGGATCAGCCCTGCCCGGTCTGTTTAACCAACCATGCCTATTTCAACCTGGACGGTCGTCGTTCCGACGCCCGGCAGCACCAACTGCAAATTATGGCGGATTACTACCTGCCGGTGGATAGCGAAGGCATCCCCCTTAACGGACTGAAAGCGGTACAGGGCGGCAGTTTCGACTTCCGTCATCCTAAAACGCTGCTGAAAGATTTTATGATCGATCGGGATCAGCAGGCCGTCAGCGGCTACGATCACGCCTTTCTGTTGCACCGCACCTGCGGCTCCAGCGAAAGCCCGGCAGCCAGGCTGTGGTCTGCCGACGGTCGGCTGGAACTGGCGGTGTATACCAGCGCCCCGGCGCTGCAGTTGTATAGCGGCAATTTTCTGACCGGCACCCCGACGCGGGAAGGCGGCCGTTACCCGAATTTCGCCGGCATCGCGCTGGAGAGCGAGTTTCTGCCGGACAGCCCGCATCACCCCGACTGGCCACAGCCCGATTGCTGGTTGAAGCCCGGCAAACGCTATCATTCTCTCACCACCTACGCGCTGAGCATTCATCCCTGACGGTATGCCGGAGAGCCTCGCTTTCCGGCGCTTTACAAAACTCTTCAATTTGTTGCTTGCTGTAAGGTTTTTCAGACTTTTACACTGGCGCTAGTTTTTATTCGGACACTTGCCATGACTACACGCCACTCAGCGTCTCTCAGCTACCGGCATCTGCGTTACACCAGCAGATGGGGTTGGCTGTTGGCGCTGTGCTGGCTGTTGCTGAATACCCAACTGGCGGTGGCGAGTCACGCATGTTCGTTGTCGATTGTCGCCGCGCCGGCGGTCATCCAGCACCAGGCCCATACCCAGCCGTCCGGCATGACGATGAACCACAACATGGCGGACAGCACGCCGGTGGCGAATACGGCTGACGCCGGCCCGTTGTGCGACAAACACTGCCTGCCGGACTCCGCCAGCCAGGATACGCCGTCCATCGCCTTGCTGGCGCTGCCGACCGAGACCGAACTACAACTCGCCCTCCCGGCGTCTACACTCGTGGTTGCCGGGCCGGATTGGTTTACCCCTCCTGTTATAGGGCCGCCGGCGGAAATACGTTTCTGCCGTTTCAGAGAATAGCTCTCCCGATGAATAACCCGTTATGCGCGTTTCTGCGCAGGCCTTTTGTTATTTATCGATTTGATCTTTGGAGCTATTTATCATGCGTACCACCTTTTTCGTCATCTCTGCCCTGTTTTTCTCCACGCCGCTACTGGCGGAACAAACACAGCAACCCACTCACGACATGGCCGGCATGAACCACAGCGGTATGAATCATGGCGACATGTCGTCCATGAATCACGCGGCGGCGGCCCTCTACCAAACCACCGGCACCGTAAAACAGTGGCGTGCTGACGGCGTCACGCTGGCGCACGCCGCGGTTCCCGCGCTGCGCTGGCCCGCCATGACCATGACGTTCAAACTGCCGGCGGATCGGCAATGGTCGCCGTTGCCGCAGGGCACCGCAGTCAATTTCAGCTTCGTTCAAGACGCAGACGGCTACACCCTGACGGCCATCACGCCACAACAGCATTAACGGAGAACACCATGCAAACACGCAGCTTCCGCGCCACACGCGCGTGGCTGGCGATGTTGCTGTGGCTGCCCGTCGCGGGCTTCGCGGCGGATCTGGATCTGGAGGGGGCATTACAGGCGGCGGAGCGTTATTCCGCCGATCTGTCCGCTAACCAGCACCGGATCAGCGCGCTACAGAACATGGCCGTCTCCGCCACGCAATTGCCCGATCCGCAACTGAAATACGGGATCGAAAACATTCCGCTCGGCGGCAATAACACCAGCCGCCTGACGCGGGAAAGCATGACCATGCAACGTATCGGCATCATGCAGACCTATGTCAGCAGTACCAAACGCGCACGCAAATCGCAGGTGATTCAGGCCGAGGCCGACAGCGTCAAGAGCAACAACGATACAGTACGCGCACGGCTGCAGCGGGAAACCGCACAAGCCTGGCTGGATCTGGCGCTCTCGCATCAGACGTTGCAGGAGGTGCAATCGCTGGTCGATGAAAGCCAGCGTCAGGTGGCCTTGCAGAAGGCGGGGGTAGCGGCCGGCGGCGAGAGCAGCCGGGTGCTGGACGCTCGGCTTACGCTGCTCGCCATGCGCAACCAGTTGGAAGACGCCAGGCGGGACGTTCAGGTGGCTCAGGCCCGGTTGACCCAATTAACCGGCGTCGACGCTATCCATACACGCGGCCCGCTGCCGCGTATCGAACGTCTGCCCGCCTCACCGCACGAACTGCAGGCGGCGATCCCTCAACACCCGGAAATGCGGGAAGCCGAACAGGAAACCCGTCTGGCACAAGCGCGCGCCGCGCAATCGGCAGTCGCGGCGACCCCGGATATCGGCGTGGAAGTCTACTATGGGCGTCGCGGCAACAACTTCGACGACATGGCCGGAATTGAAATCAGCGTCGACCTGCCGCTGTTCCAGTCTACACGTCAAGATCGCGACCATGCCGCTGACCTCTCCCGGTCGATGGAAGCCCGCGATCGGACGCTGACGACCGAACGGGAGCATCAGGTGCTGCTGGATACGCTGCTGGCGCAATATCAGGCGGCGCAGGCCCGATGGCAACGACAACGCGACGAGGTGCTGCCGCTACAACAGCAACGTCTGCGTCTGTTGCAAAGCCAGTACCAGAGCGGCGCCAGCGATCTGGCCAGTATCCTCGAAGCACGCCGCAGCCTGCTGGACAGCCGCATTCGCCACCCAGAATGCCGCCAGAGACATGGCCAACCTGTGGGCAGCCATACGCTACCTGACACCACAAGGAACCCCCGCAAGATGAACCGAACTTTCACTGTCAGCCTGCTCGTCGTCGCGCTGGCGGCGGCTACCGCCGGTTACTACGTGGGGCAGGGTGCGAACGCCGTCAGCGCCCCGCCCGCCGCCGCGAGCGGAGCGGGCCAGGACGCCGGACGGAAGGTGCTCTACTGGTATGACCCGATGTCGCCGGGCGCTCGTTTCGACCAACCCGGTCAATCCCCGTTTATGGATATGCCGCTGGTGCCGCGCTACGCCGATGACGTACAGGATAACGGCGGCGTCGCCGTCAGCCCCCGTCAACAACAAAATCTGGGGGTGCGTACCGCTAAAGCGGAAATCCGCACGTTCCAGCCGCAGCTATCCGGTTACGGTACCGTCGCCGTCAATGAACGCGGCTTGCGCACGCTGGTTGCCCCCAGCGGCGGCATCGTCGAACAGCTCTATGTCAATGCGGTGCAACAGCAAGTGCGCAAAGGCCAGGCGTTGGCGGTGCTGTGGAACCCCGCCTGGGCGGCGGCGCAGCAGGAATATCTGGCGGTACGCCAGTTGGGCGATGCTGAACTGACCCAGGCGGCGCGGCAAAAACTATCGCTGCAATTCATGCCAGATAGCGTGATCCGACAGGTGGAACGCAGCGGCAAACCCCAACCGCGCCTGACGATCAACGCGCCGATAGAGGGGTACATCAACCGGCTGGAGGTGCGAGCCGGTACGCAACTGACGCCCGCACAACCGCTGTTTGAACTGGCCGGTTACGATCCGGTATGGGTAGAGGTGGAATATCCGGAATCACAGGCCGCCGGGATGACGCTCGGTGCGCCGATGACCGCCGCCAGCAGCGCCTGGCCGGGCGAAACATTTACCGGCCGCATCGCCGAGTTGCTGCCTCAGTTGGACAACGCCACCCGGACACTAAAAGCCAGGGTCGAGTTGCACAATACACAACAACGCCTCAAGCCCGGTATGTACCTGACGGTTCAGCTAACCGAGCGCCAAAACCGTCAGGCGCTGATGATCCCGCAGGAAGCGCTGCTGCTCAGCAGCCGCCAGAATCGGGTATTGCTGAGCGACGGCAACGGTTACTTTACGCCGCGACAGGTACAGATTGGCGCTACGCAGGACGGTTTCGCCGAAGTGCTCTCCGGGTTGAATGCCGGTGATACCGTGGTGACATCCGGCCAGTTCCTGATCGACTCCGAAGCCAGCCTGCGCAGTTCGTTGAGCCAAATGCGCGACGCGCCTGCCGTTAACGCTCAACCCACCTCAGTGGCGACGCCGTCTTACCAAACCCGTGGCCTCGTTAAGGCCATTAACGGCAAACAAGTGACCCTTGCCCACGAAGCCGTGCCGGAGCTCGGCTGGTCGCCGATGACCATGGACTTTACCTACGTCGGCGATGCGCTACCCGCCGCAGTACAGCCCGGCAGCCAGGTTATGTTTCATTTCAGTCTGGATGATGACGGCGCGCATCTGCTGGACATCATGCCCGCCGAACACGGAGGCCACCCATGATCGCCTGGATTATTCGCTGGTCGATAAGAAACCGTTTTCTGGTGCTGATCGCCACACTGCTGATGGCGGCGTGGGGCATCATCGCATTGCAGAAAACACCGCTCGACGCCCTGCCCGATCTCTCTGATGTGCAGGTCATCATTCGCGTCAGCTACCCCGGCAAGGCGCCGCAGGTGGTGGAGAATCAGGTGACTTACCCGCTCACCACCACCATGCTGTCCGTACCCGGCGCCAAAACCGTGCGCGGCTTTTCCATGTTCGGCGACGCCTACGTCTACGTGCTGTTCGAAGACGGTACCGATCCCTACTGGGCCCGCTCCCGGGTGCTGGAATATTTAAGCCAGGCGCAATCTACCCTGCCGGGCGAAGCCAAAGCGTCGCTCGGGCCGGATGCCACCGGTGTCGGCTGGATCTTCGAATACGCGCTGGTCGATCGCACAGGCAAGCGCAATCTCGCCGATCTGCGCGCGCTACAGGATTGGTTGTTGAAGTTCGAACTGAAAACCGTCCCCAACGTGGCGGAGGTCGCCAGCATCGGCGGCATGGTGCGGCAATATCAGGTGGTGCTCAACCCGGAACGGTTGCGCGCCCAGAACATTACCCACCAGCAGGTGATTGACGCGCTGCAAGCCGCCAACCAGGAAAGCGGCGGTTCGGTGATCGAAATGGGCGAAGCGGAATACATGGTGCGCACCTCCGGGTATCTGCTTAAACCGGAAGATTTCCGCCATGTGGTCATCACCCTGCGTGCGGGGATCCCCATTCTGCTGCAAGATGTGGCTGAACTGCGTCAGGGCCCGGAGATGCGACGCGGGGTAGCGGAACTGAACGGGGAAGGCGAAGTCGCGGGCGGCGTGGTGATCTTGCGTTCCGGCAAGAACGCGCTGGAAACCCTGCATGCGGTCAAATCCCGGTTGCAACAGATCCAGCAAAGCCTGCCGCCGGGCGTGGAGATCGTTACCGCCTACGACCGCTCGCCGCTGATTGAACGCGCGATCTCCACCCTCAGCCAGAAACTGCTGGAAGAGTTCATCGTCGTGGCGCTGATCTGTTCGCTGTTCCTGTTCCATTTCCGCTCGTCGCTGGTAGCGATCATCAGTTTGCCGCTGGGCATTCTGGGGGCATTCATCGTGATGCACTATCAGGGCATCAACGCCAATATTATGTCGCTCGGCGGCATCGCCATCGCTATCGGCGCCATGGTGGACGCCGCCATCGTGATGATCGAAAACATGCACAAAGTGGTGGAGCAATGGCGACATCAGCATCCGGATGAGGAGCCCGCCGCAGATACCTGGTGGGCGCTGGCAACTCAGGCGGCTACCGAAGTCGGCCCGGCGCTATTCTGCAGCCTGCTTATCATCACGCTGTCGTTCATTCCGGTGTTCTCGCTGGAAGCGCAGGAAGGCCGCATGTTTTCGCCGCTGGCGTTCACCAAGACCTACGCCATGGCGGTCTCCGCCGGATTAGGCATCACGCTGGTACCGGTACTGATGGGGTATTTTGTCCGCGGCCGGATCCCCGATGAGCAATCCAACCCCATCAACCGCTGGCTGATCGCCGGTTATCAGCCGGTGCTGGAACAGGTGCTGCGCTTTCCCAAAACCACGCTGGCCGTTTCCGCGGTATTGCTGCTGCTGACGCTGTATCCCTTGAGCAAGCTGGGCAGCGAATTCATGCCGCCGCTGGACGAAGGCGACCTGCTGTATATGCCTTCCACGCTGCCCGGCATTTCGCCGCGCGAAGCGGCAAGGCTGTTGCAGCAAACCGACCGGCTCATCAAAACCGTGCCGGAGGTGGATACCGTGTTCGGTAAGGCCGGGCGAGCAGACAGCGCCACCGACCCGGCGCCGCTGACCATGATGGAAACCACCATCCGGCTCAAACCGAAGGATCAATGGCGCCCCGGCATGACCATGGACAAACTGATTGCCGAGCTCGATCGCACCGTCAATATTCCCGGCATCGCCAACGTCTGGGTTCCGCCCATCCGCAACCGGCTCGACATGCTGGCGACCGGCATCAAAAGCCCGGTTGGCATCAAAGTCAACGGCGATAATCTGCACGATATCGAGCAGGTCGCCGCGCATATCGAGCAGGTGGTGAAACAGGTGCCGGGCGTGACGTCGGCGCTGGCGGAACGCCTCTCCGGCGGACGTTATATCGATGTTGATATCGACCGAGTACGAGCAGCGCGTTACGGCGTGTCAGTGCAGGAGTTGCAATCGATGGTGTCGACGCTGATTGGCGGGCAAAACATCGGCGAAACGATCGAGGGGCGGCAACGCTATCCCATCAACGTGCGCTACCCACGAGAGATTCGCGATTCCGTCGAGGCGGTGCGCAATCTGCCGGTCGTTACGCGCAGCGGCGCGCGCGTAACGCTGTCTGAGCTGGCCGATATACGAATCAGCGAAGGGCCGCCGATGCTGAAAAGCGAAAACAGCCGTCTGTCCAACTGGATTTATGTCGACCTGCGCGGCCGCGACCTGAAATCCGCTGTCGAGGACATGCAGCAGCAGGTCGCCCGCCAGGTGACGTTGCCGCAAGGGGTCTCGGTGAGCTGGTCCGGGCAGTTTGAGTATCTGGAACGTGCGACCGAGAAAATGAAACTGGTGGTGCCCTTCACGCTACTGATCATTTTCATCCTGCTGTACGTGACCTTCGGCAAGATCAAGGATGCGTTGCTGATCATGGGCACGCTGCCTTTTGCGTTGATCGGCGGCGTCTGGTTGCTCTACGGGCTAGGCTATAATTTGTCCGTCGCCGGTGCGGTGGGGTTTATCGCCCTGGCGGGCGTCGCCGCCGAATTCGGCGTCATCATGCTGTTGTATTTGAATCATGCCGTGGAAAAATACCGTCGGCCGGAGAGTCCGTTGCAGTACGATCAACTGCTGACGGCCATTCGCGAAGGTGCGGTGCTCAGAGTCCGGCCCAAAATGATGACTGTCGCCACTATTATGGCGGGCCTGCTGCCCATCATGCGCGGCGGCGGCACCGGGTCGGAAATCATGCAGCGCATCGCCGCCCCGATGATGGGCGGCATGATCAGCGCGCCGTTGTTATCCATGTTGGTCATACCCGCGGTGTTCTTATTGTTGCATCGACCGTCTCGGCGCGAAGACAAAAGCTGAACCGATCAAGCTACCGGTATTAGTGCGATTCCGGTAGCTGTTCACCCCCGAGTGAGACGTGCGACTGACGATTGCCGATAACCGTATTCCGGCCCTATAATGGGCGCAGTTATCATAGAAATCTTAGGATCTGAAGGAGTTTAAAGCTATGGCAGTAACTAAGCTGGTACTGGTACGACATGGTGAAAGCCAGTGGAACCAAGAAAACCGCTTCACCGGCTGGATGGACGTTGAACTGTCCGAAAAAGGTGTTGGCGAAGCAAAGCAGGCTGGTCAGCTGCTGAAAAAAGAAGGCTTCGCTTTCGATTTCGCGTACACCTCCGTGCTGAAACGCGCCATCCACACCCTGTGGAATATCCTGGACGAAATCGATCAGGCTTGGCTGCCGGTAGAAAAATGCTGGAAACTGAACGAGCGTCATTACGGTGCGCTGCAAGGCCTGAACAAGGCTGAAACCGCAGAAAAATACGGTGACGACCAGGTTAAACTGTGGCGTCGCGGCTTTGCGGTGACTCCGCCGGAACTGACTCGTGATGATGAACGCTTCCCAGGCCACGACCCGCGTTATGCATCCCTGAGCGATAAAGAACTGCCGCAAACCGAAAGCCTGGCGCTGACCATCGAGCGCGTAGTGCCGTTCTGGAACGAAAGCATTCTGCCGCGTCTGAAGTCCGGCGAACGCATCATCATCGCCGCTCATGGCAACTCTCTGCGTGCGCTGGTGAAATACCTGGATAACCTGAGCGAAGAAGAAATCCTTGAGCTCAACATCCCGACCGCCGTTCCGCTGGTGTATGAATTCGACGAAAACTTCAAACCGATCAAGCACTACTATCTGGGCGACGCTGACGAAATCGCAGCTAAAGCCGCAGCAGTCGCGAATCAGGGCAAAGCGAAGTAATTCGTAGCGACAAAAAAACCCGGCAATGCCGGGTTTTTTATTGTCACGACGGTTAAACCATATCAACCACGACGTTGACGTACAGCTGCGGCTAACTGGCGCAGCAACGTCTCGGTATCATCCCAGCCAATACAAGCGTCTGTCACGCTCTTGCCGTAAACCAACGGCTCGCCGCCGTCCAGATTCTGGTTGCCTTCAACCAGATGACTTTCCACCATCACACCGATAATGGACTGCTCGCCACCTGCAATTTGGCGGGAAACGTCTTCGCAGACATCCATTTGTTTCTTGAATTGCTTGCTGCTGTTGGCATGACTGAAATCGATCATAACCTGCTGCGGCAGACCGGCCTTTTCCAACCCTTCCTTGACCGCTTTCACATGCTCTGCGCTGTAGTTCGGCGCTTTACCGCCGCGCAGGATGATGTGACAGTCATGGTTGCCGCTGGTATTAACGATTGCCGAATGCCCCCACTTGGTCACAGACAGGAAGCAGTGCGGCGCACGCGCAGCGTTGATGGCGTCAATCGCCACCTTGATCGTACCGTCGGTGCCATTTTTAAAACCAACCGGGCAGGACAGACCAGACGCCAGCTCACGGTGAACCTGGGATTCAGTGGTACGAGCGCCAATCGCCCCCCAACTCATCAGATCCGCCATATACTGCGGCGTGATCATATCCAGAAACTCGCCGGCAGCAGGTAGGCCGGTGTCATTGATATCCAGCAACAGTTGACGCGCAATACGCAGCCCATCGTTAATCTGAAAACTGTTGTTCATATGCGGATCATTGATCAACCCCTTCCAGCCCACGGTGGTACGCGGTTTTTCGAAGTAGACGCGCATGACGACTTCCAGATCGCCGTCCAGCTCCTGACGTAGTTTCAACAGACCCGCTGCGTACTCTTTCGCTGCTTTCGGATCGTGGATCGAGCACGGGCCGATAACCACCAGCAGGCGATCGTCATTGCCTTTCAGGATGTTGTGAATGGCGTTACGTGCTGCAAACACGGTGTGGGCTGCACGTTCTGTGGCGGGAAATTTCTCCAGCAGTGCAACCGGAGGCAAAAGCTCTTTGATTTCTTTGATTCTCAAATCGTCGTTCTGATAATTCATAGTGTTTCCATTACTCCTGACGTCGCCGTTTATCGTGCTGAACGTTCAGAGCAAGTCGAAGCGGATAAAA
This sequence comes from Musicola paradisiaca NCPPB 2511, assembly GCF_000400505.1. Classification (NCBI taxonomy): domain Bacteria; kingdom Pseudomonadati; phylum Pseudomonadota; class Gammaproteobacteria; order Enterobacterales; family Pectobacteriaceae; genus Musicola; species Musicola paradisiaca. The sequence continues at coordinate 1,311,254 of NZ_CM001857.1, read as the reverse complement.
AAGGTCGCCGTCCATATTGCAGGCTGGTCGTTATAAGTCAAGCGAATCACGCTACCCCCCACAAACCCTATTGTTGCCGTCATGACGCTAAATGGCCGAAGGGAAAAGCCCCGCATTAATGGGAGCGGACAAGGGGCCGTGAATCATGTTCCCGAGCGCTCTTTATCCATAACCAGGAGCCGTTGAGCGCAATCAGCGTCAATACCAGATACTGAATGGACATGGCGTACACGCCCTGACAGGCGAAAATCACCACGCTTATCACATCGATAACGACCCACAGCAGCCAGTTTTCCACATACTTGCGCGTCATCAGGATCATCGCCACCACCGACAACACCGTCATGGCGGAATCCCAGAATGGAAATGCGTCCGGCTGCAACTGCGGCATCGCAACCTCAAGACCGCTGAAAACCATCAATGCCACCGCCATCCGGGTCAGCATGGCGAAAAACGGATCGATAAACAGCGTCATCAGGATAATGGCAACCAGGCTCCCACATCCCCAGCCCAACGCCTGCGATAGCGACAGCCAACGAACCCGCAGCTCTGATTCGTTGTCGTCAGTCGTTCGACTCCACGCATACCAGCCATACAGGTTGGCGACGATGAAAAAGATTTGCAGCAGCAAACTGGCATACAGTTGAATTTGAAAAAAGATCAGTGCGAACAACGTGACATTCAGTAAACCGAACAGGTAATTGATGGTTTTCTCCAGGCTGGCCAGCCAGATACAAAGCAAACCAAACAGCGTTCCGAATGCTTCAACCCAGGAGAGATCATAACCGTTAGCCCCTAAAGGAATATGAATCAAGATGTTATTGGTGCTGAAAAAATCCATTGCTGCTCCATCAGAAATAAAGATCATGTGCGGCGTTGGCCGCACATATTTGCTCCATTGCGCAGGCAATGCGGCATCGGCTGAAAACCAGAATCAGGATTTCAGCGTAGCAGCGAACGCCAGCATACGATTCAGCGGCAACAAAGCTTTTTCCCTCACCCCTGCCGCTACCTGAATTTCGTGTTCGCCCCCATCGGCAACCAGCGCTGAAAAAATGGCCTGTACCCCATTCATCGCCATCCAAGGGCAATGGGCGCAACTACGGCATGTTGCCCCTTCGCCCGCCGTCGGCGCCTCAATCAGCACTTTCTCCGGACAAGCTTGCTGCATTTTGTAGAAAATGCCCCGATCAGTCGCCACGATTAACTCGCGGTGCGGAAGCGTTTTGGCGGCGTTGATCAACTGACTGGTTGAACCCACCGCATCCGCCATCTCCACCACACTTTGCGGCGATTCAGGATGCACGAGCACAGCAGCCTGCGGATACAGCGCCTTCATTCGCGCCAACGCCTGAGTCTTGAACTCGTCGTGCACGATACAAGCTCCCTGCCAACAAAGGATATCGGCCCCCGTCTGCTTCTGCACGTAGCTGCCCAGATGACGATCCGGCGCCCATATCAACTTTTCGCCCAGGCTGTCCAGATGTTCAATCAGCTCAACGGCAATACTTGACGTCACCACCCAATCCGCCCGAGCCTTTACCTCCGCCGAGGTGTTGGCGTAAACCACCACCGTTCGTTCCGGATGGCTATCGCAGAATGCGTTGAATTGCTCTATCGGGCACCCCAGATCCAAAGAACATTCCGCCGCCAGCGTCGGCATCAATACTGTTTTTTCCGGGTTCAGGATCTTGGCCGTTTCCCCCATAAAACGAACCCCGGCCACGATTAACGTCGTCGCCGGATGAAGGCTGCCAAAACGCGCCATTTCCAGCGAATCCGCTACGCATCCTCCGGTTTCCTCCGCCAATGCCTGAATGTCTGGGTCGGTATAGTAATGGGCTACCAGCACGGCATTACGCTCGGCAAGCAACGTCTTGATACGCTCCCGGTAATATTGTTTCTCTTGTTCAGAAAGCAGTTTCGGACGAGGAGGAAAAGGATAGTCAAGGATCGGATTTTCGAAAAACAGGCTCATAGTGAATTCCGTGCAGTCATCCAGGAGGGAATAAATTGTTTTATATACTAAACAAATTACCGCAAAAACCGGCATTCGTCCGCTATTTTTTCTCTGCCAACGGGATTTTAGTTTAATTTATTAAAAAACATGTGCTCACCTAATCCCGCCTTTACCGTCATTGATATAAAAAACGCTTTGCCGCTGGCAGAACCAACAACAAAGCGCTCAATAGTCAGATCAGGAAAACAAACGATGCCAGTACAAGGAAAGGGGGATAATCAGCACCAGTGCCGGCAGGAAATTTACCACCGCGAACGTTTTGATCTGAGCAATACGCAGCCCGACGGCCATCATCACAATTCCACCGCAGGCAGCAAAATCACCCATCGTGATATCCGTCATCAGCGGCATAAGTAGCTTGGCGGAAAAGAACAGCAGCGACTGAACAATAAACTGAGGAACCGCAATCGATACCACCGCCAACCCCAACGTTATGGCAAAAATCAGCGCAGTGAAAATATCCAACGCCGATTTGATCAGCAGCAATTGGTAATCACCATTCAACCCTTCCGTCAACGCGCCGACAACGCCAGTACCACTGGCGCAAAACAACACGATCAGAGCGGTAAAATTCTGCGTATAGACATCCTGAGGAAGCCCGTGTTCAGGCTGTGGAACAAAACCACTTAGCGTTTTCTCTATCAGCACAGCCCCTTTTTGCACGCCCGCTTCAAGACATAGCAACTCTCCAATACCCACGCCAAGAATAATTGCTAAAGCGACAGCCGGTAATTGATGCACCTTCACCACCAATGTCACCCCCATGGCAATCGATACCATGGCAAATGCAGGCGGTAAGCCATCGCGCATGCGTTGGGGGATAAAACGGCGTAATGCAACACCCAGCGAACCACCGATAAGGATGGCGGCACCATTAATACAAGGTCCAATCATGGATACAATTCCCTCTGCGTTTTCTACCGCTCCAATATGGATGTAGAAACGGCAACGTCTCTCGTCAAATAAATAAGCGACTACTATACGCCAAATTCACCTGTACGGTTCACGCTTAGCGGGAATATCCCCCAGCCCCGCGCGACCTCACTGATAGAGGCTCCGGCCGCAACGCTCTGACGCATCAGCTCAGCACGAATCGTTTATGCCGAACATCATGGATAAGCAGGGCTGGGAGCCTGACGGTATATGAAGAAGACACGCTCGCGGATCTGAAATCATCATTATCAGGGACAAAACAAGAATACGAATGGATATGAACGTCGATGTATATCCTACGCCTGACCATCGTGCCTAAAGCGCTATTTGAAAATATGAAGGAGAGATATACGGAATTGGTGGGTCGTGCAGGATTCGAACCTGCGACCAATTGATTAAAAGTCAACTGCTCTACCGACTGAGCTAACGACCCACATTTTATGCTGCTTCAGCGATTCAGCTTCACCTCGGCAACGGCGGCATATATTACTAATATAATTTTTCCGTGCAACCTATTTTTCCAAAAAAAAATTCAACTGCTTATAGCTTAAACGTTAAGGAGCAAAAACCAGCCATATCGCACAGTTTTTGCTCCTGACACAGATTACAAACCCGCCAATCGCTTCTGAGCCTGTTTAGCGCCATCCGTATTAGGGTAATTTTTAACCACTTGCTGATAAATGGCTTTTGCCTTATCAGACTGGCCTTTTTCCTGCATGATGACACCGACTTTGAACATAGCTTCCGATGCTTTCGGTGATTTGGGGTAATTTTTGACGACGTTGGCAAAATAATACGCTGAGTCGTCCTTTTTGCCCTTGTTATAAAACAGCTGACCCAGCCAGTAATTGGCATTTGGCTGGTACGTGGAATCAGGATATTTTTTGACAAAATTCTGGAATGCTGTAATAGCCTGATCGTACTGTTTCTTCTCAAGCACCAAAGCGACAGCCGCATTGTAATCGCTATTGACATCGCCGGTACTGGCCGGCGCAGCAGACGCATCAGCACTCCCCCCAGATGCGATGCCGTTATCTACCGTTCCCGACGAAGCTGATGCGCTGCCAGCGGACGATGCAGCCGGAGTACCAGCGGATCCCCCCTGAGAACTCAGACTATCAATCTGCTGATAAATCTGTTTCTGACGTTCAACCACCTGATTCAGCTGATACTGGTTCTCCTGGATTTGACCACGCAAACCATCAATATCACGCTGAGTATCGGCAAGCTGTTGCTGAAGTTGGGTGAGAAGCTGACTATGAGCATTGGAAATACGCTCAAGAGAGGTGACTCGATCTTCTATCGAGCCTGAGCCGACATTACTGATTGGCGCCTGGGCAGTAGCGACCCAGGGGGCCGCTACGCCAACCAGTAACGACAGACCCAACAGGTGACGTCTGAAGTTACTGTTCATGCGATGCTCTTAATATACCAGAACGGCACGACGGTTTTTGGACCAGGCAGCTTCGTCATGACCCAGAACAGCCGGTTTCTCTTTACCATAAGAAACCACGGAGATCTGATCAGCAGAAACGCCTTTACCCTGCAGGTACATCTGGACAGCGTTGGCACGACGTTCGCCCAGCGCAATGTTGTATTCCGGAGTACCGCGTTCGTCCGCATGACCTTCAACAGTCACTTTATAGGACGGGTTGCTGCGCAGGAATGCAGCGTGGGCATCCAGCATCTGAGCAAAATCAGGACGAATGTCGTACTTATCCAGATCGAAATAAACGATGTTGTTACGCTGCAGTTCCTGCATCTGCAGGCGAGCCTGCTCAGCAGAGGACATATTGCCGCCGTTTTCCAGACCTGCACCACCGTTCAGGGAAGATTGGTCGTTATTGGCATGTTTGTTGGAGCTACATGCGGCAACAGCCAGCACCGGCAGAGCCAACATCAGGCCTTTCAGCACTTTATTAAATTGCATTTCTATATCCTTTAAATAGGTTATTTTACATGTTTTCATTAGAGATACGGCGACCAGGCAGGAAATCTGACCTGACCATCAGTAGCCGGAAGACGCGCTTTGAAACGGCCGTCCGTCGAAACCAACTGCAGCACGGATCCCAGCCCTTGCTTCGAACTGTAGATTACCATGGTGCCATTAGGCGCGATACTCGGCGTTTCATCCAGGAACGTGTCCGTCAGAACTTGAACGCCACCCGTTACCAGATCCTGTTTAGCAATGTGTTGAGCACCGCTATTGGAGCTCACCATCACGATAAATTTGCCATCACTGCTGACCTCGGAATCCTGGTTCTGAGCACCTTCCCAGGTCAGACGCTGCGGAGTGCCGCCATTAGCGCCAATTTTATAAATCTGGGGGCGCCCGGCCTGGTCAGAAGTATAGGCCAGCGTTTGACTATCCGGGAACCAGGTTGGCTCGGTGTTATTGCTACGGCCATCCGTGATCTGCGAGATTTGCCCCGACCCAAGGTTCATTACATACAGATTCAGACTACCACTCTTGGAAAGAGCGAACGCCAGTTTGCTCCCATCCGGAGAAAATGCCGGGGCGCCGTTGTGGCGGGGAAAGGAAGCCACCTGACGAATATCGCCATTGGCAAGCGTTTGAATAACCAGTGCGGAACGGCCACTTTCGAAAGTCACGTAAGCCAGTTTGCTCCCATCCGGAGACCAGGATGGCGACATCAACGGTTCGGGAGAACGATGAACGACAAACTGGTTGTAGCCATCATAGTCCGCAACGCGAAGCTCATAGGGATACTGGCCGCCATTCGTCTGGACAACGTAAGCGATACGTGTGCGGAAAGCGCCTTTGATTCCCGTCAGTTTCTGAAAAACTTCATCACTGGCAGTATGCGCGGCATAACGCAGCCATTGTCTGGTCACTTTGAACTGATTCTGCGCCAATACACTCCCTGCGCTGCCGGATGTATCGACCAGTTGGTAGGAAATCAGATATCCGTCAGCTGTTGGCTGAACCTGCCCCACAATAACCGCATCAATACCAAGCGCGGTCCAGGCTGCTGGGGTAACTTCAGCAGCCGTTCCCGGTTGCTGCGGCATACGGCTGGGGTCAATAGGGTTGAACTTGCCACTATTGCGCAAGTCAGCCGCGACAATATTGCCAATATCTTCCGGCACGGCACCACCGGCTGATTTGAACGGAACAACGGCAATCGGTCGAGCAGAATCGACCCCTTGGGTAATTTCAATGCGGACTTCTGCATGCAACACAGCAGCCCACAGCATCAGAAAACTCAATGCAATTTTTAATGCCTGCTTCATCTCATCTCCCTTATCCTGGCTCCAGAGCCTACGATAATCTGGCAGCGTTTTAACAATCTGTACTCACCAAACACGACAACATCTGCCGTCCGCCATCGTCATAATCTGAATCTATGACCAACAACAGGATTATTGCGGTTTAAAATCTATTGGTGCGTTCTTGAATGCGTCATAAACATCCGAGCTTGGTGGTTTAGGTATACGAGCCTGTTTAGCTGCCGCAATTGCAGCCTGGCACAGCGCAGGATCGCCCCCTTCCGTTTTCACATCAATCAGCAAACCATCGGGAGCCAGCCGGATACGCAACGTACAAGTACGCCCCTTGTATGACTCCCAATCATAAAATTTACTCTGAATAGCAGACCGGATCTGACTGCCATAGCTATCAAGCGCAGCGCCGGACGCGCCACTTTTCTTATTATTACCAACACCAGCAGGAGCACCACCGCTGGCCGCACTACCGCCGCCTTTAGGTGCATTCTTCGATGCAGCCAGGCCTCCCAGCAAATCATCGACTTCGCCCGCCTGCTTCGCGGCTGCCGTGGCGGCCTTTTTCTTGTCATCTGCGGCTTTCTTAGCCGCAGCAGCGGCCTCAGCCGCATTTTCTTTAGCGTCGTCTTCCGCTTTCTGTTTCGCTTCCGCCGCAGCTTTTTGCTTGGCTAACTCGGCGGCTTTAGCCTTAGCCTCTTCCTCAGCCTTTTTCTTGGCCTCCGCTGCCGCTTGTTTCTTCGCGTCGTCTTCCGCTTTCTTCTTGGCTTCTGCAGCAGCCTGTTTTTTCGCTTCGTCTTCCGCCTGCTTCTTCGCTTCAGCAGCCGCTTTCGCCTGCTGTTCAGCCTCAGCCTTCGCTTTGGCTGCCGCCATTTCCGCCTGCTTCTGCTGCTCACGCGCTTTTTGAGCGGCATCTTCCGCCTGTTTACGCTGCTCAGCCTGTTCCTGTGCCTGCTGTTTCGCTTCTTCCTGAGCTTGCAAGCGCTCCTTTTCCAACTCTTTCAAACGCTGTTGCTCGGCAGCCTGTTTCTCCAGCAACTCCTGAGCTTGCTGGTCAGCCTGTTTCTTTCGAAGCTGTTCGGCCCGGCGAACATCACTTTGCTGCTGTTGCTGGCGATTGTATTGGTCGACCACTGCACCAGGGTCAACCATCACCGCATCGATGGATGACCCGCCGCCACCTGCACTGGCGTCGTCCATCTTCTGATTCAGTGAACTCAGGATCAGCAACACAATCAGAATGACGTGCAAGACGGCCGATATAATAATGGCGCGCCTTAGCTTATCGTTTCGTTCGTTTGCCTTTTGCACAAATGGTTCCCAAAAACAGTGTTGCCAGAAAAATGACGATTCATCATTTATGGACTCGCCAGAATCAGATCGGTTGTGTCATCAGCCCAACGGATTTGACACCAGCCTGATGCAATAAATTCAATGCTTTAATGATCTCATCATAGGGAACATTCTTGGCGCCACCGATCAAAAATACCGTCTTCGGGTTGGCAGATAGACGCGATTGGGCCTCTGCCACTACCTGCTCAGCAGGTAGCTGATTCATCCTGTTATGGTCAACCACCAGACTATATTGCCCAATACCGGAAACCTCGACGATGACAGGCGGATTGTCCGTGCTGGAAACTGTTTTAGATTCCGTGGCATCAGGTAAATCAACCTCAACACTTTGAGTGATAATTGGTGCAGTTGCCATAAATATGAGCAGCAACACCAGCAGTACGTCCAGCAAGGGGACAATATTGATCTCGGATTTCAGCCCCCGACGGCCGCTACGAACACGAGCCATAGGACCTCCCGTTTAACGATTGTTTTCGCTGGAGAATGCCTGACGATGCAGAATAGCGATGAACTCTTCCATAAAGTTATCGTAATTCTGTTCAAGCTTGTTTACACGCTGGTTGAGACGGTTGTAAGCCATAACAGCCGGGATAGCGGCAAACAGACCTATTGCCGTCGCTATCAGTGCTTCGGCAATACCGGGAGCCACCATTTGCAGGGTCGCTTGCTTTACTGCGCCCAGAGCAATAAAGGCATGCATAATCCCCCACACTGTACCAAAAAGACCGATGTAAGGGCTGATGGAACCCACCGTACCCAGGAAAGGAATATGAGTTTCAAGCGTTTCCAGTTCACGATTCATGGAAATACGCATTGCGCGGGATGCCCCCTCAACCACCGCCTCCGGGGCATGGCTGTTCGCTCTATGCAGACGGGCAAACTCTTTGAATCCCGCGTAAAAAATCTGCTCAGTACCGCCCAATGTTTCGCGATGGGACTGGCTTTCCTGATACAAACGAGAAAGTTCGATACCAGACCAAAATTTGTCTTCAAAAGCTTCCGCATCACGTGTAGCCGCATTCAAAATTCGAGTACGCTGAATGATGATTGCCCATGAGGCGATAGAAAAACCGATTAAAATTAGCATGATAAGTTTCACCAGAAGGCTAGCCTTCAGGAACAAATCAAGAATATTCATGTCAGTCACTGCTTAAACTCCGCGACGATAGACTTGGGAAGCGCAATGGGCTTCATTTGTGATGGATTAATGCATGCGACCAAAACCTCAGCATGGCTCAGCAGATTGCCATGTGAGTCAAGAATGCGCTGTGAGAACGTCAGAGAAGCGCCGCGTAGTGAAACAATCTCGCTCTGTACTTCCAGCAGGTCGTCAAGGCGGGCTGGTGCAAGATATTCAACTGTCATTTTACGAACGGCGAAAGCGATATGCTCGCTCATGAGTGTACGCTGATGAAAACCATGTTCACGCAGCATCTCAGTACGAGCTCTCTCATAAAAGGCCACATAGCGCGCATGATAAACTACACCACCTGCATCTGTGTCTTCATAGTAGACGCGCACGGGCCAGCGGAACACTTTATTACTCACTCTACATCCCGGTAATGCAATAAACCCCGCTACTATACGCAAGAGGGTTAAGGTTTGGAATGGGTTCTTTGTACAGGCAGGTAAATAATTATGGGTTGCGAACAACCCATAACTAAAAGGAATGAAAAGGAATATTACAGAAAATAGTAATACAATCCTGCGCCCAGGATCACGAAGGCGGGCAGAGGAGAGAAGAAGGCCTGCCAACGAATACGTCTGGGTCGAAACCCCGTACCATGAACCACTCCGGCGCACACTGCCCAGATGAGAAATAATCCCTGCCAGACAGCCAGAGAGCTGGTTCGTGCCGCAAAACGGGCTGGTTCCCAGAACACACATCCGGCCAGCGACAAGGCCATGATCAGGGAAAGGGCCCGTAACGGGCCCTTATCCATCAGACGATACAAATGTTCAATGAAGATACTCATTGCGGCTTATTCTTGTCCGCGCTGCTTACCTCGCTCTGTTCCAATGCCAGAGCAGTGATAACGCCCAGTGAACAAGCAAGAAGCGTTCCCAGAATCCAGGCAAAATACCACATAAATCAGGCTCCTTACTCAATACAAAGAATGTGTGTTCTGTTCAATATGCTCTTTGGTGATCCGTCCGTACATCTTGTAGTAACACCATATGGTGTAGGACAACACAATCGGCACGAAAATAATGGCCACAATGGTCATCACCTTGAGCGTCAGCAAGCTGGATGTGGCATCCCACATGGTTAGGCTCACATTCGGCACCGTCACAGACGGCATAATGAACGGGAACATGGCGATACCGGCAGTCAGAATCACGCCAGCGATACTTAACGAAGAGAACAGAAACGCCAGGGCGCCTTTACCCGCACGCGCGGCCGCCAGAGTCACCAAAGGTGATACCGCCCCGATCAGCGGGAACAGCCACAGCACAGGGTAATGGTTGTAATTGGTCATCCAGGCACCGGCCTGACGAACCACCTCTTTATGGAGCGGGTTGGATTCGGCGGCCTTATTGATTACAGACGTTATCGCATATCCATCAATGCCATTCACGACCCAAACACCGGCCAATACAAACGTAATGGTTAAGATCAGCGAAGAAAGTTGCGCTGTTGATTTCGTTCGTACATACAAATCGCCTGTCGTGCGCATCATCAGATAAGTCGCGCCCTGCGCAAGAATCATGCACAGGCTGACGATACCCGCCAGCAACCCAAACGGATTCAACAACTGGAAGAAGTTCCCGGTGTAATAGAGGCGCAGATACTCATCAACATGGAACGGTACACCTTGCAACAAATTACCGAACGCTACACCGATGACCACTGGCGGAACAAAGCTACCGGTGAAAATGCCCCAATCCCATGCATTGCGCCAGGTCGTGTTCTCGACTTTCGAACGGTAGTCAAAACCGACCGGACGAAAATACAAGGACGCCAGCACCAAAATCATCGCAATGTAAAAACCGGAAAATGCGGCGGCATAAACCATAGGCCAGGCGGCGAACAACGCACCGCCTGCGGTTATCAGCCAGACTTGGTTGCCGTCCCAATGGGGAGCAACGCTATTGATCATCACTCGACGCTCAACATCGTTACGGCCAAGCAGACGCACCAACATCCCGACGCCCATGTCAAAACCGTCAGTGACTGCGAAACCGATCAGCAATACACCGATCAGCACCCACCAGACGAAACGCAATACTTCATAATCAAACATAGTGGCCTCCTGTTACCGTGCGTTCTGAGTCGATGCAATCGGCTGTTCAAAATGATAGGCGCCGGTTTTCAGGCTGCTGGGCCCCAAACGCGCATATTTGAACATCAGATAGAGTTCCGCAATCAGGAACAGCGTATACAAACCGCAAATCAGTACCATAGAGAACAGAATATCGCCTGCCGTCAGCGAAGAGTTCGCCACTGCGGTGGGCAGCACCTCGCCGATAGCCCACGGCTGACGACCATATTCCGCCACAAACCACCCAGCTTCCACAGCAATCCACGGCAGCGGTATAGAATACAGCGCCACACGATGCAGCCATTTTTTCTGCCCGATGCGATTACGCAACACCGTCCAGAAAGAGAGCCCAATAACCAACAACATCAGAATTCCGCAAGCCACCATGATACGGAATGCGAAATACAGTGGTGCGACGCGAGGAATAGAGTCTTTGGTCGCTTGCTTGATTTGCGCTTCGGTTGCATCTGCCACATTCGTGGTATAGCGCTTCAATAACAGACCATAACCAAGATCCTGTTTATTCTTGTTAAACTCATCCCGTACAGCCTGATCGGTATTACCTGAGCGCAGTTGCTGCAACAGTTGGTAGGCCTTCATGCCATTGCGGATGCGAACCTCATGCTGCGTCATCAAATCCTTCAGGCCCGTCACGGTCTTATCCGTGGAACGTGTAGCGATCAGACCCAATACGTAGGGCACCTGAATAGCATACTTGTTCTCCATGGTATCCTGATTCGGCAGGCCAAACAGTGTGAACGCGGCTGGAGCAGGTTGAGTTTCCCACTCAGCTTCAATAGCGGCCAGTTTGGTTTTCTGCACGTCCCCCATCTCATAACCGGATTCATCGCCCAGTACGATGACTGAAAGGACAGACGCCATACCAAAGCTTGCCGCGATGGCGAAAGAGCGTTTGGCAAAAGCGAGATCACGGCCCTTCAGCAGATAGTAGGAGCTAATCCCCAAAATGAAGATTGCGCCGGTACAGTAACCAGAAGCAACGGTATGAACGAATTTCACCTGCGCAACCGGGTTAAGAACAAGGTCGGCGAAACTCACCATTTCCATACGCATGGTTTCGAAATTGAAGTCGGAAGCGACCGGGTTTTGCATCCAGCCATTTGCCACGAGGATCCACAGCGCCGACAGGTTGGAACCCAATGCAACTAGCCAGGTTACTGCCATATGCTGAACTTTGCCGAGACGATCCCATCCGAAGAAGAAAAGGCCGACAAAAGTGGACTCAAGGAAAAATGCCATCAGACCTTCGATAGCCAGAGGAGCACCGAAGATATCGCCAACATAATGGGAATAGTACGACCAGTTAGTCCCGAACTGGAACTCCATGGTCAAACCGGTGGAAACCCCCAAGGCAAAGTTGATGGCGAATAACTTGCCCCAAAACTTGGTCATATCTTTATAAACTTGTTTGCCAGTGAGCACATATACCGTTTCCATGATCGCCAGCAGAAACGCCATGCCCAGCGTTAATGGTACGAACAGGAAATGATACATCGCTGTTAAGGCAAACTGTAAACGCGACAGTTCGACTATATCAAACATCTTAACTCCTTGCTCCCCGCAGGAAGGTCCTAAGCTTGTTATAGATTCAAGCCATTAAACACCCGGCAGTAAATAACCCGAAAGAACACAACAATTGCTTCAGCACTGCTTCAATACCCTCGGAACAATTAACAACTCCAGGTGTATGAAGTTCAACTAAAGAGAAATTATAGAATTACAAACCACATACCAAAGATAAGAACATCGGTATATTACGCCTCTATAACCCCACAATAAATATGTTTTTACGTGATACAGATTGAGTTTTTGACCTCATAGTATTATCAGCGTTGCGTGGCATGTTAAGCATAATTGATTCGCCGCAATTTAAACGTATTTCAAGGAGGATATCCAGACCATATTTTTGATCTAAAACAATCTCTCCATTAAATGTTAATAAATGGCATTTTTTTATTTTAATTAAATCTCATTGTTAATTTAATGTAATTTCAAGGTTTCAATATTGATTAAATAAAAATATATATTTTGTCGTTATGAAGAAAAAAATCGAGTTGCTCACAATTATCAAACATTACATAAAAATATCTGGCTTGTTATTTTATTGTTATTATTTCAGCAATCATCTTTTTATGGGGCAGAGAAGCAATCACTATAGAGATATAGCGAAAATAATAAAAAAGGCCACCCGAAGGTGGCCAAACATGTCGAATTGAACGCACTACGAACGGTAAGCCGTATGTATTAACGATTCAACACTGACTTAACAGCCTCACCGATATCAGCCAGACTGCGCACTGTCTTCACGCCAGCCGCCTCAAGCGCTGCAAATTTGTCATCCGCAGTGCCTTTCCCACCGGCAATAATCGCACCAGCATGGCCCATACGTTTACCTTTAGGCGCGGTAACACCCGCGATATAGCCGACCACAGGTTTAGTCACATGCTCTTTGATATAAGCAGCAGCCTCTTCCTCTGCAGTTCCACCAATTTCACCAATCATTACAATGGCTTCAGTTTGAGGATCCTGTTCAAACAGCTTGAGAATATCGATAAAATTCGAGCCTGGTATCGGGTCACCACCAATACCTACACAGCTTGATTGCCCCAGCCCGGTATCCGTGGTTTGCTTCACAGCTTCATACGTTAGCGTTCCCGAACGGGAGACAATGCCAACGTTGCCAGGAAGATGAATATGCCCCGGCATAATACCGATCTTACACTCTCCTGGAGTAATAACCCCTGGACAGTTCGGCCCAATCATGCGCACACCGGTTTGTTCCAGCTTCACTTTCACCGTCAACATATCCAGTGTCGGGATACCTTCGGTAATGCAAATGATGAGCTGAATACCGGCATCGATCGCTTCCAGAATTGAATCTTTGCAGAAGGGAGCGGGAACATAGATAACGGACGCAATAGCCCCCGTTGCCTCCACCGCCTCGCGAACCGTATTGAACACTGGCAGGCCAAGATGTACGGTTCCGCCCTTACCCGGCGTAACCCCGCCTACCATCTGGGTACCATAAGCGAGCGCCTGTTCAGAGTGGAAAGAGCCCTGACTACCGGTAAATCCCTGGCAGATGACTTTAGTGTTTTTATCGATCAGAATGGACATTATTTACCCTCCGCGGCGGCAACCACTTGCTGAGCTGCATCCGTCAGGCTGGTCGCGGCAATAATGTTCAGGCCGCTATCTGCCAACTTCTGTGCGCCCAATTCGGCATTATTTCCTTCAAGACGGACAACCACGGGAACGCTGACGCCAACTTCCGACACCGCACCGATGATACCGTCGGCAATCAGGTCACACCGTACAATACCGCCGAAAATATTAACCAGAACCGCGTTCACCTTGTCATCAGACAAAATGATCTTAAACGCTTCGGTGACGCGCTCTTTCGTCGCGCCGCCGCCGACATCGAGAAAGTTAGCCGGTGCGCCGCCATGCAGTTTCACGATGTCCATGGTTCCCATCGCCAAACCGGCACCATTGACCATACAACCGATATTGCCGTCCAGCGCGACATAGTTCAGTTCCCACTGAGCAGCATGTGCCTCACGCGCGTCTTCCTGGGAAGCATCACGCATTTCACGCAGTTCCGGCTGGCGGAACAGTGCGTTGCCGTCAACACCCAGCTTGCCGTCCAGACAGACCAGATCACCTTGTTTGGTGATCACCAAGGGGTTGATTTCGACCAATGCGAGATCTCGCTCCAGAAACAACGTCGCCAATCCCATGAATATTTTGGTGAATTGTGCAATCTGCTTACCGCTTAACCCCAACTTGAACGCCAGTTCGCGGCCCTGATAAGGTTGAGGCCCTGCTAGCGGATCCAATGCCATTTTGTGAATCAGGTGGGGCGTTTCTTCCGCAACCTTTTCGATTTCCACGCCGCCTTCCGTCGACGCCATAAAAACAACCCGGCGGCTACCACGATCCACAACCGCGCCCAGATAAAGTTCTTTATCAATATCTGTAGCGCTTTCCACCAGAATCTGGTTGACCGGCTGACCGTTTGCGTCAGTCTGATAGGTCACTAAATGCTTACCCAGCCATTTCTCAGCAAAGGCGCGGATGTCTTCCTTGCTGTTGACGACTTTCACGCCACCGGACTTGCCGCGTCCGCCCGCGTGTACCTGGCATTTTACCACCCACGGCCCTGCGCCGATTTTGGATGCGGCCTCTTCCGCTTCACGCGGCGTTGTGCAGGCGTAACCGGCTGGAGCCGGCAAACCATACCGAGCAAAAAGCTGTTTTGCCTGATACTCATGTAAATTCATGATGTTCTATCCATTTAGGTTTGAAGAATAAGTCGAAAGACTCTCTGTCGTGGATAATGCCGTTGCCAGACAACGGCCCTGCATAGCACATAATAAAGGCGGCATCGTCATGCCGCCTCACAACCGGTTGACCTAAACGTCCAGCAGCAAACGCGCCGGATCTTCCAGCATTTCTTTTACTGTAACCAGGAACCCGACCGACTCACGTCCATCAATCTGACGGTGGTCATAGGAAAGAGCCAGATACATCATCGGCAGAATCACCACCTGACCGTCAATCGCCATCGGACGATCCTTGATGGCATGCATACCAAGTATCGCGCTCTGCGGCGGGTTAATAATCGGCGTAGACATCAAAGAACCGAAAACGCCGCCGTTCGTAATCGTGAAATTACCCCCGGTCAGCTCCTCTACGGTCAGCTTGCCGTCGCGGCCTTTGACGGCCAATTCTTTAATTCTCTTCTCAATATCGGCCATGCCCATCAGGTCGACATCTTTTAATACCGGTGTCACCAAACCACGTGGCGTAGATACCGCAATGCTGACATCGAAGTAGTTGTGGTAAACCACATCCTCACCGTCAATCGAAGCGTTCACTTCGGGGTAACGTTTTAGCGCTTCCACGACAGCTTTGATGTAAAACGACATAAACCCAAGCCGGACGCCGTGACGTTTTTCGAACGCTTCGCCATACTGTTTGCGCAGATCCATAATGGGTTTCATGTTGACTTCATTAAAGGTCGTCAACATCGCCGTACTATTTTTCGCTTCGAGCAAACGCTCCGCGACACGTTTACGCAAACGGGTCATCGGCACACGTTTTTCACTGCGGCTCCCCAGTGCCTGAGTCGGCTGAGATGGAGCAGCTACAGGCGCTACCGCCTTCGGAGCACTTTTGCCTGCCAAATGTTTTTCTACATCTTCGCGGGTAATCCGACCACCGACCCCACTCCCCTTAATCGCCGCAGCATCCAGATCGTGCTCGGCGATCAGGCGTCGAATCGCCGGGCTGAGTGCGTCGTTACTTTCTTCATCCAGGCCCGCGGTATGACGTTGGGCCGGCGTTGACTCCTGAAGCTGAGCTTTAGCACTGGTTTCCTTGCCGGAATTATCGCCTGGACGTAAACGCCCAAGTACCTGGCGCGCTGTCACCGTCGCCCCCTCAGCTTCCAGAATCACGTCTAGCACGCCAGCTTCAATCGCAGACACTTCTAGTACAACTTTATCAGTTTCAATTTCAACCAGTACCTCATCACGCTGGACGCTATCCCCCGGTTGTTTGTGCCAGGTCGCCACCGTAGCATCCGCCACGGATTCAGGCAGGTCAGGTACAAGAATATCTATGCTACTCATTCTATATCCTTTTGATTTAATTAACGTTCAGCGCGTCATTCACCAGATTTTTTTGTTGTTCCTGGTGTACGGACATATAACCGACAGCAGGTGAAGCCGAGGCAGGGCGACCGGCATACCGCAAGGATGCACCAAACGGAATCACCTCACGGAAATGGTGCTGACTGCAATACCACGCGCCCTGATTGAGCGGCTCTTCCTGGCACCAGACAAAATCATGTACATGCGCAAACGGTTCAAGCGCCGCTTGTACAGCCTGATGTGGGAACGGATACAGCTGTTCGATACGCACAATCGCAACATCTTTTTGCTCATTCTTGCGACGTTGCTCCAACAAATCATAGTAAACCTTGCCGGAACACAGGACGACGCGCTTCACTGCTTTTGGATCCAAATCATCAATTTCACCGATTGCCGGCTGGAATTGACCATGAGCGAGTTCATTTAGCGACGAAACCGCCAACGGATGACGCAATAACGACTTGGGCGACATCACAACCAGCGGACGACGCATCCCACGCAGAGCCTGACGTCGTAACATGTGGTAGACCTGGGCAGGTGTCGACGGTACGCAAACCTGCATATTCTGCTCTGCGCACAATTGCAAATAGCGTTCCAGCCGCGCGGAAGAGTGCTCCGGCCCCTGCCCTTCATAGCCATGAGGCAACAGCATGGCCAAGCCGCACATGCGCCCCCATTTCTGTTCACCAGAACTGATGAACTGATCAATCACAACCTGCGCACCATTGGCGAAATCGCCGAACTGCGCTTCCCAGATGGTCAGCGTGCGGGGTTCGGCTGTGGCATAACCATATTCAAACGCCAACACAGCCTCTTCAGACAGCACCGAGTCCCAAACCTTAAATGGCCCTTGCCCATTGTGCACATGCGTTAATGGTGTATAGGTGGAACCGTCTTTTTGATTGTGGATAACCGCATGACGATGGAAGAACGTACCGCGCCCGGAATCTTCGCCGGATAAACGGACTGGGATACCCTCATCCACCAGCGTGGCATAGGCCAGCGTTTCCGCGCCTCCCCAATCAAACAGCTTCTCACCAGCAGCCATTTCCGCGCGATCTCTATAAATCTTGGCAACTCGCGGCTGCATTTCCACCGATTCCGGCACTTCACTGATACGACGCGCCAGCTCCTGCAACCGTTTCATCTCAACTTTGTGCGCGTAAGCCTCATCCCATTCATGATGGAGATATGGCCGCCAGGTAAAAGAGTGCATATCCATCGGACGCCACTCTTCAACCACGCACTCGCCGGCATCCAATGAGTCACGGTACAAATTGACCAGTTCAGTTGCGTCTTCCAGCGTTGTGATACCATCACGCTCCAAGCGATCGGCATAGATTTTGCGCGGAGTCGGGTGCTTTTTGATCTTCTGATACATCACGGGCTGAGTCGCGCTCGGTTCATCCGCTTCGTTATGGCCATGGCGACGATAACAAACCAGATCGATAAACACATCCCGCTTGAAGGTGTTGCGGAAGTCCAGGGCTAGCCGGGTAACGAACGCGACCGCTTCCGGATCGTCCGCATTCACATGAAAAATCGGTGCCTGCACCATCTTGCCGATGTCAGTACAGTATTCAGTCGAGCGGACATCACGAGGATTGGACGTGGTAAAACCAACCTGGTTATTGATAACAATGCGAATCGTTCCCCCCACCTCATAACCGCGCGCTTTGGACATGTTCAGCGTTTCCTGCACCACGCCTTGCCCACTGATGGCGGCATCGCCATGAATAGTGATGGGAAGAACCAGCGAACTACTCGGATTATCAAGGCGATCGATACGGGCGCGTACCGACCCCATCACGACCGGGCTGACGATTTCAAGATGGGACGGGTTGAATGCCAGCGCCAAGTGGATCTTACCGCCCTCTGTTTCGATATCGGACGAAAAACCCTGATGGTATTTCACATCACCAGTGCCAAGGTGATCCTTGTGAATGCCGGAAAACTCGTCGAACAAATCCTGAGACTGTTTGCCTAGCACATTGATCAATACATTCAGACGACCGCGATGGGCCATTCCCAGCACAACCTCATGGGTGCCGTTTTTACCGGCATGACGCACCATTTCTTTCAACATCGGAATCAGCGCATCGCCGCCTTCCAGCGAGAAGCGCTTGGCGCCAGGGAATTTCGCACCCAGATAACGCTCCAGTCCCTCGGCGGCCGTCAGTTCCCTGAGAAAGCGTTTCCGTTCCTGGGGCGTAAAACTCGGCTGTCCAACAACGGATTCGATACGTTGCTGAATCCAACGCTTTTCTTCCGTATTGGTAATATGCATGTATTCCGCGCCGATCGGGCCACAATATGTCTGCTTCAGCGCAGCATAAAGTTCGCCCAAACGCATGGTATCCCGACCGATAGCGAAAGAACCAACGTTAAACGTCTCATCCAGATCCTGCTCGGTCAAATTGTGGTACGCGAGATCCAGATCAGGCACTCGTTCCTGTTTCCATAACCCCAAAGGATCAAGATTGGCGTGTTGATGACCACGGAAACGAAAAGCGTTAATCAGCTGCAATACCTTAACCTGCTTGGCATCGCTATCCGGATCATTGATGGAGGAGGTAAAACGCGAAGTATCTTTCGCCAGACGGCGGAAATATTCGCGGGTTTTGGAGTGAAGTTGATCCGGTTTGACCCCAGTGGTAGGAAGTTGCTGAAAAATCGAACGCCAGCTGAAATCAATCGAGTCTGGATCCGTTAAATAATCTTCATAGAGCTGCTCTATGTAGGACTGGTTTGCGCCCGCCAGATAGGAGGAATCCAGCCAGGCCTTCATTGCGCCGTTCTGCATCGTGATCCCTTAAGCTAATAAGCTTTTGTTTTCGCCGTGGTTAACATGATTTTTTGCCGTGAATACGGTTCACTTGTGTGCCCTCTTCCGCACGAGTGTGGATAATTCATCCGAAGGAACCTTTAAAAGGCGGTTCTGGCGCAAAACCAGCTTTTAAAGATTTCCTGTTTTTCCCTACCGTTCCCGCCCCCACACCGGGGAGCGGAAACACGCCTTACTCTTGTATCGTCATGCACTACGCTGCAACAACATCGATTTGATATGACCGATGGCTCGCGTCGGATTCAGCCCCTTCGGACATACGCTGACGCAATTCATGATCCCATGGCAACGGAACACGCTGAAAGCATCGTTCAGATCGTCCAGCCGCGACGCAGTTTCCGTATCACGACTATCAATCAAGAAGCGATAGGCCGCCAACAACCCCGCCGGCCCGACGAACTTGTCTGGATTCCACCAGAACGACGGACAAGACGTGGAACAGCAAGCACACATAATGCATTCATACAAACCATCCAGCTTCTCACGTTGATCCGGTGACTGCAGATGTTCGCGAGCTGGAGGATTCTTCCCATTATTCAACAGGTAAGGTTTAATTTTCTCATATTGTGCATAGAACTGCCCCATGTCCACAACCAAATCGCGGATTACCGGTAAACCAGGCAAAGGACGGATCACTATCTTGCCGTTGCTCCCACGTAGCGTCGAAACCGGTGTGATGCAAGCCAGACCGTTTTTGCCGTTCATGTTCAGCCCGTCGGAGCCGCATACGCCTTCACGGCAGGAGCGGCGGAACGACAGGGTCGGATCCTGCTCTTTTAATTGGATCAGGGCATCCAACAGCATCATGTCCCGGCCTTCTTCCGCCTCAAGCGTGTAGTCCTGCATACGTGGAGCGTTATCGACATCAGGGTTATAACGATAGATTGAAAATTCGAGTTTCATCGCCAACTCTCCGCAGAATCAGTAAGTACGCACTTTCGGCGGAAACGCCGGGCGCAATTTAGGCTGCATGTTCACCTGACGGCGCGTCATGCTCTCGGTTTGCGGCTGATACAGCGTATGGCACAACCAATTCTCATCATCACGATCAGGATAGTCGAAGCGACTGTGCGCGCCACGACTCTCAGTGCGGAAATTCGCAGAGACCGCGGTGGCATATGCAGTTTCCATCAGATTATCCAGCTCCAGGCACTCAATACGCTGGGTATTGAATTCACTTGATGCATCATCCAATCGAGCCTGTTTCAGGCGTTCGCGAATCACTTTGAGCTCTTCAAGGCCTTTTGCCATCGCATCGCCTTCGCGGAAGACCGAGAAGTTATTCTGCATACAAGACTGCAATGCTTTGCGAATTTCAACCGGATCTTCGCCAGAACGGTTATCGTTCCAACGGTTAAGACGCTCAAGGGATGCATCGATATCCGAGTCACTGGCATCGCGGGAAACGCCTTGTTCAATCAACGATTCCTGCAGATGCATCCCTGCCGAACGACCAAACACTACCAGGTCAAGCAACGAGTTGCCGCCCAGTCGGTTGGCACCGTGAACAGAAACGCAGGCAATCTCACCCACAGCGAACAGACCAGGAATCACCACGTCTTCGCCTTTTTCATTCACCGTCAACGCTTGACCAGTGACCTTCGTCGGGATACCGCCCATCATATAGTGGCAAGTCGGAATAACCGGAATCGGCTCTTTGACCGGATCAACATGGGCAAAAGTACGCGACAACTCCAAAATACCCGGCAAACGAGACTCCAGAACTTCTTTACCAAGGTGATCCAGCTTCAGTTTGGCATGTGGTCCCCATGGACCATCGCATCCGCGGCCTTCACGAATCTCAATCATGATGGAACGAGCGACCACATCACGCCCAGCCAAATCTTTGGCGTTTGGCGCATAGCGCTCCATAAAACGCTCGCCATGTTTGTTAAGCAAGTAACCGCCTTCACCACGGCACCCTTCCGTTACCAGTACCCCAGCGCCAGCGATCCCCGTAGGATGGAACTGCCACATTTCCATATCCTGAACCGGCACACCTGCACGCAGCGCCATACCCACACCGTCACCGGTATTGATATGCGCATTGGTCGTTGACTGATAGATGCGCCCGGCCCCGCCGGTCGCCAATACGGTGGCACGAGCTTTGAAATAAACGACTTCGCCGCTTTCAATACAGATGGCGGTACATCCCACCACCGCACCATCCTGATTTTTCACCAGATCAAGCGCATACCATTCAGAAAAGATGGTGGTGTGATTTTTAAGGTTCTGCTGATAAAGCGTATGCAACAGCGCGTGCCCAGTACGGTCTGCCGCCGCCGCAGTGCGAGCAGCCTGCTCGCCGCCGAAATTCTTAGACTGGCCGCCGAACGGGCGCTGGTAAATACTCCCATCATCCAAGCGGGAAAACGGCAATCCCATATGTTCCAGTTCCAGAATCGCTTCCGGCCCCGTTTTGCACATATATTCAATGGCGTCCTGATCACCGATGTAGTCAGACCCTTTTACGGTGTCATACATATGCCATTCCCAATTGTCCTCATGGGTATTGCCCAAAGCAACAGTAATTCCCCCCTGGGCGGATACCGTATGGGAACGGGTCGGGAATACTTTGGACAACAGGGCACAGGACAAGCCCATCTGGGAAATCTGAAGCGCGGCGCGCATACCCGCGCCACCCGCGCCAACAACAACGGCATCAAACTCTCTGACTGGCAAATTCATCATGCACCCCACACCACGACTGTTCCATAAATGACATACACCACCAATACCACCACAATCGCCAGCTGTAATACCAGCCGAATTGCCAGCGGTTTTATGTAGTCAGTCAGTACCTGCCACATACCTATCCAGGCATGAACCAGAATAGAAATCAGCGTCAACAGGGTGAACACTTTGGTGAGATGCATGGCAAAAAAACCACGCCAGATTTCATAAGTAATACCGCCGGCGCTCGCAATAAAACCGACGATATAAAGGACATACAGTACGATGACGATGGCGGAAGCGCGAAGTAGCAACCAGTCGTGTACGCCATTGCGTCCCAAAGCGGAAGCATTGCTTACCATACGAGGACTCCAGCCAGAAGAGAAAGCACGACAGTGATGATGAAAGAAATTTTCGCGGAACTCGAACCCGCCGCGAAAGTCTCCTCTATGTATCCAAAATCCATCAACAGATGACGCAGGCCACCGACAATATGGTAGGAGAGCGCGGTTAGAATGCCCCAGACGATGAATTTCACGATAAAGCTGCCCATAATTGCAGCTGCATGCACAAATCCTTCCTGAGAAGACAGGGAGAGACCGAGCAGCCACAACAAGATTCCAACAGCAACAAACGTGATAACGCCTGAGACACGATGAAGAATGGATGCTATCGCAGTAACAGGAAATCGGATCGTTTGCAGATCCAGATTGACAGGTCTTTGTTTTTTCACGGATTTGCCCACACAGCTTTTATTATTTTCTTCCTCCGGACCTGTTGTGGGGTCAGACAGCATGAGAGAAGAGAAAGGAAATAGGCTCCCTTCATTATTATTACGCATCTCGACGACTTTCCTGTTTGCGAACTGCGCCAATCAATCATGCTGGGTGCTCCTACTGCAGGGTATTCCGGAGACCTGGCGGCAGTATAGGCACTTCACATTCTTATTACAATTACCCTACAAATTGTTTGGACACATTTGCGTTGAACAGTGAGCGGAATCACGAATTTCACAAAATACATAAAATTAATTATCTGATTTGACAAAACTTCAACATTTCAATTACAAATAATCATGAAAATAAGTCTACCCTGTTAAAGCTTGTCGGTGGCCCTTTCCCATTTATATAAGTTATGTAACAGTGGGTATCAAAGACCCCGGAAAACTTATAGGTAGTGGCTACACTTAAAGCAGAACAAGGCTACCCCGAACCGGAGAGCATCTATCCGACTGTAGCGACCTGATACTGTATCCGAACACTGTACCCTGGCAGTACGAAACAGCAGACTGGCACAATAATCTGTACTGTTAATCTCATCCAGCGTGCGGACATGACGGTATTTCTACGGTGAAAAGATTTTTAGAATTAAAGCGCTAAGGAGACTGTAAATGGCTGATAAAAAAGCAAAGCTAGCGATAGACGGCAAAGATCCCATCGAGCTCAATATCCTATCTGGTACGCTTGGCTATGATGAAATTGACATTCGTAGCCTCGGTTCCAAAGGCTACTTTACTTTTGACCCCGGTTTTACTTCCACCGCATCCTGCGAGTCCAAAATTACCTATATCGACGGCGATCAGGGCATCTTGTTGCATCGGGGCTACCCCATTGCTCAATTGGCGGAAAAATCCAACTATCTGGAAGTCTGTTACATTCTGCTGTTCGGTGAAGCCCCCACGCAGGCGCAGTACGAAGAGTTCAAAACCACCGTCACCCGCCATACCATGATCCACGAACAGATTACCCGGCTGTTCCATGGCTTCCGGCGCGACTCCCACCCAATGGCGGTGCTGTGCGGCGTAACAGGCGCACTCGCGGCCTTCTATCACGACTCGCTGGACATCTCTAACGCGCGTCATCGTGAAATCGCGGCCTACCGCCTATTGTCAAAAATGCCGACCGTGGCTGCCATGTGCTACAAATACTCGATTGGCCAACCATTCGTATACCCGCGTAACAATCTTTCCTATGCCGGCAACTTCCTGCATATGATGTTCTCGACGCCGTGTGAAGAATACGAAGTCAATCCAGTATTAGAACGCGCTATGGATCGTATTCTGATCCTCCATGCCGATCATGAGCAGAATGCCTCGACCTCAACAGTGCGTACTGCCGGTTCTTCCGGCGCCAACCCGTTTGCCTGTATCGCGGCCGGTATTGCTTCACTATGGGGGCCGGCTCACGGCGGCGCTAACGAAGCTTGTCTGCGCATGCTGGAAGAAATCAGTTCCGTGAAACACATTCCGGCATTTATCGCTCGCGCCAAAGACAAGAATGACTCGTTCCGTCTGATGGGATTTGGCCACCGCGTCTACAAAAATTATGACCCACGCGCCACCGTCATGCGTCAAACTTGTCACGAAGTATTGAAAGAGCTGGACACCAAAGATGATCTGCTGGAAGTAGCGATGGAGCTGGAACACATTGCGCTGAATGACCCGTACTTCATCGAACGCAAGCTCTATCCGAACGTCGACTTCTACTCCGGCATCATTCTCAAAGCGATGGGGATTCCGTCCACCATGTTTACGGTGATCTTTGCCATGGCGCGCACCGTCGGCTGGATCGCCCACTGGAGTGAAATGCATGCCGAAGGCCTGAAAATTGCCCGTCCGCGCCAGCTGTATACCGGCTACGACCAACGCGATTTCGAACCGTTGATTACTAAACGTTAAGCACTGTTCTAATAACCTAAAAGGCCGGAATTCCGGCCTTTTTTACGGTTCATACTACAGCTTCTTTTTATTACCGACTGATTGCCAACGGCAGGCTATTCGTTCGGGTTATTGGGCCGTAACCCGAATGCCATACTGACTAAAGCTATGCCGTAACCGGCGGGCGAACGCCAATGCATGCTCACCATCGCCATGCAGGCAGACCGTATCCGCCTGAACCGCAATCCAACTGCCATCGCTGGTGCGCACCCGATGACGCTGTATCATTTCCAGCGTCTGGGCCAGTGCCAATTCATCGCTATTGATGACCGCCAGCGGCTGATCCCGCGGCACCAGCGAGCCATCGGGTCGATAGCTACGATCGGCAAATACTTCCTGGCGCGTTTTCAGCCCCCGATGCTTACCCGCATGAACCAAATCGCTTCCCGCCAGCCCCACCAGATACAGCGAGGGATCCACCGCCTGTACCGCTCGAGCGATAGCATCGGCCAATGCGGGCTCTCGCGCAGCCTGATTGTAAAGCATACCGTGCGGTTTCACATGAAACAGCCTGGCCCCCTCGGCTTTGACGATCGCCGCCAGCGCACCGATTTGATAAACCACCTGCGCAAATACCGTTTCGGGCGGCAATTGCATCGCGACGCGACCGAAGTTGTCTCGATCAGGGAAACTAGGGTGAGCGCCGATGGCGACGCCATACCTGATGGCCCAGCGCACCGCCTGACGCATGGTATCCGCATCTCCGGCATGAAAGCCGCAGGCGATATTGGCAGAACTCACTAACTGTAACAGCGCTTCATCATGCTGCCCGCCTTCGCCAAGATCGACGTTTACATCAATCACCATGCAACCTCCTGGTTAATTGTTCCAGATAACGCTGTTGATTCTGTAGTGCCTGCCGGGCTTCTGACAGTGAACAAGGAATAAAATGCACCTGTTCGCCCAGCCGGGTCTGGGCCAGATGGTACAAATCCGCTTCGATCACATGGCCGATACGCGGATACCCCCCCGTTGTCTGCGCATCGGCCAACAGCACAATTGGCTTGCCGTTGTGGGGAACCTGAATCACACCCGGCAACAAACCGTGCGACAGCATCTCTCGCGTCGTGTCACGCTGCAATTCCGGCCCCAACAAGCGGTACCCCATGCGGTTACTCTGCGGGCTCAGATGCCAGCCGGTGCGCCAGAAATTCTCCCGTGACGATTCGCTAAACTCCTGATATTCCGGTCCCGGCAGCACCCTCACCCGATTATTGAACAGCAATTGCCGCACGCCGATCTGCCGTTTGGGCTGACGTAAAGGAACGCCCACCGACAACGTATCGCCATCAGCCAACGCTCGTCCGCCTAACCCGCCGAAACCACTTTTCAGGTCGGTACTGCACGAACCAAGCACCCTGGGAACCGCAATACCGCCGGACACCGCCAGATAGCTGCGCATACCGTTGCGCGGCGCCCGCAACCGCAGCGTCTGGCCGGGCTGCACGGGAAAACACCACCCCGTCCACAGGTTTTTCCCTTCCAGCCGTGCGTGACAGTCAGCGCCGGTCAGCGCAATCCAGCCGCGAGAGGTGAACGTCGCCGTCAGTTGTCCCAGCGTAATCTCCAGTGCCGCAGCATCTGCCGCATTGCCCACCAGCAGATTGGCGATCTGCAGCGCCGGGAGATCCAACGCCCCACACTGGCTGACGCCAAGATGGCGCATGCCAAAACGCCCGGCATCCTGGATCGTGGTCAGCAATCCGGCATGGAGAATCTTCAGCATACGCCCTCCCGCTGCGGCACAAATCGGATCTGATCCCCCGGGTGCAACAAAGTAGGCGGAGTCTGAGAGGGATTGAACAGTGTCAACGCCGTCCGGCCGATCAACTGCCAACCGCCGGGAGTGGTCAACGGATAAATACCCGTCTGCTGACCGCCGATACCGACCGAACCTGCGGGCACCAACACTCTGGGTTCGGCACGACGCGGCGCGTACAACCGCTCATCCAGCCCGCCCAGATAGGGAAACCCCGGTTGAAACCCCAGAAAATAGACGATATAGCGCCCGGCGGCATGGCATTCCACCGTCTGACGCGGCGTCATACCGCAATACGCGGCGACAACGTCGAGATCGGGCCCCTGCTCGCCGCCATACACCACCGGGATCTCCACCAACCGCGACGCCTGTGGTAGCGGCTCACTCGTTTCCCACCACGACAACAGTTGATCGATAGCGTCACGAGCATCGGAATGGGCATCCATCAACACCACGGTCAGGTTGTTCATTCCGGGAATAACCTCCCGAACCGCATCATGCTGATTCAAATGCTCCGCCAGCGCCCAGATCCGCTGCTGGCTCGCCAACGATAACGGGGGTTCCAGCTCCAGCACGACCGTCCGTTCGCCCAACAGATAACAGCGCGCGCGTTGCATCGTTCCTCCTGCCGTTTCAGGCCGGGTTAGGAATATCGACGAATGTCACCTCAAAGCCATGCTGCGCCGCCAGCCATTCCCCTAATGCCTGAATACCGGCACGTTCGGTGGCATGGTGGCCTGCGGCGAAAAAGTGCAACCCCATCTCGCGGGCGGTATGGATGGTTTTTTCCGAAACCTCGCCGGTCACAAAGGCATCGACACCAAATTCGGCGGCCTGTTCGATAAAGCTCTGACCACCGCCGGTACACCAGGCAATCCGGGTGATTTTCGCCGGCGCATTATCACCGCAATGCAACACCGACCGCCCCAACGCCGATTCCAGGTGTTGACGCAATGCCGTGCCGCTTTTGGGCTCGCGCAGTTCACCGTAAGGCAGCAATACATCGATGGCTCCGAGAATATTCGCCTCCAGCAACTCGCCCAGCTTGGCGTTATTACCCACTTGCGGATGCGCATCCAGCGGCAAGTGATAGCCATAAAGATTGATATCGTTCACCAACAAGGTCTTCAGCCGCTGGCGTTTTATCCCGCGCACCACCGCCGGCTCGTTCTTCCAGAAATAACCGTGATGTACCAACACTGCATCCGCATTACGTTCGGCGGCGACGTTTAACAGCGCCTGGCTCGCCGTTACCCCGGTGATAATCCGATGCACCTGAGCACGGCCTTCCACCTGCAACCCGTTCGGCGCGTAATCCTGGAATGCCCCAACATTGAGGAAACCGTTAATCAGGGTCTCCAGTTCCGTATTCTGCATAGTCTTTACTCCTTATCTTTCTTTGCCGGCGCGAACCGGTTATTCATTGACGGCGAGTTTTTTAGCCGCATCAAATGCCGCCAACGTGCGCACCCGGGCCTGTTTGTGATCCACTATCGGCAGAGGGTAGTCGAGGCGGCAGCGCATTTTTTCCGCCCAACGGTGCGGCTGATGAATGTCTTTGCCCGGCACCCCGGCCAGTTCCGGCACCCAACGGCGAATAAAATCGCCATTCGGGTCGAAGCGCTCCCCCTGAGTGGTGGGATTGAAAATACGAAAATAGGGTGCCGCATCAGTACCGGTGGATGCCGCCCACTGCCAGCCGCCGTTATTAGCGGCCAGATCGCCATCCAGCAGTTGGCTCATGAAATAGCGTTCCCCCTCGCGCCAGTCAATCAGCAAATCCTTAACCAGAAAACTGGCGCAGATCATCCGCAAACGGTTATGCATCCAGCCGGTCTGATGCAACTGCCGCATACCGGCGTCCACGATGGGATAACCGGTCTCGCCGCGCTGCCAGGCGAGCAACTCCTGCGGCGCCGAGCGCCAGACCACGCGATCGGTCCAGGCGATAAACGGCCGA
The DNA here is from genome assembly GCF_000400505.1 of Musicola paradisiaca NCPPB 2511. Lineage (NCBI taxonomy): Bacteria > Pseudomonadati > Pseudomonadota > Gammaproteobacteria > Enterobacterales > Pectobacteriaceae > Musicola > Musicola paradisiaca. Next base: position 1,282,811 of record NZ_CM001857.1, on the reverse strand, counting down.
TGCCGGCACAACGCGGGGTGAAACACCAGCAGGTGGCGGTAGAACTCCCGCCAGACCAGCTCGTTAAACCAGCAGAACGCTCCCCCTTCACGCTGCGCCAGCCAATCCGGGTGCTCAGCGCGCAGACGGTTGAAACACTGACGTGGCGACAGCACGCCCAGCGCCAGATATGGCGACAATCTGCTGGTGGCCGGCCGGGAGGGCACATCCCGCAGCTCATGGTAAACATGCACCTGCTCGCGGCAGAACTGCCGCAAACGCTGTAGAGCCGCCGCCTCGCCAGCAGGGAAATCCCCGGCGACATCCAACTGCGGATAGTCAAACGGCGCCGGCGGCGTCAATGGCGGCAGCGGTTGTCGACGGGCTGTCGGCGCGGGCACACTGTCCGTAGAAGTCTGCAATAACTGTGTGATGAACGCCGTCCGAAACGGGGTAAACACTTTGTACATCTCGCCGCTTCCCGTCACGACGCTGCCGGGCGCCAGCAACAGGCTGTCGTCAAACGCTTGAATCCGCACCCCATTTTCCAGATGGCGCGACAACGCTTGATCCCGCCGCTGTTCATTCCATTCATACTGCCGGTTATAGAATAGATGGGTCGCCTGACGCTGACGGCACAACGCCGCCAGCCACTCTAGAGCACCGTCAAAATCCTCACACTGATGGTAGTGCAGCGGAATTCCTTTCTCATAAAGCGCTCGCTGCAATTGCAATACGCAATCGAACAATAACGCCGCCTGACGCGGCGCCATTTCATGGCGTTTCCATTGCCCTGGCGTGGCGATAAAGACCGCCTCCACCTGCGCCTCGGGATCCTGACAGGCGGCGTACAACGCCAGATTGTCGGTAATACGCAAATCGTTGCGAAACCAGACCAGATGCGTGGTCATGAACCGTCCTTTTCGCGTGAAAAATCAGTGACCGTAACGAAGTCTCAAGGCTTCCGGATACGGATCGAAATAGCGCTGCTCAAGCAGATAAGCGTCCGGGTATTCGGACAGGTAATGCCGCAGCAGCGTCATCGGCGCCAGCAGCGGCTGCGTCCCGCGCCGATAGCGATCGATCAAATCGGATAACGCCTGCCGCTGGCGCGCCGATAGGTGACGACGGAAATAACCCTGAATATGCATCAGCACGTTGGTGTGATTGCGACGCGAAGCCGGATGCGCCAGTAGCCTCATCAGACGCAGTCGGTATTCCGCCGCAAACGCCTCCAGCGAATTCCACTGATCCATTGACGCGACGAAACGCCCCAGCTCGCGATATTCCGGCTGAGAATGCGCCAGCAGCAGCAATTTATAACGGCTGTGAAACACCATCAGCGCGCCGCGGCTCACCCCCTGTCGCCAGAGCTGCTGCAACTCATGCAGGGCATAAACCCGTTCGATGAAGTTTTCCCGCAGTACCGGATCATGCAGCCGGCCGTCCTCTTCCACCGGCAGCCAGGGCAGCGCCATCATCAGTTGACGGGTAAACAGCCCGACGCCGCTCTTGCGGGCGCCGGCGCCGTCATACACTTTCACCCGCTCCATCCCGCAGCTCGGCGATTTGGCGCACACGATATAGCCGCACAACGATGCCAACGTCGGCACGATGCCGGCGGCAAACTCGTGCATCGGCTGAGTAACGTCTAACCCGGAGCCATTGCTGGCCTGCAACGCGATATCCCCTTGCCCGTCTTTAACTAACCGCAACGCCGGACGCGGTACCGGCAGCCCCACCGCCATTTCCGGACACAGCGGCTCAAACCGGAAAAACGCCGCCAGTTGCTCAACCGCAAACGCCAACCGTTTGTGTCCGCCATCGAAACGTACCGGGTTTCCCAGCAAACAAGCGCTGATGCCAACAGGAATCGGATTGAGCGTCATAATCAACCTCATGTCAAAAAGATGATGCTATCTCAATAGCATAGCGGATTTATTGCGCCCTCAGCGGGGAAATAAGCGGGAAAAAACCGATGCCGACGACAATGCCGCCGGGCGGCGTGCCGGTCATGCCGGGGGAATGGGGATTAAGGTCGTAAGGAGATGCGACAACACGGCTTGTCATGCCGATCGTCAACGAAAACAGACAGGGTGATACGAAAACAAGAGGGTACTGACCGCCTTCGGACTCATACCCGGATAGGCCATCCACCGCCGGTTTGGCAGGCACCGTCGGCGGGCGGCGCGAAAGCCTGACGCCGCCGCTTAATACAGCTCGTTGACGGCACGCTCAGACTGCGCCAGCCATACCGGTTTATCACTGGTCTTGAGCCAGACACGATGCAGATAGCTATAAAAACGGGCGCGGTCGCGCCAGAACAACAGGCAAGGCAACGCCAGCACACCGATAACGATCACGGCGACCCGGCGCAACACCACCCGGTATAAGGGATACTCGGAACCAAATGCCATCACCATCCTCCTAGCTAACAAACAGGTCGATGTAAAACGCCGGAGCGAGGAAAACGGCGACACATCGACATCCACTGGTTAATTTTTGCACTCATCAGACCAGATTACAACCCTGAACGCCGGCCTGATGATGCTAACCATGACCTATGACATGATAATGAATCAAAACCCTCACGGGATGTCACCGTGCAGGCGGACGCCGCGTTAAATCATTGCTTCCACGCAAGGGACAGGGCCGCAGAAACGGGCCGTCTGTTCCCCTTGCCGAGAGCCAACTTGTCGGGCAACCGCTGACGTCGCTTGCACGTTCCGCCCATCCGGTTTCAGCGCCCAGGCACTGCGTCAGCCGTCGTTTTTATACTTTTTTTACGCCCGCCCCCACGAAATTTGCACCCTCTTTTTACCGCGCTACCTAGACTGACAGCATCGACCAATGACCTCGACAGGGAGGTATCTCGTGAATATCGATTTGATTGCAGAAGGTATTCTGGTGGCGCTGCTGCTGGTGTACCTGTGTTATGCATTGCTTAATGCGGAGGAATTCTGATGGCCGGCAATGCGTTCTTACTGATCGTCAGCCTGTTTGCGCTGCTGCTGGTGCTGTCGCAGCCGTTAGGCGCCTGGCTGGCACGTTTGGTTGAAGGGGAAACCGGCGTGTTGCTGCCGCTGGAACACGACCTTGCCCGGCTGTGCGGTTTCCCGCAGAGTGAAATGAACTGGCGGCAATACGCGCTGGCCATTCTACTGCTCAACGCCGGCGGCATCGTGCTACTGCTGTTGATCATGATGTTTCAACAGCATCTGCCGCTGAATCCCCAACATCTGCCCGGCATGTCCTGGCATCTGGCGTTAAATACCGCCATCAGTTTTGTGACCAATACCAACTGGCAGGCTTACAGCGGCGAGAACACGCTCAGTTATTTCAGTCAGATGCTGGGATTAACGGTGCAGAACTTTCTCTCCGCCGCCACCGGCATCGCTGTCGCCTTTGTTTTAATGCGTGCGTTTGCCCGCCGCTCCACACAGGCGCTAGGCAACGCCTGGCTCGATTTGATACGTATCAACCTCTATCTTTTGTTGCCGATCGCGATGTTGATGGCGCTATTTTTCATCAGTCAGGGCACGATCCAGAACTTTCTGCCTTATCAGTCGGCAACCACGCTGGAAGGCGCAACGCAGATTCTGCCGATGGGCCCGGTAGCGTCGCAGGAAGCCATCAAGATGCTCGGTACCAACGGCGGCGGTTTTTTTGGCGCCAACTCCGCGCACCCGTTTGAAAACCCGACCGCGCTGAGCAACCTGATACAGATGCTGTCGATCCTGCTCATCCCCGCAGCGCTCTGCTTTGCCTTCGGTCGGGTGGTCAACGATGTTCGCCAGGGCCACACGCTGCTCTGGGCGATGTCGCTGATGCTGATCGCCGCGTCCGCAGTGACGATGTACGCCGAAGTCAGCGGCAACCCGCATCTACTGGCGCTGGGCGCAGATTCCGCACAAAACATGGAGGGGAAGGAAACCCGTTTCGGCGTACTCGCCTCCGCCTTCTTCGCCGCCATCACCACCGCGACGTCCTGCGGCGCGGTCAATGCTATGCATGACTCGTTCACCGCGCTGGGCGGTATGGTACCGATGTGGCTGATGCAGGTGGGAGAAGTGATTTTCGGCGGCGTGGGTTCCGGCTTATACGGCATGCTGATCTTCGTACTGCTGACGGTATTTATCGCCGGGCTGATGATCGGCCGCACGCCGGAGTATCTCGGCAAGAAAATCGATGCCTGGGAGATGAAAATGGCGGCGCTGGCGATCCTGATCACCCCGGCATTGGTGCTGCTGGGCACCGCGCTGGCGCTTGGCACCGAAGCGGGGCGCAGCGGCATCTTCAACCCCGGCGCGCACGGTTTCAGCGAAGTGCTCTACGCCTACTCCTCCGCCGCCAACAACAACGGCAGCGCCTTCGGCGGTCTCAACGTCAATACACCGTTTTATAACCTGACGCTGGCATTCGCCATGTTGGTCGGCCGTTTCTCGGTCATGATCCCGGTACTGGCTATCGCCGGTTCGTTAGCCGCCAAGAAACGCCAGCCGGAAACCCGCGGCTCCCTCAGCACCCGAGGGCCGCTGTTCATCGGCATGCTGATCGCCATCATCCTGCTTATCAGCGCGTTGACCTTCATCCCTGCCCTGGCGCTCGGCCCGGTTGCCGAACATTTACAGTTGAGTCTGGTTCGCTGAACCGGAGAAAGAACATGATTCGTAAACAGCTTTCCCTCGTTGATTCCGCACTGGTGCGCAACGCGCTGCTGGATGCGGTGAAAAAATTCGACCCACGCGCTCAGTGGCGCAACCCGGTGATGTTTATCGTCTATCTGGGCAGCCTGCTCACCAGCGGCATCTGGCTGGCGATCCTCGCCGGCCAGACCGAAGGTAACGGCATGTTTACCGGGCTGGTGGCCCTGTGGCTATGGATTACCGTCCTGTTCGCCAATTTCGCCGAGGCACTGGCCGAGGGGCGTAGCAAGGCGCAGGCCGAAACCCTGAAAGGCGTGAAAAAAACCAGTTGGGCCAACAAGCTCAGCGAACCACGAGCCCACGCCGACAGTCAAAAAATCCCCGCCGATTCCTTGCGCAAAGGCGATTGGGTGATCGTGCGGGCTGGAGAGATGATCCCTTGCGACGGCGAAGTGCTGGAAGGCGGCGCTTCGGTGGACGAGAGCGCCATCACTGGCGAATCTGCGCCGGTGATCCGTGAATCCGGCGGCGATTTCGCCTCAGTGACCGGCGGAACCCGGGTACTGTCGGACTGGCTGGTGATCCAGTGTTCCGTCAATCCCGGCGAAACCTTTATCGATCGGATGATCGCCATGGTGGAAGGCGCCCGGCGGCGCAAAACGCCTAACGAGATCGCGCTGACTATCCTGTTGGTGGAGCTGACACTCATTTTTCTGCTCGTGACCGCCACACTGTCGCCATTCTCCTGGTTCAGTGTGCTCGCCAACCACCACGGCGCCACGATCAGCGTCACTATTTTGGTTGCACTGCTGGTGTGCCTGATCCCCACGACCATCGGCGGCCTGCTGTCGGCCATCGGTATCGCCGGGATGAGCCGGATGCTGAGCGCCAACGTGATTGCCACCAGCGGCCGCGCGGTGGAAGCCGCAGGCGACATCGATGTTCTGCTGCTGGACAAAACCGGCACCATCACGTTAGGCAACCGTCAGGCCTCCGCCTTTCTGCCCGCGCCGGGGGTCAGCGAACAGGCGCTGGCGGACGCGGCCCAACTGGCGTCGCTGGCGGATGAAACGCCGGAAGGCCGCAGCATTGTGATACTGGCTAAACAACGCTTCAATCTGCGCGAGCGCCCGTTGCAGGATCTGGACGCGACCTTCGTCCCCTTCTCGGCCCAAACCCGGATGAGCGGCGTCAACGTTCAGGGGCGCACCATCCGCAAAGGCGCAGTGGACGCGATTCGCCGCTATATCGAGGCCAATCAAGGGCATTTTTCCAGTAGCGTAGAGGAGAGCGTCGCCAACGTCGCGCGTCAGGGCGGCACGCCGCTGGTGGTCGCCGAAGGCCGCAAGGTGCTGGGGGTGGTCGCGCTGAAGGATATCGTCAAAGGCGGCATCAAGGAGCGTTTCGCCGAACTGCGCAACATGGGGATCAAAACGGTGATGATCACCGGCGATAACCCGCTAACCGCCGCCGCTATCGCCGCCGAGGCCGGCGTGGATGATTTTCTGTCGGAGGCCACGCCGGAAGCCAAGCTGGCGCTGATCCGCCAGTATCAGGCCGAGGGCCGCATGGTAGCGATGACCGGCGACGGCACCAACGATGCCCCGGCGCTGGCGCAGGCCGATGTCGCGGTGGCGATGAACTCCGGTACCCAGGCCGCCAAGGAAGCGGGCAACATGGTGGATCTGGACTCCAACCCCACCAAGCTTATCGAGGTGGTGCACATCGGTAAACAGATGCTGATGACCCGCGGATCATTGACCACCTTCAGTATCGCCAACGATGTCGCCAAGTATTTCGCCATCGTTCCTGCCGCCTTCGCCGCCACCTATCCGCAGCTTAATGCGCTGAACGTGATGCAGTTGCACTCCCCGACCTCCGCCATGCTGTCGGCGGTGATCTTCAACGCGCTGATCATCGTATTTCTGATCCCACTGGCGCTAAAAGGTATCGACTATCGCCCGATGAGCGCCGCCGCGCTGCTCAGCCGCAACCTGTGGATTTACGGCGTCGGCGGTCTGGTGGTGCCGTTTCTGGGCATCAAGTTGATCGACCTCATGCTGACGGCGCTCAGCGTGGCGTAAATAAGGAGACATATCATGCGTTATCTTCGCTCTTCGCTGGTCATGCTGCTGCTCATGACACTGATAACCGGGGTGGCTTACCCGCTGCTGATCACCGGCCTTGGCCAGTGGTGGTTTCCGGCGCAGGCCAACGGTTCCTTGTTGTATCGGCAGGGTAAGGTCGTCGGTTCCGCACTGATCGGCCAGTCTTTCAGCCGCGACGGCGACTTCCAGGGGCGTCCGTCCGCGACCCTGGACAGCGCCTATAACCCGTTGGCGTCCGGCGGCAGTAATCTGGCGACCAGCAACCCGGCGCTGGATCAGGCCATCGGCCAGAACGTCAAGAACTGGCGTCAACGCCAGAACAATGACGCCCCGGTGCCGGTGGATTTGGTCACGGCTTCCGCCAGCGGCCTCGACCCGCATATCTCGCCGCAAGCAGCGCAGTATCAGGCAGACCGTATCGCTAAGGCGCGTGGTCTATCGACAACCGTGGTCGAACAATTAATCACTCGCGCTACCCAAACACCGATGCCGGCCTTTATCGGCGCGCCGGTGGTGAATGTAGTAGAGTTGAATTTGGCGCTGGATCAGATCAAACCACAGCCCTGAGATAAGGAACCGCCATGACCGAAGAGGAACAGCATCGCCCTGATCCGGACACGTTGCTCAGCCAGATTGGCGAACAACCGCGCGGAAAACTGAAGATTTTCTTTGGCGCCTGTGCGGGCGTGGGCAAAACCTACGCCATGCTGCAAGAGGCCCAGCGGCTAAAATCCCAGGGGCTGGATGTGCTGGTCGGCGTGGTGGAAACGCATGGTCGCAGCGAAACCGCTGCGTTGCTGGATGGCCTGCCGCAGTTGCCGATGAAGCGTATCGGCCATCACGGCCGTCATCACCACGAATTCGATCTGGACGCCGCGTTAGCCCGTAGCCCGGCACTGATCCTGATTGACGAACTGGCGCACAGTAACTTGCGCGGTTCTCGCCATCCCAAGCGCTGGCAGGATGTGCAGGAGTTGTTGGATGCAGGTATTGATGTGTTCACCACCGTCAACGTTCAGCATCTGGAAAGCCTGAATGATATCGTCGGCGGCATTACCGGCATCCGGGTACGGGAAACGGTGCCCGACCCTATTTTTGACGAGGCCACCGAAGTGGTACTGGTCGACCTGCCGCCGGATGATTTGCGCCAGCGATTAAACGAGGGGAAAGTTTATCTGCCGGTTCAGGCGGAACGCGCCATCGAAAATTTCTTTCGCCGGGGCAATCTGATCGCGTTGCGTGAACTGGCGCTGCGCCGCACGGCAGACCGGGTGGATGATCAGATGCGCGCCAGCCAGGGCAAGGAGCGTGTCTGGCATACGCGCGATGCCATCTTACTGTGCATCGGCCAAGGGCAAGGCAATGAAAAATTGGTGCGTACCGCGGCCCGGCTGGCTGCCCGATTGGGTAGCGTCTGGCACGCGGTCTACGTGGAAACGCCCGGTTTGCACCGCCTGCCGGAACCACAGCGCCGCGCCATCCTGCGGGCGCTGAAACTGGCGCAGGATCTGGGCGCGGAAACCGCCACGCTGTCCGATCCGGATGCGGAGCGCGCCGTGCTGCGTTACGCCCGCGAACACAATCTCAGCAAAATCGTGATTGGCCGCCACAGCGAGACAGGGTTCGGCTGGCGCCGGAAACGCTTTGCCGACAAGCTGGGCCGGCTAGGGCCGGATCTCGATTTGGTGGTGGTCTCGACACAGAATGAACGGCCGCTGTCTGCCATCAAAGCCACCGACACCCGTAGCTTGGTGGACAAATGGCGGTTGCAGTTTTATGGCTGCGGGGTCGCGATCGGTTTGTGCACGCTGATCACTCTGCTGGCGCTGTGGTCGCCCTTCGCGATGCTGGAGCCCGTCAATCTGGTGATGCTCTATCTGTTGGCGGTGGTGGTAGTGTCGCTGTTCTATGGGCGTTGGCCGTCGGTATTGTCGGCGGTACTCAACGTCGCCAGTTTCGATCTGTTCTTCGTCGCGCCCAAAGGCACCCTCGCCGTTGCCGACGCCCAATATCTGGTGACGTTCGCGGTGATGCTCAGCGTCGGCATTCTGGTGGGCAACCTCACGGCAGGCGTGCGCTATCAGGCCCGTGTCGCCCGTTACCGCGAACAGCGCGTCCGCCATCTGTACGAGATGTCCAAAGCGCTGAACCGCAGCCTGTCCGTGCAGGATATCGCCAAAGCCAGCCACCATTTTCTGCGCACCACCTTTCAGGCGCGCATCGCCATTCTGCTTGCTGACCACGCCTCGCCGGATGATGAACTGCACCCCATGGCACTGGACGAACCGGATCGCTTAAGCGTTGACCCCGCCATTGCCCGCTGGAGTTACGACCATGCCACACCGGCGGGGGCCGGCACCTCGACGCTACCCGGCGTTCCCTACCAGTTGCTGCCGCTGGTCACGGCGCAGCAGGCATTTGGCGTTATCGCCATCGAACCGGGTAATGCCCGCCAGTTAATGATCCCGGAACAGCAGCGCATGCTGGAAACCTTCACGGTATTGATCACCAATGCGCTGGAGCGTCTTTATCTGGTGAAAAGTACCGAAAATGCCCGGCTGGACGCCGAACGGGAACAGTTGCGCAATTCACTGCTGGCCGCGTTGTCCCACGATTTGCGTACACCGCTGACGGTGCTGTTCGGGCAAGCGGAAATACTCACCCTCAATCTGGCGTCGGCGGGCTCTCCCTATGCGCCGCACGCGAATCAACTCCGTCAGCAAATCATCAACACCACACGTTTGGTGAATAATCTGCTGGATATGGCGCGCATCCAATCCGACGGTTTCCATCTGCGCAAAGAGTGGCAAACACTGGAGGAATTAACCGGAAGCGCGCTGCGACAGTTGGAAAATTCGTGGGCAAACCATACCATTCAGCTACAGTTGCCGCAGGAGATGACGCTGGTGTACTGCGACGCCAGCCTGATCGAGCGTGTGCTGATCAACTTGCTGGAAAATGCGATCAAATATGCCGGCGAACAAGCGATCATCACACTGTCGGCCCGGACGGTGTCATCGTCGGTTGACGGCGAACAGTTGGAAGTGCAGGTGAAAGACAACGGCCCCGGCATTCCGGCCGGGCAGGAGAAGGCTATCTTCGACAAGTTCGCTCGCGGGCAGAAAGAGTCGTCGATACCGGGCGTTGGGTTGGGGCTCGCCATCTGCCGGGCGATTGTCGAAATCCACGGCGGCCGTATTTGGGCCAATAACCTCAACACGACAAATTCTGCCGACACCGGCGGTGCGGTATTCCACTTTACCCTGCCGCTCAACGCGCCGCCTGATATCGAACCCGAGGATGGGGAGACATAGACCGTTGCAGACCAACATACTGATCGTGGAAGACGAGAGAGAGATCCGCCGCTTCTTGCGCAACGCGCTGGAAAGCGAGGGGTGCCGTGTTTTCGATGCCGAAACCCTGCAACGCGGCCTGATTGAGGCGGCGACCCGCAAACCCGACCTGATTATTCTCGATCTGGGCCTGCCGGACGGCGACGGTATCGACTATATCCGCGATCTGCGCCAGTGGAGCGCCATTCCAATTATCGTGCTTTCCGCCCGCACCGATGAACAGGACAAGATCGACGCGCTGGACGCCGGCGCGGAAGATTATCTGACCAAACCCTTTGGCATCGGCGAATTGCTGGCCCGCGTGCGGGTCGCGCTGCGTCGCGCCAGCACTGCGCCGCAGTCTTCGCCACTGATCGTCTTTTCCGATGTCACCGTCGATCTGGTCAATCGCCAGGTCAGCCGCGCCGATGAGGCGATCCATCTCACCCCCATCGAGTTCCGGTTGCTGGCCACCCTGCTTGCCAATCCCGGCAAGGTGCTGACCCAACGCCAGTTGCTCAATCAGGTATGGGGGCCGAATGCGGTGGAGCACAGCCACTACCTGCGTATTTATATGGGCCATCTGCGCCAGAAACTGGAACAAGACCCGGCGCGTCCCCGTCACTTTATTACCGAAACCGCCATCGGCTACCGCTTTATGCCTTAGCTCCCGACAGCAGTTGGCGCCGTCAGGCGGTCATCAAACGATCCCGTAATACTTGATAGTTCGCGACCATGCGCAGCACATTTTCGCGCTGCTCATCGGTTTCCTGATACGAGTAACTGTTAATTGTCGATTCCAGTTCGCCATCTACTAGCGCTTTATAGTCCAGTTGGGTGCCATCCACATAAACCCGGCCGGGGGAACCATCCGAATTGAGCGTTACCGAAGCAGCCTGTACCGACATCCACATGCTCAGCATCATCATACCCACATCGTCGGAGCTCATATCTTTCGTGCTCTCTTCCCAGGCATCTTTAAACGATTGCGGCGCATCCCTGGGGGGGAAAACCATCATGGGAAACTCATGGCCGACGTTCGTATACCCGTCTCTGTCGATATCCTGCGACTGGTTCATCGATACCAACAGGTTAAATGCCTGTTCAGTGCTCATCTCATCAGGATGCAATGCCGTGAGCCCCATGTGGGTATGTTGCAATGCGCTCAGTTCGTTTTCACTGAGACTCTTCACAAAGGATTGGGGATCGCTATACCCGCCCTCTTCCTGCGCCCTTTTCACGACGCTAAGAAAAGTGTCGCGAGAATCGGCAATAAGCTGCAGCCGCTCCTGAGGCAAACCGGCCGCTTCCCGCTCGGCAAGCCATTCATCGAAGCTGTTCTGTATCGACTCAAACGACAGATCATTGCCCGAACCCGCAATGCTTTCTGCCGTTCGCCCTTTCGCCGTTCCCTGATTTAATGCTTCCGCCTTGCTATTTAGCATCTGCGCAAACGTCGCCTCTCGGCTTTGATTACTCACCGTAGAAATCACACGCTGGCTATACGCCGTCGATGTAATTCTCATCAATATTCTCCTTATTCTCAGAGGACTGACGGGCAACGAGTCGCCTTTACGAACAGACGAAACATCGGCGGCGGCCTCATACCGAGACTGTTGTCGAACATCCCAGGCAGGCGCAGACCGCCGCCATCAGCGGCATAATCCGAAAAGATTTACGGTGTCAATCTATCGTTTTGGGTTAATAAATGTAACTAGACGTAAGTACAGCAATTGACAGCATAACCGCCCGGCGCCGGTACCGACCGCGTCGTTTTTTTACAGACTGGCGCCCGCTGCCGCATCGGCGTAGCATTTGCGAACAGATATCATTTTCTTAGGGGATTCATGTGAGTAGCTGGTTGTTCTATGCGCTGCTTTCTGCGCTGTGCGCCGCGCTGGTGGCGCTGTTTGGCAAGATAGGCCTGCAACAATTGGACGCCAACACCGCCACCGCCGTTCGTGCCGTGATCATGGCGCTGTTTCTGGTCGGTGTGGTGGTGGCTCAGGGTAAGCTGTCGCTGGTCAGCGATGTGCTGACCAATCACCAGGCCATGTTGTTTATCGTTCTGAGCGGTGTGGCCGGCGCGCTGTCCTGGTTGTTCTATTTCATGGCGTTGAAAAACGGCAATGTGGCGCAGGTTGCCCCTATCGATAAGCTCAGCGTGGTGTTTGCCGTGATCCTGGCCGTCATTCTGTTGGGAGAAAAAGTGTCGCTGTTGGCGGGCGTGGGTGTTGCATTGATCTCGGCAGGCGCGCTGTTGGTTGCGCTCGGCTGACGAGAGATGAACTGACGAACCGGCGAATCCGTCACATCCGACAGCGGGCGCTGCCGATACAGCGCCCGACTACCATCCAGCAGGAATTACTTCGCGTTGCTCAGCACGGCGCTGACGATTTCCACCGCTTCTTTTTCGATCCGTTCGCGATGCTCGGCACCCAGGAAACTTTCGCAGTAGATTTTATACGCCTCTTCCGTGCCGGACGGACGCGCGGCAAACCAGCCGTTTTCCGTCATCACTTTTAGCCCGCCGATGGACGCGCCATTACCCGGCGCCGCCGTCAAACGTGCGGTGATCGGATCGCCGGCCAGCGTACTGGCCGCCACCTGTTCAGGCGACAATTTGGACAACGCCGCTTTCTGGGCATGCGTCGCCGACGCTTGCAGGCGGTTGTAGCTCGGCGCACCAAAACGTGCGGCCAGCGCATCATAGTGCTGCTGCGGGTTCTTACCGGTCACGGCGGTCATTTCGGCCGCCAGCAGGCACAGAATGATGCCGTCCTTGTCGGTCGACCACGGTTTCCCGTCGAAACGCAGGAACGACGCCCCGGCGCTCTCTTCACCGCCGAAACCCAGGCTCCCATCAAACAAACCGTCGACAAACCACTTAAAGCCAACCGGCACTTCCACCAGCTTGCGACCCAAATCCGCCACCACGCGATCGATCATGGCGCTCGACACCAGCGTTTTCCCGACGGCGACATCACTGCCCCACTGCGGACGGTGACGGAACAGATAATCAATGGCCACGGCCAGATAATGGTTTGGATTCATCAACCCGGCCGGTGTGACGATGCCGTGACGGTCATAATCCGGATCGTTGGCGAACGCCAAATCAAACTTGTCACGCAGCGACAGCAAGCCCACCATCGCCGAACCGGAAGAGCAATCCATGCGGATCACGCCGTCGTGATCCAGCGTCATGAAACGGAACGTCTGATCCACCGCGTCGTTGACCAGCGTCAGATCCAGTTTGTAATGCTCGGCGATGCGCTGCCAGTAGGCGATACCCGAACCGCCCAGCGGGTCGACGCCCAGTTTCAAACCGGCACGCTGGATTGCCGCCATGTCCACCACCGACGTCAACCCTTCGACATAGGGCTGAACCAGATCCTGCTCGTGCAAATACCCGCTCTGGCGAGCTTTATCCAGCGTCAGACGCTTCACTTCGCGCAGATTATCCGCCAGCAGCGCATTGGCGCGCTTTTCGATAACGCTGGTCAGATGGGTATCCGCCGGGCCGCCATTGGTTGGGTTATATTTGATGCCGCCGTCTTCCGGCGGATTGTGGGACGGCGTGATCACAATACCGTCCGCCAGAGCGCCGCCGTTACGGTTATGCACCAGAATGGCATTGGACACCGCAGGCGTCGGCGTAAAGCCATTGTCCTGCTGAATCACCACATCCACACCGTTCGCCGTCAGCACTTCCAACACTGAAATGAACGCCGGCTCGGACAACGCATGGGTATCTTTACCGACATAGCAAGGGCCGGTAACGCCCTGACGGCTCCGCTCTTCAGCAATGGCTTGAGCAATGGCGAGAATGTGCGCCTCATTGAAACTGTGGCGGCTTGCGCTGCCGCGATGACCAGAGGTACCGAACTTCACCGCATGCGCCGGATTGGAAATCTCCGGGCGCAACACATAATACTGGGACGTCAACTGTGCGACATTAATCAGGTCGCTCTGTCGGGCTGGCTGGCCAGCACGTGGATGATTTGCCATGGCGTATTTTCCTGACGCAGTGATTTAAATGGTGCCGCAAACTTTTTCTATCAGTTCCGGTGGAAACTGCATGGCCAGCATGATGTGCTCAATCATGCTTCGCTTGCGACCGGTATTGGTATTGGTAATCACCCAGTATGGCGTGCCCTGAATATGTTTGGGCTTGGTGTGATTACCGTGCAGCATTAACGTTTGCTCATCCCCGGCGAAGTAGACGCGGGTACGGCCATGCAATGACTCGGTAGCGGCGGCGAATTCCTGAGAAGACAGGCTATACAAGGTGGACAGTACCAGCATAAAACGATTGATCGCCTTATTCTGTTCAGCGTATTCATCAGAAAGCAGCAACTCACGCAAGGTCCTAACCTTGTCTCGCGTGCCTTGCAACGCCGCAGGCTGAGCGTCTTCCACCGCAGGGGTTATCGTTTCAGCAGCCACAAGCGCCTCATTGAATTTCAGCATCCGACGCAAAATATCCGATGCGCTTTCGCCAATGTGTTGGGTATGGCTGGCGATATAACGATAAAGCTCTTCGTCGACCTCAATAGTTTTCATCTTTATCCAGTGCTGTTTCTTAATCTTTAATCATTAGGGATTATACAAATTAAGCGTTACCGACCAACGGCGAACAGCCTCATCGGTATCACATTCAGGAAAATCCTCAGGCCGGTCGCCGATTAATCTGACCTCGACTGGCTTTCCCTTTCGCCATCACCGAGCGGCCTCTGACTGTGCCCCGCCCGCGGCCCTCATGGGCACTGCGGATTTATACTGCGGCAGGATTGCTGAGTAAAGTCATGATACCCTAACCCTCTGTCTCTCTGAATGAACTTCACCATGAAATTGAATTATCGCTGGCAAAACGCACAACAACCGCAGAATCGTCTTCCCGTCATTCTCATTCATGGGCTGTTTGGCACCCTCGACAATCTGGGCGTACTGGCCCGCGATCTGCAACAGCGTCACGACACCGTGCAAATCGATCTGCGTAACCACGGGCTATCGCCGCGTGCGCCGGAAATGAATTATTCCGTTATGGCTGAGGATATATGCCAGTTGATTAACGAACTGGGATGCGAGCGCGTCATTCTGATCGGCCATTCGATGGGAGGCAAAGCATCCATGGCGTTGAGTGCGCAACTCCCCGAGCGTATCGACCGCATCGTCGCCATTGATATCGCACCGGTGGATTATCAGGTGCGCCGTCACGATAAGGTTTTCGCCGCTATCCGCGCCGTGAGTGAGGCCGGCGTAATCCGACGCAGCGAAGCCGCCGATCTGATGCGCCCCTACTTGCCAGGTGAAGAAGGCATTGTCCAGTTTCTGCTGAAGTCGTTCCAGCAAGGTGAATGGCGCTTTAACGTTCCCGTGCTCTGGGATCAATACGAAAATATCGTCGGCTGGCAGGAAATCCCCGCCTGGCATGGCCCGATACTGTTCATCCGTGGCGGCAATTCGCCTTATCTGGATGATCGTTACCGCGGAGCGCTGTTGCGTCAATTTCCGCAGGCGAAAGCACACGTCGTCAATGGAGCGGGACATTGGGTGCATGCAGAAAAACCCGATGCGGTGCTAAGGGTGGTAAACCGGTTTCTGAATGACGATTAATCGTGCCGCGCGCGCCGCTCAATGCGGTACAAACCGTTGTCGCAGCGGCGGCGGCTGGGGTATTATGGCGCGCGCAGAAAAAGGAACGGCTCACTGGCCTTGCATCGTTAACCACATTTCATCAAAACACCGCCGCCCGCAATGACGGAGCAGCGTTGTGTTTTGGCCGAATTTCTTGCAGTACCATGACTTATGGCAAAAGAACAAACGGATCGCACCACGCTTGATCTGTTCGCGGATGAGCGTCGCCCTGGCCGCCCCAAAACTAATCCGCTTTCCCGTGATGAACAGTTGCGAATCAACAAACGCAACCAACTTCGGCGTGATCGGGTTCGCGGCTTGCGGCGTATAGAATTGAAGATAAACCACGAAGCCGTGGAAATTCTGAATGCGTTGGCTGAGGAAAAAAACATCAGCCGCAGCGAATTGATTGAGCAAATGTTGCTGGCCCAGTTGGCCGGAGAGAAAACCTGACGTCTTTGTTGGCGTCATCCATGACGCCGGGTTCAATCACTCAGAACGTTTCCCAGTTATCACTTCCCTTACTGCTTTTCCCACTCGCAGGTAATGCTTTGGCTGCAGGCGTCGGGATCGTTTTCGGCTCCATGCGAGGGCGGGAGGGTTGAGCAGAGACGGATTGGTGTTCCGATAACCGGAATACGGACACCGCTTCTGTCAGGATGGCGGCCTGTTCTTCCAGAGAACGAGTCGCTGCAGACGCTTCCTGAACCAGCGAAGCATTCTGTTGAGTAACGCCGTCCATCTCCGTAATCGCCAGCCCTGCCTGTGCGATCCCCTTGCTTTGTTCGGAAGACGCGACGGCGATCTCGGACATGATATCCGTCACATTGGTGACAGCAGTCACGATCTCGCTCATGGTATTGCCGGCGTCGGCAACCAAGGCTGATCCTGAATCTACACAACGGACAGATTCGGCGATCAATCCCTCTATTTCTTTCGCCGCCTGAGCGCTGCGCTGCGCCAGGCTTCTTACTTCGCCCGCCACCACGGCAAAACCACGCCCTTGCTCACCCGCACGCGCAGCTTCCACCGCGGCATTCAGCGCCAGGATATTGGTCTGAAATGCAATTCCGTTGATCACACTCGTGATTTCGGCGATTTTCTTCGAGCTGCCGGAAATATCGGCCATGGTTTTCACGACATTGTCGACCAGCTTCCCGCCTTTGCTGGCGGTCTGCGACGCCTGATTGGCCAGCTGACTGGCATGGCTGGCGTTGTCCGCATTCTGTTTCACGGTTGACGTAAGCTCTTCCATGCTGGCAGCGCTTTCCTCAAGCGCAGCAGCCTGCGATTCCGTTCGCGCCGCCAGATCGTTGTTACCGGACGCAATTTCGGATACCCCCTGATAAATGGTATCCGCGCTGGAACGAATAGTGCTGACCGTATTAGCCAGGCTGGACTGCATATCTCTCAACAACGGAAACAGCCTGCCCACGCAGTTGTTGCCGAAATCTATAATCGGTTTGCCCAACCTGCCAGACGCAATTACCTGGAAATGATCACGCAGATCATTCAGAGGACGTACCAGATAAGCAACCAGATAGCGATCCGTCATTAACAGCATCAACAGGCCGCCAGCCAACCCGGCCAGCAGAATGTTTTGTCCATACCAGGTTATTTTTTCAAGGCGTTTTCCAGCATCCACGAACATTTCGGAACCGGCCTTGTTGAAATTGGTAAAAGAGACATTGAATTGACGGCTGAAAACCGGCACGACATCTTTGGCGAATTTGTCATACTCGACGAGATTATTTTCCACCGCCCGCTGATACATGGGTTCGACCCCTTGAGTAATCAGGTTTTCCCAATCCCGGATAACCGCATCCACTAACGACTGCGACAAACCGGCATGGTCGATCTTTTTGAATGCCTCAAGGTTGGATTTCAGTAAATCTAGTGCAGCCAGAGATGACTTCTGCTGTTCGTCGGCTTTTTGGTTATCACCACTCTTACGATAGTCCACGCCGCGCGCTAACCGAGTCACCATTCGAAAATACTGATCATTCCCCGTATTCACCAAATCCATATTGTTAACCAGCAATGAACTGGTTTTTGACGTCTCGTTCATGGTACGAAACGAGTACATAGTATAAACCGACACCGCAACCCATAGCGCACAAAAGGTACCCAGTACCCACATCATTGCGGTGCGAATAGCAATATTTTTCAGGAATTGCATAGATAGACTCCAGCCTGAATGATTACACAAGGTAAGATTTGTTGTGAGGTATGCAATAAATAAAGACTATGATTGCGCAAAAAACATTGCTGTGATTTACATTTCACGAAGAAACTTGTTCCATTCATCGACCAAATCACAGGAACATTTAGCGCGTTAACGCCTTTAAAAAGCTAAAAATTATTATGCTTTTTAGCAATCCGTCTATTTTCCAATGAGATATTACAGACCTGTATTTTTAAAAAACTAAAAAAATTAAGTAATGAAATTAACACTGCCATTTACTTATCCCGTCGGGCGGCATAGAGATTCGAGTTTCTCCACTATAAACTGTCTGCTATCATTACCGGATCGCTGGTGAGACATACACCATATCCTTAGAAATTAAGAGGTTATCCAATCCATGGCTCTCATAGGCATTTTCTTTGGCAGTGACACAGGCAACACTGAAAATATCGCCAAAGCAATCCAACAGCATCTTGGAACCGAAGTTGCTGAAATTCATGACATTGCCAAAAGCAGTAAAGAAGATCTTGAGCGTTTTGACATCCTGTTGCTGGGTATCCCGACCTGGTACTACGGTGAAGCGCAGTGCGACTGGGATGATTTTTTCCCTACGCTGGAAGAGATCGATTTCGCCGGCAAGCTAGTAGCGATTTTCGGCTGTGGAGACCAGGAAGACTACGCCGAGTATTTCTGTGATGCCATGGGGACTATCCGTGACATTATTGAGCCGCGCGGCGCCACCATCGTCGGCAACTGGCCGACGGAAGGTTACTATTTTGAGGCATCGAAAGGCCTGGTGGATGACAAGCATTTTATCGGGCTCGCCATAGATGAAGACCGTCAGCCGGAATTGACGACAGAACGGGTCGCCGCCTGGGTAAAACAGATCAGCGAAGAGATGAATCTCAAAACATTACTCTCCTAACAGACAATGGCCCTGCCAAATCCAGGGCCATCTCTTATCAAGAGATAAAACCTATCATATAGATAAATACGATTTTTTAACTTTCTGCTACAACAGAGTATAATATTTTCCGGTTTGCTTGCCGCATCGCAATATTGCTCTCGTCAACGGGGCATAGATCGTAGATCTGTGTAGTAGGCGGGAATAGTATGGTAAAGGTTAGGCTGTTTTCATTTCGACAGTGCAGTCCTATAATTGAGGGCAGTAACCTTTTTTAAGCCGACCGATGAGACCAGGCTATCAGCCTGACTGACAAAAAGTAGAGCAACAGGACAATATCCGCATGACTGACAATAATACCGCATTAAAGAAGGCCGGCCTGAAAGTCACACTTCCCCGATTAAAAATACTGGAAGTGCTTCAGGCTCCTGAGTGCCATCACGTCAGCGCGGAAGATCTCTATAAGAAGCTGATCGATATGGGCGAAGAAATCGGTCTGGCGACGGTCTATCGCGTACTGAACCAGTTCGATGACGCCGGCATTGTCACCCGACATAATTTTGAAGGTGGTAAATCGGTATTTGAACTGACCCAACAGCACCATCATGATCACCTTATCTGTCTGGATTGCGGTCGTGTTATCGAATTCAGCGACGAATCCATCGAGGCGCGTCAGCGCGAGATCTCTGAAAAACACGGCATCAAGCTGACCAACCACAGTTTATATCTTTATGGTCACTGTATTGACGGCAACTGCCGTGAAGATGATAGCCTGCATGAAGAGCGCTAATTACTTATCCGAGTGTTAAAAAAACCGCAGAAAGCGTTTTTTTACGCACCGAATACGTGACGCAATCATAGCGAATCAGTAGCCTGATTCCTGCCTTGCAACATATCCGGCTAAAAAAAACCGCCACTCGGCGGTTTTTTTGTCATGCGAGGTGTCAATAGTATTAACCCACCCAGCTGTCTCTCAGACCAACAGTACGATTGAACACCAGATGTTCAACACTGGAGTATACCGGGTCAGCACAAAAATACCCTTCACGTTCAAACTGATAGGCTTTTTCCGCCTGAGCCTGGCTCAAGCTCGCCTCAACAACCCCTTGCACGATCCTCAGAGAATCCGGGTTGATCGTGGAGAGAAAATCATCCGCAGCACCGGGATTCGGTACGCTAAACAGACGATCATACAAGCGGAATTCCGCAGACAGTGCATGAGCAGCAGAAACCCAATGAATAACCCCTTTTACCTTGCGGCCGTCCGCCGGATCCTTACTCAAGGTATCCGCATCATAACTGCAGTAAATCGTGGTAATGGCGCCCTGTTCATCCTTATCGATACGTTCGGCTTTAATAACGTAGGCGTTACGCAGACGTACCTCTTTGCCCAACACCAAGCGCTTGTATTGTTTATTGGCTTCTTCACGAAAATCGGTCCGATCGATATAGATTTCGCGGCTAAACGCCACCTGCCGGGTTCCCATCTCCGGTTTATTTGGATGGTTCGGCATTTCAACCCACTCTTCGTGGTTCTCTGGCAGGTTTTCAATAACAACGCGCACCGGATCCAGCACCGCCATTGCACGCGGCGCGTTTTCATTCAGGTCATCACGAATACAGGATTCCAGCGCGGCCATTTCCACCGTGTTATCTTGTTTAGTGACGCCGATACGACGACAAAATTCACGAATAGACGCAGCGGTATAACCACGACGGCGCAGACCGGAGATCGTCGGCATACGCGGATCGCTCCAGCCCTCTACATGCTTGTCCGTCACTAACAGATTCAGCTTACGTTTAGACATCACCGTGTATTCGAGATTGAGCCGAGAAAACTCATACTGCCGCGGATGGCAGGCAATGCTGATGTTATCCAGCACCCAGTCATAAAGGCGGCGGTTATCCTGGAATTCAAGCGTACACAGCGAATGAGTGATACCTTCCAGCGCATCGGAAATGCAGTGGGTAAAATCATACATCGGGTAGATGCACCACTTGTTCCCAGTCTGATGATGCTCGGCAAATTTGATGCGATATAACACGGGGTCTCGCATCACGATAAAGGGCGAGGCCATATCGATTTTCGCACGCAGGCAAGCACTACCTTCGGTGAATTCCCCATTGCGCATTTTTTCAAACAGCGCGAGGTTCTCTTCCACGGTGCGATCGCGGTAAGGGCTGTTTTTCCCCGGCGCGGTCAGCGTGCCGCGATACTCGCGAATCTGTTCCGGCGTCAATTCATCAACATACGCCAGACCTTTGCTGATCAGCTCAACCGCATACGAATACAGCTGATCGAAATAATCAGAGGAATAGCGGATATCACCGCTCCAGGAAAAACCGAGCCATTGCACGTCATGCTTAATCGACTCAACGTACTCGATATCTTCCTTCACCGGATTGGTATCGTCGAAACGCAGGTTGCATTTGCCCTCGTAATCAACGGCAATACCAAAATTCAGACAAATGGATTTGGCATGGCCAATATGCAGATAGCCGTTCGGCTCCGGCGGAAACCGCGTCTGAATACTACGATGCTTACCAGAAGCCAAATCTTCATCAATAATCTGGCGAATAAAATTGGTTGGGCGGGCTTCAGCCTCACTCATGCTTGGTTCCTCAATGCGAAAAACAACTCATAACCGCTAATGATCCAACAAGCTAAGCGGGGAAACAACTGTTTGTTGAATGAAAGTTTAAGATAAAAAACGGAGAACTGCTTTCGCATATTCTCCGTTTTAGTCGCGGACAGCCAATAACGATGCGAGGTTTATTCTTCCGCTACCTGCCGCAAAGCCATAGCGATACTTTCAGCCTGTGTCCCCACAACAATCTGCACGTTCTGTTTGTTAAGACGTATCACACCGGCCGCCCCTAGCTGTTTGGCCGCGGATTCATCCACCAGCGACGAGTCTTTCACCGTCAGCCGTAACCGCGTAATACAAGCGTCGATCGCTGTCACATTGTCCTTACCGCCCAAAACCTGCAGATAGGCACGCGCCACCGACTTGTCATCTCCGGCATCCACCCGGGCGGCAGGTGCATCGGCCGTAGCAGCCTCGCGGCCTGGCGTCATCAGGTTAAAACGAACAATCGTGAAGCGAAACACGACATAATAAATCGCAAAAAATACGATGCCTTGCAGCAACAGCATGTACCACTGCGTCGCCAGCGGGTTACGGGAAGAAAGCACCATATCCACCAGACCGGCGCTGAAACCAAACCCGGCAATCCAGTGCATACTGGCAGCGATGAAAACGGAAATCCCGGTCAGCAGCGCATGCAGCACATACAACACCGGCGCAACGAACATAAAGGAGAATTCCAGCGGTTCGGTGATACCGGTAAAGAACGCAGCAAATGCTGCCGCCACCATGATACCCGCGACACGGCTACGGTTTTCCGGACGCGCACAGTGATAAATGGCCAGCGCCGCGCCGGGCAAACCGAACATCATGATCGGGAAGAAACCGGCCTGATAGCGCCCGGTGATTCCCGGAATTGCTTTACCGGCATCAATCGCCTGCTGCCCGCTCAGGAAATTAGGGATATCGTTGATACCCGCAACATCGAACCAGAACACCGAGTTAAGCGCATGATGCAGACCAACCGGAATCAGCAGACGGTTAAAGAACGCATAAACGCCGGCGCCCACCGCCCCGAGTTGCTGGATATGTTCGCCAAAAGCGACCAGCGCGCCGTAAATCACCGGCCAAACGTACATCAACACGAATGCAGCCACGATCATCAACAACGACGTCAAAATCGGAACCAACCGACGCCCGCTGAAGAAAGACAGCGCTTTAGGCAATTCGACATTACTAAAGCGATTATAGAGTTCGGCGGAAATCACCCCGACCAGAATCCCCACGAACTGGTTTTCAATTTTTGAAAACGCAGCGGGCACCTGTGCCAGCGGAATATGCTGGATCATCGATACCGCTGCCGGTGAGCACAACGTCGTCACCACCAGGTATCCAACGAATCCGGACAACGCCGCAGCCCCATCCTTATCTTTAGACATACCGTAAGCGACGCCGACAGCGAACAGCACGGCCATATGCTCGATGATCGCGGCGCCGGATTTGATCAGCAACGCCGCCAACGCGCTTTCGCTCCCCCAGCCAACCGGGTCAATCCAGTATCCCACCCCCATCAGGATGGCGGCGGCGGGCAATGTGGCGACCGGCACCATCAGCGCCCGGCCTACCTTTTGTAAATAACTGAGTATACTCACCTTCCCCTCTCCCCTTTCAGCCAACAGGTTATTTTACTGGTGCAACCATCTTCACTTATCGCCAGTCTTCTAGACCGGATACAACGTGTCAACAGAATAATTCGTCACGAAAATTAATAGCATGGATTATGTGATAAAAATCACCAAAAATGCACATATTAAAAGTTTATGGCGCACCATTATCACGACTTATTTCAAGATAAAAAAAACGCGCTACACTGGGCCCAGATTTGGAAACATTCAATACGACTTTGCCGCTACCAGGCAACCCCATCGACGAGGAGTACAGCAATGAGATTGATTCCGTTAACCCACGCCGAACAGGTCGGAAAATGGGCCGCCCACTACATCGCACAACGCATCAACGCATTCAAGCCTACGGCGGAACGCCCTTTCATCCTGGGGCTACCAACCGGCAGTTCGCCGCTGGCGGCGTACAAAGCCCTGATCGAGTTATATAAAGCGGGCAAAGTCAGTTTCAGACATGTCGTCACTTTCAATATGGATGAATATGTCGGGCTGCCCGCCGATCATCCGGAAAGTTACCGTTCCTTCATGTACAACAATTTTTTCAATCATGTTGATATTCCAGACGAAAATATCAATCTGCTGAATGGTAACGCAGCAGACATCACCGCTGAATGTCAGCAATATGAAGAAAAAATCAGGTGTTACGGTAAAATCCACTTATTCATGGGCGGTGTTGGCAATGACGGGCATATCGCGTTCAACGAGCCGGCGTCATCGCTGGTTTCCCGTACTCGGATCAAAACCCTGACGGAAGAGACCCGCATCGCCAATTCCCGCTTCTTCGGCGGCGATGTTGATCAGGTGCCCAAATATGCGCTGACGGTAGGCGTGGGGACATTGCTGGATGCGGAAGAAGTCATGATTTTGGTGACGGGGCGACACAAAGCGCTGGCATTACAGGCCGCCGTGGAGGGCAACGTCAACCATCTGTGGACTATCAGCTGTCTGCAGTTGCATGCCCGTTCGCTGATCGTCTGCGACGAGCCGTCAACCATGGAACTGAAAGTGAAAACGGTGAAATATTTCCGCGAACTGGAAGCTGAAAATATTAAAAACCTGTAGTCAGTGAGTCGGGAGATTAAGGAGATTACGATGTACGCTTTAATCAACGGTCGTATTTTTACCGGCCATCAGGTATTGGACGCACATGCGGTTATCATTGCCGATGGGGTGATTCATCAGGTCTGCTCGGTGCAGGATGTACCACCAGATCTACACCAACGCGACCTGGCGGGCGCCCTGTTGGCACCCGGGTTTATCGATCTGCAGTTGAATGGCTGCGGCGGCGTTCAATTCAACGATTCGATGGAGACCATTTCCGTCAAAACGCTGGAAGTCATGCAACGGGCAAATGAAAAATCCGGCTGTACCAGTTTTCTGCCGACCTTGATTACCTCGTCCGACGCCTTCATGAAACACAGCGTGGAAGTGATGCGAGCCTGGCTGGCACAGCATCGCAACCAGGCACTGGGGTTACACCTTGAGGGGCCCTGGCTAAACCCGGTGAAAAAAGGTACGCACGACGCCAGTTTTATCCGCCAGCCGGATAACGAGCTGGTGGATTATCTGTGCGATAACGCCGATGTCATCAGCAAAATCACGCTGGCGCCGGAATGCGTGCCTACCGCCGTCATCAGAAAATTGATACGGGCAGGAATTGTGGTTTCCGCCGGCCATTCCAACGCCACCTGGGCAGAAGCGAAACAAGGCTTTGCCGCCGGTATCCGATTTGCCACCCATCTGTTTAACGCCATGCCGCATATAACAGGGCGCGAGCCTGGGCTGGTCGGCGCCATCTACGACGCCCCCGAAGTTTACTGCGGCATCATCGCCGACGGCTATCACGTCAACTGGGCGTCGATCCGCAACACGAAGCGCATCAAAGGCGACAAGCTGGTGTTGGTCACTGACGCCACGGCGCCGGCTGGCGCCAACATTGATCGGTTCATTTTTGCCGGCAAACCCATATACTACCGCGATGGTATCTGCGTGGACGAAAACGGCACCCTTAGCGGTTCCGCACTCACCATGATAGACGCCGTACACAATTGTGTTGAACATGCGGGCATTGCTTTGGATGAAGCATTAAGAATGGCGACGCTGTATCCGGCGAGAGCCATCGGGGAAGACCACCGACTGGGCAGTATTGAAGCCGGCAAGGTGGCAAACCTGGCCGTCTTTACCCGCGATTTTCAGATCCTCAATACCTTCGTCAACGGTGAAGATGTATTGAATACCGACGAGTAGCGTTTTCATGACCACAGGCGGACAGGCACAGATAGGCAACATTGATCTTGTCAAACAGCTCAACAGCGCGGTGGTATATCGCCTGATTGATCAACAGGGCCCGATTTCACGCATACAAATCGCAGAGCAAAGCCAGTTAGCCCCCGCTAGTGTCACCAAAATCACCCGCCAGTTGTTGGAGCGCGGGTTGATCAAAGAAGTGGATCAACAAGCCTCTACCGGAGGCCGGCGCGCCATCTCCATCATTTCCGAAACACGCCCCTTTCACGCCATTGCCGTCCGGCTCGGGCGGCATGACGCCACCATCGCCTTGTATGATCTTCAGGGGAAACGGCTGGAGGAATCGCACTACGATCTGCCGGAAACAACGCAAGATACGCTGGAAACCGCGCTATTCAACGCCATCCGGCAATTTACCGACACTCACCAGCGCCGTATCAGAGAGCTGATCGCCATCTCGGTGGTGCTGCCCGGTCTGGTTGATCCTAACGCTGGCGTTGTACGCTACATGCCGCATATTCCCGTCGATAACTGGCCGCTGGTGGAACGCCTGCAAAGCCAGTTCAACGTTTACAGTTTCGTCGGTCATGACATCCGCAGCCTGGCGCTGGCCGAACATTATTTCGGCGCGACCCGAGATTGTCAGGACTCCATACTGGTGCGAGTCCATCGCGGCGTCGGCGCGGGTGTTCTGGTCAACGGAGGAATTTTTCTTGGCAGTAACGGTAACGTGGGGGAAATCGGCCATATCCAGATAGACCCACTGGGCGACCGCTGCCATTGCGGCAACTTCGGCTGTCTCGAAACGGTGGTATCAAACGGTGCGATTGAAAACCGGGTGCAACACCTGCTGCAGCAAGGATTCCCCAGCAAACTGACGGCCGACAACGCCCGTATCGACGCGATTTGCAAAGCGGCCAACCGGGGCGATGAGCTGGCGCGTGAAGTCATTGAGCTGGCGGGTCTGAATCTGGGAAAAGCCTTGTCTATGGCGATTAACCTGTTCAATCCGCAGCGGGTGGTCATCGCCGGCGAAATTATCGAGGCGGAAAAGTTGTTGTTGCCCGCCATCCAACGTTGCATCAATACGCAGGTGCTCAGGGACTTCCGCAACAACCTGCCGGTGGTGGTATCACAACTCCACCATCTGTCGGCCATCGGAGCATTTGCGCTGGTCAAACGCGCGATGCTGAATGGCGTGTTGTTGCAACGTCTGCTTGAAAATCAGTAAGTTCAAAACTTCGCCATAAGGCCGGATTATGGGATCGCCAAAAATCCGGTCTTCCCCTCTCATTGTTTTATACAAACACCAATAAACTACCTCATTAATTCAATATTCATCATCACAATGGCTTTTTTCATTAAATGATATTGAATTACTACGGCCTTTTGATGCTAAATCAATGTCACTGACACGGCGGATATCATCGATGATGGCGTCCATGGCAAGGAAACCTGATGATGACCGTTGCATCCATTTGACTGTATTTCACCATCGCAAGTGAACGAGGGAGCCTCTTTATATGTGTTCTATTTTTGGTGTGCTTGATCTGAAAACCGATCCGGTTGAATTGCGTAAGAAAGCGCTGGAATTGTCCCGTCTGATGCGCCATCGCGGCCCGGACTGGTCCGGCATTTATGCCAGCGACAACGCTATTCTGGCTCATGAACGCCTTTCCATCGTGGACGTCAACACCGGCGCCCAACCGCTCTACAACCTGGCGCACACCCACATTCTGGCCGTTAACGGTGAAATCTATAACCACCAGGCGCTGCGTCAGCAATACGGCGACCGCTACGAATTTCAGACAGGCTCGGACTGCGAAGTGATTCTGGCGCTGTACCAGGAAAAAGGCCCGGAGTTTCTGGATGAACTGCGCGGAATGTTCGCATTTGCCCTGTATGACAGCGAAAAAGACGCCTATCTGATCGGTCGTGACCATCTGGGCATCATCCCGCTGTATATGGGATACGATGAACACGGCAACTTCTACGTGGCGTCGGAAATGAAAGCGCTGGTGCCGGTATGCCGTACCATTAAAGAATTCCCGGCGGGCAGCTATCTGTGGAGCAAAGATGGCGAAATTCGCGAATATTACCGTCGCGACTGGTTTGACTACGATAACGTTAAAGACAACGTGACCGACGCCGACGCACTGCGCGAAGCCCTGGAAGAATCCGTCAAAAGCCACCTGATGTCCGACGTACCTTACGGTGTACTGTTGTCCGGCGGCCTGGACTCCTCCGTCATTTCCGCCATCACCAAGAAATTCGCCGCCCGCCGCGTGGAAGATGACGAGCGCAGCGAAGCCTGGTGGCCGCAATTACACTCCTTCGCCGTCGGTCTGAAAGGCGCGCCGGATCTCAAAGCCGCCAAGGAAGTCGCCGACCATCTGGGCACGGTGCATCATGAAATCAACTTCACCGTACAGGAAGGTCTGGATGCTATCCGTGATGTGATTTATCACATCGAGACTTACGACGTCACCACTATCCGCGCTTCCACGCCGATGTACCTGATGTCACGGAAAATCAAAGCGATGGGTATCAAAATGGTGCTTTCCGGCGAAGGCTCCGATGAAGTATTCGGCGGCTACCTCTATTTCCACAAAGCGCCCAACGCCAAAGAACTTCATGAGGAAACAGTACGCAAACTGCTGGCGCTGCATCAGTATGACTGCGCGCGCGCCAACAAGGCGATGTCGGCTTGGGGCGTGGAAGCTCGCGTACCGTTCCTGGACAAAAAGTTCCTGGATGTCGCCATGCGCATCAACCCCAAAGACAAAATGTGCGGCAATGGCAAGATGGAAAAACATATCCTGCGCGAATGTTTTGAGTCTTATCTGCCTCACAGCGTGGCATGGCGTCAAAAAGAACAATTTTCAGACGGCGTGGGTTACAGCTGGATCGACTCGCTGAAGGAAGTTGCCGCTAAACAGGTTTCCGATCAGCAAATGGAAACGGCGCATTTCCGCTTCCCGTACAACACGCCGACCTCTAAGGAAGCGTACCTGTACCGTGAAATCTTTGAAGAACTGTTTCCGGTACCCAGTGCCGCGGAATGTGTGCCCGGTGGCCCGTCTGTCGCCTGCTCTTCTGCCAAGGCTATCGAGTGGGATGAATCCTTCAAAAAGATGGACGATCCCTCTGGTCGCGCAGTAGGTGTTCACCAGTCCGCCTATCAGTAACGCATCAGCGTCTCGCAGACAGAAAAACGGGTCGGCAACGGCCCGTTTTTCTTATGTAACACCGTAAAAAGACGGCTTTTTGTCGCTTTTCTCACCAGACTGTTCATAAGCCAGACAAACAGCGCGCCACGGCCCGTTTTCGGGAAAAAATGTGTTGACGCCAAAAGGCCAACTCAGCATAATGCGCCCCGCAACGCCGATGAAGGTGACGCGGAAAAGATGGCTACGTAGCTCAGCTGGTTAGAGCACAGCACTCATAATGCTGGGGTCACAGGTTCGATTCCCGTCGTAGCCACCATCTTTTCTTGCGGGAGTGGCGAAATTGGTAGACGCACCAGATTTAGGTTCTGGCGCCGCAAGGTGTGCGAGTTCAAGTCTCGCCTCCCGCACCATTATCCTCACCGGCGTAGGAAGATTTTATTGGGGTATCGCCAAGCGGTAAGGCAGCGGGTTTTGATCCCGCCATCCCCAGGTTCGAATCCTGGTACCCCAGCCATAAATTAAGTCAGACACATCTAGCATGTGCGCCCAGTTGGGGTATCGCCAAGCGGTAAGGCAGCGGATTCTGATTCCGCCATCCCGAGGTTCGAATCCTCGTACCCCAGCCAACTATTTCGTCGTGAAGAGCCACTCTTCCGATAAAAGAACAAATGGCTACGTAGCTCAGCTGGTTAGAGCACAGCACTCATAATGCTGGGGTCACAGGTTCGATTCCCGTCGTAGCCACCATTTAAAATTGGGGTATCGCCAAGCGGTAAGGCAGCGGATTCTGATTCCGCCATCCCGAGGTTCGAATCCTCGTACCCCAGCCATATGAAAGCCCGCTATCGCGGGCTTTTTTCTTGTTATTGATCCGTCCTGAATAGCGTTGACTCACACCAGCGTTTTATCCTGATAATTTATGCTGATCTGTTTTAAGCGTTCAGTCATTCTCAATGCGACGGCTATTTTACCAGATGCCAGATAATCAGCAGTCTACGCCTACGGCAAATTCAGTGAACTACCGATTTAGAAAACACATTGACTACGACTACACCAATAACAATCAACAGCATGCCAAGAATAGCCGGTAAATCCAGGCGCTGGCCGTAAATTCCCCAGCTAACCCCCGTTATCAACACAATACCTGCGCCAGACCAAATCGCATAAATCACCCCGGTGGGCAGTGTGCGCATAGGGATCGTCAGGCTATAAAACGCCACAATGTAGAACACAATAGTAATAAAGCTGGGTAACGGACGGGTAAAACTGTCGGATAATTTCAGCGCCGTAGTGGCAATGACTTCTGAAACGATAGCCAGACATAAAAATAAATACGTCATCAAACTTATTACTCCGGTTTCACAATATGATGATGTCATGGACGCCCTGGCGGGCGAGCATGATAAAACACCGCTCGTCTTGCGTGCCAGAGCGCCAAACACACCTGGCCGACACGCCTGGCAGCGCTACAGCCCCAAGGCATAACGCAGCGCTTGTTGTTTCAGTTTCCCGGCACGTTGCGCCGCCATCAACGCCATATTACGGGCGAAAACCAACGGCGGGATCCGGTTGCTGAACGCGCCGTAAAACAGATCCATTCCGCTTTGCATCAGCAAATTGTCCCCTTTGCGCCGTTGCTGATAGCGCCAAAGAACCGATTCCGAATACCACGCCTCCCCTCTATCCCGCGCCTCGACCACAACATCCAGCAATACTTCTGCATCCCGGTACCCCAGATTCACCCCCTGCCCCGCCAACGGATTAATGGTATGCGCAGCATCGCCCACCAAGGCCAGTCCGGGTTGTACATAGCGCTGGGCATGACGGCGAACCAAAGGAAATGAACCGGCGGCTACCGCTTCGACCGCCCCCAAACGGGAAGGAAACGTATCCGCGATGGCCCTGTTCAACTGCGCCAACGGCATGGATTGTAGTTGGCGAATACGCTGCGGACTGTCATACCACACCAGCGAACACCAACCATCAAACAACGGCAAGAAAGCACGCGGCCCCGAGGGCGTAAACTGCTGCCAGGTAACATCCTGTTGGGTGCCGTTCGTCCTGGCGCTAATCAGCATGCAGGATTGCCGGTATTGCCAGCCGGTAATGCCGATCCCAGCCCACTGCCGGATATGGGAGTTAGCGCCATCGGCACCAATAATCAATGCGGCCTCAATCGTTTCGCCATTCCTGGCAGATAGATGCCAGCAGCCATCGGCATAACGCATACCGTCCGGCTGCCACGGGCATAACAGCGTAACGCCCGCCGTCTCCTGTAATGCCTGCCACAGGGCCAGTTGCAGCACCCGGTTTTCCACCATGAATCCCAGTTCGGAAAGGCCGATATCGCCGGCGTCGAACCGAACCTGCGCGTTGTCCCATTCCCAGGTTTCCAGACGCCGATATGGCGCACTGCGCATCCGTTCCACGCGCGGCCAGACCCCCAACCGTTGCAACAGCGCCACCGATGCGCAGCCAATGGCCGACACACGAATATCCGGTGCTTGTTGCGGTTCAAACGGCGACGGGCTTTCTTGCTCGACGACGGCGACCTGAAAACCGTTCTGCGCCAGTCCCAACGCCACGGCGGCGCCTACCATACCTCCGCCGACGATCACTGCATCATAGTGCATAAGAGCCCCATTACTTCTCTGTCCTCTCCGCCTGCCCGGCAGAAAAATTAGGGGAAACAGTCTACTGGATTTCGATGCGCTTTTTTCAGAAAAGCATCGCTTTTCACATACTGGTCACAACGCCGGCAAAGGATTACAATACGCGCCCGCAAAAGGTAAAGCGTATTTACCCGCACTGAGTAATGGCTAGGCTAGTCGATGACGATGACAAAAAAACTGCATATTAAAACCTGGGGCTGTCAGATGAACGAATACGATTCATCCAAGATAGCCGACTTACTGGAAAGTACGCATGGTTACCAGTTGACCGAAGTCGCGGAAGAAGCCGACGTTCTACTGCTGAACACCTGTTCGATCCGTGAAAAGGCGCAGGAAAAAGTCTTTCATCAGCTTGGCCGCTGGAAAAGCCTGAAAGACCTCAATCCTGAGCTCATCATCGGCGTCGGTGGTTGCGTAGCCTCTCAGGAAGGGGAGCATATCCGCGAACGCGCGCACTATGTCGACGTCATTTTCGGGCCGCAGACACTGCATCGTCTGCCTGAAATGATCAACCATGTACAGGGCACCCATAGCCCGATAGTCGATATCAGTTTCCCGGAAATCGAGAAATTCGACCGGTTGCCAGAACCCCGTGCCGAAGGCCCGACGGCGTTCGTCTCCATCATGGAAGGCTGTAATAAATACTGTACGTTCTGCGTCGTGCCTTATACCCGTGGTGAAGAAGTCAGCCGTCCTTGCGATGACATCCTGTATGAAATTGCACAGTTGGCGGAGCAAGGAGTACGCGAAGTCAACCTGCTCGGCCAGAACGTCAACGCCTACCGCGGCGAAACCTACGATGGGGAAATCTGCAGCTTTGCCGACCTGCTGCGACTGGTCGCCGCTATCGACGGCATCGACCGAATTCGTTTTACTACCAGTCATCCCATTGAATTCACTGACGATATTATCGGTGTATATGAAGACACGCCGGAGTTGGTCAGTTTTCTGCATCTGCCGGTGCAAAGCGGTTCCGATCGCGTGCTGACCATGATGAAACGCCGCCATACCGCGCTCGAATACAAGGCCATCATCCGCAAGTTGCGCAAGGTGCGGCCGGATATCCAAATCAGTTCGGATTTCATCGTCGGCTTCCCCGGCGAAACGCAGGAAGATTTCGAGCAGACCATGAAGCTGATTGCCGACGTCAATTTCGACATGAGTTTCAGCTTCATTTATTCGCCACGTCCCGGCACCCCTGCGGCGGACATGGTGGATGACGTTTGCGAAGAGGAAAAGAAACAGCGCCTGTATATCCTGCAAGAACGCATCAGTCAGCAGGCCATGCAATACAGCCGCAGAATGCAAGGCACCGTGCAACGTATTCTGGTTGAAGGCCCGTCGCGCAAGAACGTGATGGAGCTTTCCGGCCGCACCGAAAACAACCGGGTGGTCAACTTCGAAGGTTCGCCGGACATGATTGGCAAATTCGTCGACGTGGAGATCGTCGATGTCTATCCCAACTCGCTGCGCGGTATTGTAGTGCGCACCGAAGACCAGATGGACTTGCGCGTCATCGAATCCCCCACCGATGTGATGGCGCGAACCCGTAAAGAAAATGAAATCGGCGTCGGTATTTATCAACCGTAAGCGCCACAACGCAACGGTCGGGCCGCCCCGCCCGTTGCGCTCGCCATACCGCTAAACACGCCCCAATATCCCACCCAGCCCCCCGTTATTCCGAATGTCACTTGCACCCTGCCGTATTCACGATAAATAATCAGCAATATCTCGTTATCCTGAACAGCAGGACGGAACCGCTGTCACCGCACAGCATCCATGTACCGGGTAGAAAACCAAGAGGATTAATTTGAACGTAACGATAAAAGAGCTTGCCCTCGAACCCGCAGACAATAAGCGTCTGCTCAGTCTGTGCGGCCCGTTTGACGACAATATCAAACAGTTGGAACGTCGCCTCGGTATCGAAATCAACCGGCGCGATAATCACTTCAAACTGGTAGGAAAAGATCTCTGTATTCAGGCTGCGGTAGATATCCTGAAAAATCTGTACGTTGATACCGCACCGGCGCACGGCGCCATTCCCGATATCGATCCGGAACACATCCACCTGGCCATCAAGGAATCGCGGGTACTGGAGCAAACCGCCGACAGCGTTCCCGAATACGGCAAAGCCGTCAATATCAAGACCAAACGCGGCATTATCAAACCCCGAACCCCTAATCAGGCGCAGTACATCGCCCATATTCTCGACCACGACATCACATTCGGCATCGGCCCGGCAGGGACCGGCAAAACCTATCTGGCGGTCGCCGCGGCCGTCGATGCGCTTGAACGTCAGGACATCCGCCGCATTCTGCTCACCCGCCCGGCGGTAGAAGCCGGTGAAAAACTGGGCTTCCTGCCCGGCGATCTAAGCCAGAAAGTCGATCCTTACCTGCGACCGCTCTATGACGCGCTGTTCGAAATGCTGGGATTCGAGCGGGTTGAAAAACTGATCGAACGCAATGTGATTGAAGTCGCGCCGCTGGCTTACATGCGTGGACGCACGCTCAATGATGCGTTCATCATTCTGGATGAAAGCCAGAACACCACCATCGAGCAGATGAAAATGTTCCTGACCCGCATCGGTTTCAACTCGAAAGCAGTCATTACCGGCGACGTCACCCAGATCGACCTGCCGCGCAACCAGAAATCCGGTTTGCGCCACGCCATAGAGGTGTTATCGGACGTGGAAGAGATCAGTTTCAACTTCTTCCACAGCGAAGACGTGGTTCGTCATCCGGTTGTAGCAAGAATCGTCAATGCTTATGAAGCTTGGGAGAGCGCCGACCAGAAGCGTCGTGATGCACTGGCGGAACAACGTAAACGCGACGCACAGGCGGCTGCTGTTCAGGAGCAGAAATGAGCCAGGTTATCCTTGATTTGCAAATTGCCTGTGCGAACCAGGACGGTCTTCCGGCCGAAAGCACATTCCAGCGGTGGTTAGAGGCGGTTTTACCGCAGTTTCAGGAGGTGGCGGAAGTCACCGTTCGCCTGGTGGATGAAGAAGAGAGCCATCATCTCAACCTTACCTACCGGGGCAAAGACAAACCCACCAACGTGCTGTCGTTTCCCTTTGAAGCGCCGCCGGAAGTCGAACTGCCGTTGCTGGGCGACCTGATCATCTGCCGCCAGGTGGTAGAGCAGGAAGCGGCCGAGCAGGAAAAGACCACTGAGGAGCATTGGGCGCACATGGTTGTCCACGGCTGTCTGCATCTGCTAGGGTATGACCATATCGAAGACAGCGAAGCCGAAGAGATGGAAGCGCTGGAAACGGAAATCATGCAGGGCATGGGGTACGCGGATCCCTATCTGTCAGAAAAGGAAAATGCTGACGACCGGCCCTGAGACATAACGTCAGATACACCATTGACGGCATACGCCAGCGGCGGCCCGGAATCGCAACCATTGTTCCGGCGCCGTGCTGGCTATCACTATCCAATAGCGAGACAAAAACTGATACGCCATGAGCGACGACCATTCTTCAAACAGCGATAGCCCCAGTCCCAAAAAGGGATTCTTTTCTCTTGTTCTCAATCAGCTATTTCATAGCGAACCCAAAGATCGTGATGATCTTATCGGCCTGATTCGCGACTCCGAACAGTTCGATCCGGAAATCCGCGACATGCTGGAAGGCGTCATGGATATCGCCGAACAGCGGGTGCGCGACATCATGATCCCCCGCTCGCAAATGATCACCCTCAAACATAATCAGACGCTGGAAGAGTGTCTGGACGTCATCATCGAGTCGGCGCACTCGCGTTTTCCGGTGATCAGCGAAGACAAAGATCATATTGAAGGCATCCTGATGGCCAAGGATCTGCTGCCGTTTATGCGCAGCGATTCCGAGCCCTTCAGTATGGACAAGGTGTTGCGCCCTGCTGTCGTGGTGCCGGAAAGCAAGCGGGTCGATCGTATGCTGAACGAATTCCGCTCCATGCGTTACCACATGGCGTTAGTGATTGACGAATTTGGCGGCGTATCCGGTCTGGTGACGATAGAGGATATTCTGGAGCTGATCGTGGGCGAGATTGAAGACGAGTACGATGATGAAGATGATCGCGATATCCGTCAGCTCAACCGACAAACCTATACCGTCCGCGCTCTGACGCCGATTGAAGATTTCAACGAAATTTTCGGCACGAATTTTAGCGATGAAGAAGTGGATACTATCGGCGGCCTGGTGATGCAGGCGTTCGGCCACCTGCCGGCCCGGGGGGAGACCATTGACATCGGTGGTTATCTGTTCAAAGTGGCCATGGCGGACAGCCGCCGTATCATTCAGGTTCACGTCAGGATCCCTGACGATATTTCACAACCGCAACTGGAAGACTGAGTCATTCATGACGAAAGCTGCATTATTGCAACGCCAGCGGGTTCGCCTCCTGCTGGCGCTTTTATCTGGAGCCTGCGGCACGCTGGCATTTTCTCCTTACGATTTTTGGCCCGCCGCGATCGTATCCCTGATCGGATTGCAGGGGCTTACGTTGGGCCGCAACGTGCGCCAGGCAGCACTGCTGGGATTCACCTGGGGATTTGGC
Organism: Musicola paradisiaca NCPPB 2511; assembly: GCF_000400505.1. Lineage (NCBI taxonomy): Bacteria > Pseudomonadati > Pseudomonadota > Gammaproteobacteria > Enterobacterales > Pectobacteriaceae > Musicola > Musicola paradisiaca. The sequence continues at coordinate 1,247,120 of NZ_CM001857.1, read as the reverse complement.
CTGTTCGGCACCGGTATTCATTGGGTCTACTACAGCATCGCCGATTTTGGCGGTATGCCCGGCCCGGTCAATATCGGGCTGGTGATTCTGCTGGCGCTGTATTTGTCGCTCTATCCAATGCTGTTCGCCGCGACACTGAGCAAAGTCTGGCCTGAAGCAAACGTCTGGCGGCTGGTTATCGCCGCGCCGGTAGTCTGGCAGTTGACGGAATGGCTGCGCGGCTGGGTACTGACCGGTTTCCCCTGGTTGCAATTCGGCTACAGCCAGATTGATGGCCCGCTGAAAGGTATCGCACCGGTAGCCGGCGTGGAAACCATCAATCTGCTGCTATTCGGCATCAGTGGCCTGTTGGTTCTGGCTATCGCGCAACGCAGCTGGAAACCATTGCTGGCCGCCGCCGCCATATTGCTGTTGCCGTGGCCGCTGCGTTCGGTGGAATGGTTCAAACTGCAACCAGACCGCGCGGTGAAGGTCGCACTGGTACAAGGCAATATCGCACAAGCATTGAAGTGGGATCCCAACGAACTCCTGAATACGCTGAAAATCTATCTTGACGACAGTCTGCCCTATATGGGGAAAACACCGATTATCATCTGGCCTGAATCCGCCATACCGGACGTGGAAACGCGCGAACAAGAATATCTCCACCTGGTGGATAACGCCTTGCGCGAACGGCACAGCAGCCTGATTACCGGGATTGTCGATGCGCGTCGCACCGCAGATTCCGCCAATAGCCGCTTTTACAACAGCGTGATTGTGCTCGGCGATACTCAGCCCTACCGTTATCCTACGGTTAACCGCTACAGCAAGCATCATCTGGTTCCCTTTGGCGAATTCGTTCCGCTGGAAACATTGTTGCGGCCGCTGGCGCCCTTTTTCGATCTGCCGATGTCCTCGTTCAGCCGTGGGGATTATCTGCAACCTCAGCTGGTCGTTAATGGCTATCGGCTGACCGCGACCATCTGTTATGAAGTCATTTTGGGACAGCAGGTGCGCGATAACTTCCGCAACGATACCGATATGCTGCTGACGGTGTCCAATGATGCCTGGTTCGGCAAATCCATCGGGCCATGGCAGCATTTTCAGATGGCCCGGATGCGGGCGCTGGAATTGGGCCGCCCGCTGTTACGCAGTACCAACAACGGTATTACTGCGGTGATCACGCCTGATGGCAATATCGCCGCCAGCCTGCCGCAGTTCGAACGTTCAGTGTTGGAAACAACAGTGGTGCCCGCTACCGGGCTGACGCCTTATGCACGTTTCGGCGCACTGCCGCGATGGCTCCTGGAATTACTGCTCGGCATCAGTGCAGTGGTATACCGTTTGCGCCGCCGCTAAATCGTACTCACTATCTTCCGCTCGACCGCAAGGCATGTTGATACATGCCTTGTTTCATTTTTGGCATAAAAATTGCTAATACTAATCGTAAACAACGCTATGAAACGGTTGATATCGCGCTTTTCCGGGGCTGCTCACACTGGCCTCGCACAAATTCGGAGCGCATGACGCACCAATTTTGTGCCTTGTGCTTTTATTGCTGCCATTTGGTGCGGAACATCTCACAAAAAGCAAACATCACCGTTTCAATATATTTACAATCCGCTATTTTTTATATGACAGCGTTTTATTTGCTCTTTAGCGGTGCATCGAGCGAGCCTCTGTAAGATAAAAGCGCCATGAACAATGCCGCATCACGAGAACAGCAAAGGAGTTAGAACATGCAATTGCGTCAACTGGCACTGTCACTGCTGCTGGCAGGCATAGCAACCACTGTGGTTCATGCAGAAGAAAAACCGATCCCCACGTTGCAGAAAGTCAAAGATAGCGGCGTTATCGTTATCGGCCATCGCGAATCTTCCGTGCCATTCTCCTACTACGATAATCAGCAGAAGGTTGTCGGCTATTCACAGGATTATTCCGACAAGATTGTTGAAGCCGTCAAGAAGGCCGTCAACGCCCCCAATCTGCAGGTAAAACTGATCCCCATTACCTCGCAGAACCGGATTCCGCTGTTGCAGAACGGTACCTTTGATCTGGAATGTGGTTCAACCACCAACAACCTGGAGCGTCAGCAGCAGGCTGCCTTCTCCAATACCATCTTCGTCATCGGCACTCGTCTGTTGACCAAAAAAGGCTCTGACATCAAAGATTTCAGCGATCTAAACGGTAAGGCCGTAGTGGTCACATCCGGCACAACGTCGGAAATCTTGCTGAACAAGATGAATGAAGAGAAGAAAATGAATCTGCGCATCATCAGCGCCAAAGACCATGGCGATTCATTCCGCACGCTGGAAAGCGGTCGCGCCGTCGCCTTTATGATGGATGACGCGCTGCTGGCTGGCGAACGCGCCAAGGCCAAAAACCCGGATGAATGGGTGATTGTCGGCACACCGCAGTCACACGAAGCCTACGGTTGCATGCTGCGCAAGAACGATCCTGAGTTCAAGAAACTGGTGGACGACACCATCGCCCAGGCGCAAACCTCCGGCGAAGCGGTGAAATGGTATGAGCACTGGTTCACCCAGCCCATTCCTCCTAAAAATCTCAACCTGAACTATGTACTGTCCGACGACATGAAAGCACTGTTCAAAGCACCTAACGATAAGGCGCTGTAACCGGATTAATAATGACTATAAAAGGCAGTCATTCTGCCTTCTGATTGCTGATTCGTGGCAAGACAGACAGGCGCAGGGTGGTCGTTCCCCACCCTGCGACCCTATAAGCCACTCATCAATCTTCAGGGTAGCGAACGCTACCCTTTTTTTACCGGAGTGTGTTATGTCAATAGATTGGAACTGGGGGATCTTCCTGCAATCCGCCCCTTTCGGAAACACGACCTACCTGGGATGGCTGATTTCCGGCCTGCAGGTCACTGTCGCCCTTTCCATATGCGCCTGGATCATCGCATTTCTGCTGGGTTCGCTGCTGGGCATCATGCGTACCGTGCCGCATCGGTTGATCGCCGGTATCGGCACCTGTTACGTCGAACTGTTTCGCAACGTGCCGCTGATTGTTCAATTCTTTAGTTGGTATTTGGTGGTGCCCGAATTGCTGCCAACCAAACTGGGAATGTGGTTCAAAGCTGAACTGGATCCCAATATCCAGTTCTTCGTTTCTTCCATGCTGTGCCTTGGTATGTTCACCGCAGCCCGCGTCTGCGAACAGGTACGAGCCGGTATCCAGTCGCTGCCGCGTGGCCAGAGAGCAGCCGGACTCGCCCTGGGGCTGACGCTGCCGCAAACCTATCGTCATGTACTGCTGCCTAATGCATATCGCGTCGTTATTCCTCCACTCACATCCGAGATGCTCAATCTGGTTAAAAACTCTGCGATCGCATCAACTATTGGGTTGATGGATATGGCGGCACAGGCAGGCAAGCTACTGGATTATTCTGCACACGCCTATGAGTCCTTCTCGGCAATCACGCTGGCCTATATCGGCGTCAACGCCATCATCATGCTGATCATGCAGATAGTGGAACGGAAAACCCGCCTGCCGGGTAATCTGGGGAGTAAATAATCATGTATCAATTCGACTGGAGTTCCATTCCGCCCAGTCTGCCTTATCTGATGCAAGGCATGGGCGTCACGCTCAAAATCACGCTGACCGCCGTGGTCATTGGGATTGTCTGGGGCACTGTACTGGCCGTTATGCGCTTGTCACCGGTAAAACCGGTCAGTTGGTTTGCCAGGATTTATGTCAATTTATTCCGTTCTATCCCATTGGTGATGGTGCTGCTGTGGTTTTATCTTATCGTTCCAAGCTTCTTACAAAACGTGCTTGGGCTTTCCCCGAAAACAGATATCCGCCTGGTATCGGCTATGGTAGCCTTCTCGCTGTTTGAGGCAGCCTATTATTCTGAAATTATCCGCGCCGGCATTCAGAGTATCTCCCGAGGTCAGGCGTCCGCCGCGCTCGCGCTGGGCATGACTCATTGGCAATCGATGCAACTGGTCATCCTGCCTCAAGCATTCCGCGCGATGATCCCGCTATTATTAACGCAGGGTATTGTGCTGTTTCAGGATACTTCGCTGGTGTATGTGCTCAGTCTGGCTGACTTCTTCCGGACGGCATCGACGATTGGTGAACGCGACGGCACGCAGGTAGAAATGATCCTGTTTGCCGGTGCGGTTTATTTCGTTATCAGCATCTCTGCCTCTATGCTGGTTAATTATTTAAAAAGAAGGACGGTTTGATGATTTTCCTGAGAAACGTTTCTAAATGGTATGGTCAATTTCAGGTACTGACTAACTGCTCCACCGAAGTGCAGAAAGGTGAAGTCGTGGTAGTCTGCGGACCGTCGGGCTCTGGAAAATCGACGTTGATCAAAACCGTGAACGGCCTGGAACCTATTCAGCAGGGAGAAATCGAGGTCAACGGCATCCTTGTCAACGACAAACGCACCAATCTGGCCCAATTACGATCCAGAGTCGGTATGGTGTTCCAGCATTTCGAGCTGTTTCCCCACCTCTCCATCGTCGATAACCTGACGCTGGCACAGGTCAAGGTGTTGAAACGTGAAAAAGACGCGGCACGGGAAAAAGGGCTTAAACTGCTTGCTCGCGTTGGATTATCAGCCCACGCCAACAAATTCCCCGGCCAGTTGTCCGGTGGCCAGCAACAGCGTGTAGCGATTGCCCGTGCACTCTGTATGGATCCGGTTGCGATGTTATTCGACGAACCAACCTCCGCGCTCGACCCGGAAATGATCAACGAAGTGCTGGACGTGATGGTCGAGCTGGCGCAGGAGGGGATGACCATGATGGTCGTCACCCACGAAATGGGATTTGCCCGCAAGGTAGCACACCGCGTCATCTTTATGGATGAAGGGAAAATCATTGAAGACACCCGCAAAGAAGAGTTCTTCAGCAATCCTCAGTCCGATCGCGCTAAGGATTTTCTCGCCAAGATCCTGCACTGATATCCGCCCATCGTGGCGAAACAAACAAACCTGGCGGCATAGTCCGCCAGTCAACATTTGAATATCAATGAGCAACACAGAGCGTGGGACGCTAACCGACGCGCTCTCCTGGTATCGCTCCCCCCCAACATTTAAATGGACGGCAGCATCAGGGCCCAAATGGCTTACGCTGGAACTGATCATGACCGCATTTCGGACAACGCGGCAAAATCTCCGGCGTATAGAACGTCAAATGATGGTGGCACTGTTCGCACACCAGATTGCCCAACCCCACAACTTCCCCACTATGGTATACGCCGTGGTGAGTGACATCCTTGAACATTTCGCGCCACTCAAGCTGGGTCTTATCCGTAATATCCGCCAGCTCCTGCCACAGACTTTCACGAATCACACGCATGAACACACTGCCGGAAAACTCCTCGCGATTCTCCTCATAGCTGCGGGCGAACTCCTCCAAATCCCGTTGCACCGCCTGCATCACCTGTTCGATTTCCTTTTGCGTCAGCGCGTTGCTCTCATGCAATGTCTGACGGGCATTGCGCACCAGCGTATCCATATCGTGTTCGCCACGACGCAACCACTCGGTAACGGTCGACATCAGTTCCTGATAATAACGTGCGACTTTGCTCATAAGGGCTCCTCAGCGGCTCACCGCAGCATTGTCGGCACCTACGCCGAACGGATCTGACCAGCGGATCCTGGGACTATCGCCGGACGCTATGTTTTTTATTTTAGACGATTTTTCCACCATCGCCGCGATACGCCTCCCAATCCGGGAATCCATCGGCAACCCCGGACATTCGGGCAGAAATCGACGGCAGAGCACCGCAATCGGTTGTTGAGCCAGTCGCTTATCAGCTATGCTATGCGGATCTTTTGATATGCAACAGAACATGCTACTGGCGTAGCTATTTTTCACTATAGGATCACTGGCTGCCATGCAAGAGCAATACCGTCCAGAAGATATCGAAGCGCACGTCCAGCTTCACTGGCAAGAAAAACAAACTTTTAAAGTGACCGAAGAACCCGGCAAGGAAAAATACTATTGCCTTTCCATGCTGCCTTATCCTTCTGGCCGCCTTCACATGGGACACGTCCGCAACTACACCATCGGCGACGTGATCTCCCGCTATCAGCGCATGTTGGGCAAAAACGTACTTCAACCCATCGGCTGGGATGCTTTCGGCCTACCGGCCGAAGGCGCTGCGGTGAAAAACAATACGGCGCCGGCTCCCTGGACCTATGCCAACATCGAATACATGAAAAACCAGTTGAAAGTGCTGGGTTTCGGCTATGACTGGGATCGCGAAGTCACCACCTGTCGCCCGGAATACTATCGCTGGGAACAGTGGTTCTTTACCAAGCTGTATGAAAAAGGTCTGGTCTACAAAAAAACCTCGGCGGTGAACTGGTGCCCGAACGATCAGACCGTGCTAGCCAACGAACAGGTTATCGACGGCTGCTGTTGGCGTTGCGACACCAAGGTCGAGCGCAAAGAGATTCCGCAGTGGTTCGTTAAAATTACCGCTTATGCGGAAGAACTGCTTAACGATCTGGATACGCTGGAAAGCTGGCCGGAACAAGTTAAGACCATGCAGCGCAACTGGATTGGGCGTTCTGAAGGCGTAGAAATCACGTTTGATGTTACAGACAGCACCGACACGTTGACTGTGTATACCACTCGTCCGGATACCTTTATCGGCGCCACCTATGTTGCCGTCGCCGCTGCGCATCCGCTGGCATTGGGCGCTGCCGCCAATAATCCCGCATTGAGTGCGTTTGTCGATGAGTGCCGTAACACCAAGGTTGCCGAAGCTGACATGGCCACCATGGAGAAAAAAGGCATCGCGACGGGCCTGTTTGTGGTGCATCCACTGACAGGTGAAAAACTCCCGGTATGGGCAGCCAACTTCGTCCTGATGGATTACGGCACCGGTGCCGTAATGGCTGTTCCAGGCCACGACCAACGCGACTGGGAATTCGCCACTAAATACAATTTGCCGATCAAACCGGTCATTCTGAACGCCGATGGCAGTGAGCCGGATCTTTCCGCTCAGGCCATGACGGAGAAAGGGCAACTGTTCAACTCCGGCGAATTCAGTGGGTTGGATCACGCAGCAGGCTTCAACGCGATTGCCGATAAGCTGGTATCACTCGGGGTTGGTGCGCGTAAAGTGAACTACCGCCTGCGCGACTGGGGCGTATCCCGTCAACGTTATTGGGGCGCGCCGATCCCGATGGTAACGCTGGAAGACGGCACCGTTATGCCGACGCCGGAAGACCAACTGCCGGTCATTCTGCCGGAAGACGTGACGATGGATGGCATCACCAGCCCAATCAAAGCCGATCCGCAATGGGCGAAAACCACCGTGAACGGCCAACCGGCGCTGCGCGAAACCGATACCTTCGATACGTTTATGGAGTCGTCCTGGTACTACGCCCGCTACACCTGCCCACAGTACGATCAGGGCATGCTGGATCCCGCCGCCGCCAATTACTGGTTGCCGGTCGATCAGTATGTAGGCGGTATCGAACACGCGATTATGCACCTGATGTACTTCCGCTTTTTCCACAAGCTGATGCGCGATGCAGGTCTGGTCAACTCCAATGAACCGGCTAAACGCCTGCTCTGTCAGGGAATGGTTCTAGCGGATGCTTTCTTCTATACGGGAGACAACGGCGAACGTATTTGGGTATCGCCGGTCGACGTTACCGTGGAACGGGACGACAAGGGCCGTATCGTCAAGGCGTTTGATCAGGAAGGCCGTGAGCTGGTTTATGCCGGCATGAGCAAAATGTCGAAATCGAAAAACAACGGTATCGACCCACAAGTCATGGTGGAAAAATACGGCGCGGATACCGTTCGTCTGTTCATGATGTTTGCTTCTCCGGCGGAAATGACGCTGGAATGGCAAGAATCCGGCGTCGAAGGCGCCAACCGTTTCCTGAAGCGTGTCTGGAAGCAGGTTTACGATCATACCGCCAAGGGTTCGACCCAGCCGCTGAATATCGCTGAACTGACTGACGATCAGAAGGCGTTGCGCCGCGATCTGCACAAAACCATCGCCAAAGTGACTGACGATATCGGGCGTCGCCAGACGTTCAACACCGCTATCGCCGCCATCATGGAGTTGATGAACAAACTGGCCAAAGCGCCACAGGGCGCCGAACAGGATCGCGCTCTGACGCAGGAAACCCTGCTGGCTGTCGTTCGTATGCTTTACCCCTTCACGCCGCACGTCAGCTTCACACTGTGGCATGAATTGCAGGGAGAAGGCGACATCGATCGCGCGCCCTGGCCGGTGGCGGACGAACAGGCGATGGTCGAAGACTCGCGTCTGGTGGTCGTGCAGGTTAACGGTAAAGTCCGCGGCAAAATTACCGTGGCGGCGGATGCTACCGAACAACAGGTGCGCGACCGTGCGGCGCAGGAACCGCTGGTTGCCAAATATCTGGACGGCGTCACCGTGCGCAAAGTGATCTTCGTTCCGGGCAAACTGCTTAACCTGGTTGTGGGTTAACGCCAAGGAGGCTATGTGCGAAACCCTCTTTTGACGCTGTTACTGGGGCTGGCGGTGTTGATCACCGCCGGATGCGGTTTTCATCTGCGCGGCACCACCCAGGTGCCGCCGCAGTTGCAAACGCTGATTCTGGATAGCGGCGACCCGAACGGCCCGATAACACGGGCTATTCGTGAACAACTCCGCCTCAACAATGTCACCATTGTTGAAAACAGCAAACGGCAGGATATTCCGTCGCTACGCTATATGGGAGAAACACTCACTCGTAATGCGGTGTCCGTTTTCCAGGATGGCAAGGCGGCTGAATACCAGTTTATCCTTGAGTTGAAAATGCAGGTGCTAATGCCGGGAGATGACATTTACCCCATCAACGTCACGATTTTCCGCACCTTCTTTGACAACCCGCTGGCCGCGCTGGCTAAAGATTCAGAGCAGGATATCGTGATTCAGGAAATGCGCGATCAGGCTGCCCAACAGTTGGTTCGCAAACTCTCTTCCATCAAGGGAAGGCAGGATGCGAAACTCGCGAATAAATCGACGGCAGCCGCCCCCAAAGCACCATGATTCGTCTCTATCCTGAGCAACTTGCCGCGCAGCTCCGTGAGGGGTTGCGCGGTTGTTATTTGTTGTGCGGTAACGAACCGCTACTGTTGCAGGAAAGCCAGGATCAGATCCGGGCCGCCGCCCAACAGCAGGAGTTTCTGGAGCATTTCAGTTTTGTGTTGGATAACGCTACCGACTGGGATGCGGTCTTTTCCACCTGCCAGGCACTCAGCTTATTCGCGTCACGTCAGACGCTGTTGTTGAATCTCCCCGATGCAGGCCCGACAGCCGCTATGAGCGAGCAATTGATTAAGCTCGCCGGTCTGCTACACCCGGATATTCTGTTGATAATCCGAGGCAATAAGCTCTCCAAAGCCCAGGAAAATAGCGCCTGGTTCAAGACACTCGCCGAACAGGGCGTTTACGTCCCCTGCTTGTCTCCCGAGCAGGAACACCTCCCCCGCTGGGTCGCACAGCGAGCCAAAACCATGAAGCTGGAACTGGATGACGCGGCCGGTCAGCTCATCTGCTATTGCTACGAAGGCAACCTGCTGGCGTTGGTGCAGGCGCTGGAGCGGCTGACGCTGCTTTATCCGGATGGAAAACTGACACTGCCTCGCGTGGAACAGGCGGTAAACGATGCCGCCCACTTTACACCGTTCCACTGGGTCGACGCGCTGCTGGCAGGGAAAAGCAAACGCGCCTGGCACATTCTTCACCAACTGCGGTTAGAAGACGGCGAACCGGTTATTCTGCTGCGCACCGTGCAGCGCGAACTGTTGCTGCTGCTACAGTTGAAAAGACAGATGGCAACCGTGCCGCTGCGCACGCTGTTTGACCGACACAAGGTATGGCAGAACCGCCGGAACCTGATCACTCAAGCGTTACAGCGTCTGTCGCTCCAGCAATTACAGCAGGCAGTGACGTTGTTGGCACAGTTGGAAGTCACGCTGAAACAGAACTATGGTCAGCCGGTGTGGGCAGAACTGGAAACACTGACGATGGTGCTTTGCGGCAAAGCGCTGCCCGATAGCCTGCTAGAGGTGTAATGAGTTGTCGATCCCCCCTTCTTCAGAGCCGATGATCGCCTATTTCGGCGGCACGTTTGATCCCATTCACTACGGGCATTTGCGCCCGGTAACGGCGCTCGCCCAGGAGATTGGGCTGCATCAAATCGTATTATTGCCGAACAATGTTCCGCCCCACCGGGAACAGCCGGAAGCCAGCCCGGCACAAAGAAAACGGATGGCCGAACTGGCCGTGCAAGATAATCCGTTGTTTCGGGTGGATGACCGCGAGCTACATCGCACCCTGCCGTCCTATACCATCGACACGCTGGAAATGCTGCGGGCAGAAAAAGGATGGCAGGTTCCACTGGCGTTTATTATCGGGCAAGACTCACTGCTCACACTCCACCGTTGGCATCGCTGGCAGGATCTGCTGAATTGCTGTCATTTACTGGTCTGTGCCCGGCCGGGCTATCGCCAGCAAATGGACACCCCCGAGTTGGAACACTGGCTGGCCTATCACCTCTGCGCTGATGTTTCCCGGCTGCACCAGCAGAGCAACGGGCTGATTTATCTGGCCAACACGCCGTTGTTGCCGATTTCGGCCACCGAAATCCGCCAGCGGCGCCAGCAGGGGATCGACTGCCAGGATCTGCTGCCCACAGCCGTACTGAATTATATTGACACACACCGTCTTTACCGATAGCGACGGCTTTGTACCACTCACTATCAGTGCATGGTATACTCCGCCGCTGGTTTCAGGCGCCAGGCAAAGCAAACGGCACCGCCGTCACGACATACGCCCTGATTACCGTCAGCCAACCGGTTTCAACCGGTCTATTCAGCAGCACCCAAGGGGGGAACCTTTGCAAGGCCAAGCACTCCAAGACTTCGTGATTGATAAAATTGACGATTTAAAAGGTCAGGATATCGTCGCTCTCGACGTAAAGGGCAAATCCAGTATCACTGACTGTATGATTATCTGCACCGGAACATCCAGCCGCCATGTGATGTCGATTGCCGACCACGTAGTACAAGAATCGCGCGCCGCCGGTCTGATACCGCTGGGCGTAGAAGGCGCTAATGACGCCGACTGGGTTGTGGTCGATTTGGGCGATGTGATCGTCCATGTCATGCAGGAAGACAGCCGCCACCTGTATGAGCTGGAAAAACTCTGGGGCTGACATGAAACTGCAACTGGTTGCTGTCGGCACCAGAATGCCTGACTGGGTACAGACCGGTTTTACCGATTATCTGCGTCGTTTCCCCAAAGACATGCCGTTGGAGCTGGTAGAGGTTCCGGCGGGAAAACGGGGAAAGAACGCCGACATCAAGCGAATACTGGAACGTGAAGGCGAGCAAATGCTGGCAGCCGTGGGCAAGGGGAATCGTATCGTGACGCTGGATATTCCCGGTACGCCCTGGGAAACGCCGCAACTGGCAACCCAACTGGAACGCTGGAAACAGGATGGTCGGGATGTCAGTCTGCTGATTGGCGGCCCCGAAGGTCTTGCACCACAGTGCAAAGCAGCGGCGGAACAGAGCTGGTCGCTATCGCCGTTGACATTGCCGCATCCGCTGGTGCGGGTTCTGGTGGCGGAAAGCTTGTACCGCGCCTGGAGCATTACCACAAATCATCCTTACCACCGGGAGTAAGGCGATACGATGAATCACGTGAAGTAACAATCGCTGGATGAACATAGAACGTAAACCCTTTCGTGACTATACGGCTGAGGCTGCGCTATTTGTGCGTCGGGCACTGGTGGCATTCCTCGGCATTTTGTTGCTTTCCGGCATCCTGGTCGCCAATCTCTATCATCTGCAGATATTACGTTTCGACGATTACCGCACCCGTTCGAATGAAAACCGCATCAAACTGGTGCCGATCGCACCCAGCCGCGGCATTATCTACGATCGCAACGGTATTCCGCTGGCGCTCAACCGCACCATCTATCAACTGGAACTGATCCCGGAAAAAGTCAACAACCTGGAAGCCACACTGCAGGAACTGAAACCCATTCTCGATCTTACCGATGAAGATCTGGACAACTTTAGAAAAGAACGCAAACGTTCCCGCCGTTTCACCTCGATTCCCATCAAGACCGGTCTGACCGAAGTGGAAGTCGCCCGATTTGCCGTCAACCAATACCGATTTCCCGGTATCGAGGTAAAAGGCTATCAACGGCGTTATTACCCCTATGGATCCGCGCTGACCCACGTCATCGGCTATGTCTCGAAAATCAACGATAAAGATCTCGAACGGCTGGACAAGGACGATAAACTTGCCGACTACGCCGCCACCCATGACATCGGCAAACTGGGTATCGAGCGTTATTACGAAGACATTCTGCACGGCAAGCCCGGTTATGAAGAGGTTGAAGTCAACAACCGTGGCCGCGTTATTCGCCAGTTACACGAACAACCTCCGCAGGCGGGCAAAGACATCTATTTGACGTTGGATCTCAACCTCCAGCTCTACATTGAAAAATTGCTTGAAGGCAGCCGCGCCGCTGTCGTGGTAGCGGATCCACGCGACGCCAGCATTTTGGCGATGGTTTCCATGCCCAGCTATGACCCTAACCCCTTCGTGGACGGTATTTCCGGCAAAGATTACCGCGCATTGCTCAACGATGCGAACCGACCGCTGATCAACCGCACGACACAAGGGATTTATCCGCCCGCATCCACGGTAAAACCCTATATCGCCGTTTCCGCGCTGAGCGCCGGCGTTATCACGCCCTATACCTCGTTGTTTGATCCCGGTTGGTGGCAGTTGCCCGGTTCGGAAAAACGGTTCCGCGACTGGAAAAAATGGGGGCATGGGCGCCTTAACCTGACCAAAGCGCTGGAGGAATCCGCTGATACCTACTTTTATCAGGTGGCTTACGATATGGGTATCGACCGGCTGTCGGAGTGGATGAGCAAGTTCGGCTACGGCCAGTCGACAGGTATTGATTTGTCTGAAGAGCGTGCCGGTATTATGCCGACCCGCGACTGGAAAATGCGGCGTTATAAAAAACCCTGGTATCAGGGAGATACTATCCCCGTCGGCATTGGCCAGGGTTACTGGACCGCCACCCCCATTCAGATGCTGAAAGCGCTTACTACGCTTATCAACGATGGCCAGGTAAAAACGCCCCACTTAATGAGCGGGATACAGGAGAATGGCACCATGGTGCCTTATCGTCAGCCAGAGCATCGCCAAATTGGCGATATTCGCTCCGGCTACTGGGAGATCGTAAAAGACGGAATGTACGGCGTCGCCAACCGTCCAAACGGTACGGCGCACAAGAGTTTTGCCGATGCTCCCTACAAGATTGCAGCCAAATCCGGTACCGCGCAGGTCTTCGGCCTGAAGGAAAACGAAACCTATAACGCCAACCGGATTGCGGAACGCCTGCGCGACCACAAACTGATGACCGCCTTCGCACCGTATAACAACCCAAGAGTGGCAATGTCGATCATTCTGGAAAACGGCGGCGCCGGGCCGGCGGTAGGGACGATTGTCCGCCAGATACTCGACCACATCATGTTGGGTGACAACAATACCAGCCTGCCGGTGTCTGCGCCGACGCCGCCGGGTAGTGAAACAGAGTAGAGATCGCCATGACAGACAGCCAACAAAAAAAGTCTATCTGGACCAAAATCCACATCGACCTGCCGCTACTCCTCTGTGTTCTGGCGTTGCTGGGCTACAGCGTATTCGTGATGTGGAGCGCCAGCGGTCAGGACGTCGGGATGATGGAACGCAAGGTTATCCAGTGCCTGCTGGGGCTGGTGGTGATGATCGGCATGGCTCAGATCCCCCCCAGAGTCTACGAGGGCTGGGCACCATACCTGTATGTGGTGTGTATTGTTCTGTTGATGATGGTGGATATCTTCGGCCAGATCAGTAAAGGCGCCCAACGCTGGTTGGATCTGGGCATACTGCGCTTCCAGCCGTCGGAAATCGCCAAGATTGCGGTCCCCTTGATGGTTGCGCGCTACATCAACCGCGATATGTGTCCGCCTTCGTTGAAAAATACCGCCATTGCACTGGCGATGACGTTCGTTCCTACCCTGCTGGTGGCTGCGCAGCCGGATCTGGGTACGGCGGTGCTGATATGCGCCTCCGGCCTGTTCGTGCTGTTCCTGGCGGGAATGAGCTGGCGGTTGATTATCATCGCCGCCCTGTTGCTGGCCGCATTCATCCCGATCCTCTGGTTCTTCCTGATGCACGATTACCAGCGTAATCGAGTGATCATGCTACTTGACCCTGAAACCGATCCGCTCGGTGCCGGCTATCACATCATTCAGTCCAAAATTGCCATCGGTTCCGGTGGGCTATCAGGTAAGGGCTGGTTACAGGGCACGCAATCGCAGCTGGAATTTCTGCCGGAACGCCACACCGATTTCATCTTCGCCGTGCTAGCCGAAGAGCTGGGGCTCATCGGCGTTCTGATCCTGTTGGCACTGTATCTGTTTCTGATCATGCGCGGCCTGGTGATCGCCGCCAACGCCCAGACGTCGTTTGGGCGCGTGATGGTGGGCGGCCTGATGTTGATCTTTTTCGTCTATGTTTTCGTTAACATCGGTATGGTCAGTGGTATTCTGCCGGTGGTTGGGGTGCCGCTGCCGTTGGTCAGCTACGGGGGATCGGCGCTGGTTGTGCTGATGGCGGGGTTCGGTATCGTGATGTCGATACATACGCACCGCAAAATGTTATCCAAAAATCTATAGAGGTGGGCAATGCGTAAGGATTGGCTTTGGATGGGGGCGCTCAGCCTGGTACTGGCGGGTTGTACGTCGACAGATCAACAATCGCAAACGCCGGCGTCCCAGACGGCATACAGCGGTCCGGTCGAAGAAATTCCCGGCGTCGAACCCCGTTACGAACCCTATAATCCGGCCAGCCTGCAGGATTACACCGTTAACGACAAAAAATATCGCATTGTAAAAAACCCGGAAAATTTCAGTGAAGCGGGATTTGCCTCCTGGCAGAACCGCGGATCAGCCGGCACGCGCACCGCCATTGGCGAAGAGTTCAATCCCAATGCCTTTGCCGCTGCCCATCCTACGCTCCCTATTCCCAGTTATGTCCGAGTGACCAACCTGAGCAATGGGCGCCGTCTGGTGGTGCGTGTTAACGATCGCGGGCCTTATACTCCAGGCCGCATCATCGATTTGACGCGGGCGGCGGCCGATCGACTCAACCTTTCCAACAACACTAAAGTAAAAGTCGATTTCATCAGCGTGGCGCCTGACGGCACATTGTCCGGCCCCGGTACTGTAGGCACTCGCGTTGCCCGACAGAGTTTTGCGCTGCCGTCGCGCCCGGATCTGGGTACCAGTAGTTTGGGAACACCGACGCTTTCCACCACTACGCCGGAAGCCGCCGTCCGCCCGATAAGTAACGCCACGTTGACGCCTACCGCCCAAAACAGCACATCCGTCGACACAAGTACGATTCCGTCATCAGGGAACATTCCGGTATCTGTCAGCGGCAGTCGTGGCGGTGGTTTTCTGAAATCCCCACAACCGTTGCGCAGCGGGGTACTGGAAGGATCCGAGTCCGCCCCAGCTGTGAGTCCTGCCGGCGCCACAGCGTCGGTTTCCAACGCAGCGCCAATAGCAACCGCGCCACGTTCTGGGGCGTCAAGCGCGCCAGTCTCGGCGGGTAGCGGCAATTTTGTCGTACAGGTGGGCGCACTCAGCGATCAACAACGGGCGCAAACCTGGCTGAATAGCCTGCGCGAACGTTTCCGCGTTCCGGGCAAAGCGACGTTCAACAACGGACTGTACCGCATCCAGCTTGGCCCTTTCCCGAGCCGTCAACAGGCCGTTGAACTGCAACAACGGCTATCGACCGAAGCACAGCAACCCTCTTTTGTCACTGTGGCGTCAAGTGCCCAGTAGATAGTCAGTCTGGCGAAGAGGGATAACCTCCCTCTTTCAGATGAACCGGAAATAACGGCGTCACTAATGAAAAATGGCAAAATCACGTAACGTATTGGCTGGTGCCGCCCCGATTTTCATCTGCTATAGTGTGGCTCGTTTTTTAACTTATACCCATGGATGTTGTTGTTCCAATCATGAATAGAGTAATCACGTCTCGCTTTACTAAACGTATTGTGCTCGGCACACTGCTCGTCCTCGGCGTATCTGCGTTTTCCCATGCCGAAGACATTAATCTGAAAACCATGATTCCTGCCGTTCCGGATATTGATGCCGAAGCATACATCCTGATTGATTACAACTCGGGTAAAGTCCTGGCCGAAAAAAATGCCGATGTACGCCGCAATCCGGCCAGCCTGACCAAGATGATGACCAGCTATGTCATCGGCCAGGCCATTAAAGCAGGGAAGATCAACCCGAATGACATCGTGACCATCGGTAAAGACGCCTGGGCCACCGGCAACCCTGACTTTCAGGGTTCTTCGCTGATGTTTCTTAAACCCGGTGATCGTGTTCCGGTTCACATGCTGAACAAAGGCATCATTCTCCAGTCCGGTAATGACGCCTGCGTCGCCATGGCTGACTATGTCGCCGGCAGTCAGGATGCGTTCATCAGTTTGATGAACGGTTACGTTAAATCATTGGGATTGCAGAATACACAGTTCAAGACCGTGCACGGTCTTGATGCGGAAGGCCAATATAGCTCGGCGCGCGACATGGCGCTGATCGGCCAGGCATTGATTCGCGATGTACCGAACGAATATGCCACTTATAAAGAAAAAGAGTTCACTTTCAATAATATCCGTCAGATGAACCGTAATGGTTTGCTGTGGGATTCCAGCCTGAGCGTGGATGGCATCAAAACCGGTCACACCGCTTCCGCCGGTTATAACCTGGTGGCTTCAGCAACCGAAGGCCAGATGCGCCTGATTTCCGCAGTGTTGGGCGGCCGTACTTTCAAGGGGCGTGAGTCGGAAAGCAAAAAACTGCTGACATGGGGTTTCCGTTTCTTCGAAACGGTAGCACCGTTGAAAGCAGACAAAGAATTCGCGTCTGAACCCGTCTGGTTCGGGAATGCCGACAGGGTCTCGCTGGGAGTGGAAAAAGATGCTTACATCACTATTCCTCGCGGACGCATGAAAGACCTGAAAGCCAGTTATGTACTCAACAATACCGAGCTGCATGCTCCGCTGGCCAAGAATCAGGTAGTGGGCACGATCAATTTCCAACTGGATGGCAAAGTTATCGAACAACGACCGCTGGTCGTGATGAACGATGTCAAAGAAGGCGGGATCTTTGGTCGCCTGTTTGACTATATCAAGCTGATGTTCCACCGTTGGTTCAGTTGATTCTTATTGAATTCAGGGCAACCACCCCAATGTTGCTCATTTCAGGATCGTGCTGATTTCAGCCATACTTGATACTCCCGCTACGGCGGGAGTAATAATTTTTGCATTTCCGTATTAATGAATGACTCTGGAGCCACCATGAAAACCAAACTCAACGAATTGCTCGAATTCCCATGCTCGTTTACCTACAAAGTGATGGGGCTGGCAAAACCGGAACTGGTTGATCTGGTGGTGGAAGTCGTACAGCGTCATGCGCCAGGCGATTACACGCCGCAGGTGAAACCCAGCTCTAAGGGTAACTACCACTCCGTTTCCATTACCATTACCGCAACGCATATCGAGCAAGTCGAGACGCTGTACGAAGAGTTGGGAAAAATTGAGATTGTCCGCGTCGTGCTGTAATGCCCCGTTGCCAGACCTGGACGACAGGGGAAAACGCTACCCGCTCCCCTGTCGCACCGTTATAATGGCGCCCATTCTTCCTTAACCTGAAGATGACACTCTTGCAACAGGACACGATCATTGTACGTCAGCTCGGCGTACAGCCTTACGAGCCGGTCTCTCTGGCAATGCATCATTTCACCGAATTACGTAACGACAGCAGCCAGGATGAAATCTGGCTGGTGCAGCATCATCCCGTCTTCACGCAAGGCCAGGCCGGGAAAGCCGAACATGTCCTGATGCCCGGCGATATTCCGGTAATCCAGAGCGATCGCGGCGGGCAGGTTACTTACCATGGCCCGGGGCAGCAGGTTATGTACGTACTCGTCGACATTAAACGCCGTAAAACCGGCGCTCGTTCATTGGTAACGGCTATTGAGAACACCGTCATCAATACGCTCGCACACGTTGGTGTCGATGCTTATGCCCGGCCCGATGCCCCCGGCGTTTATGTAAACGAGAGCAAGATCTGCTCGCTGGGGCTACGCATTCGTCATGGTTGCTCATTTCATGGCCTTGCATTGAACATCGATATGGATCTGTCCCCATTCCTGCGCATCAATCCTTGTGGTTACGCCGGTATGGCAATGACCCAACTCAGCACGCTGGTACCGGGAGCCCGCCCGGAGGACATCGCGCCAGTCATGGTTCGGGCATTTATGCAAATGCTGGGTTATCGTCACAGTGAATGGCTTGACTGGAAGTGGGAACAACAAGGCGAACCCTTGCCGCGTTCCCAGTGAGATAGATCTATAAATTACATTTTATTTACATTTTCACCGCATTTCACCGCTATCAAGCTGCTCGGTGCGAGCAAAGATGATATAATTTGGTGAGTTTTTAAAAAAAAGTTTAATCAATCCCGCAATCTCATGATTTTAAAATAGATTTATGAGTGCGAATTAAACCTGGAACGACGCAAACATGAGTAAACCGATTCAGATCGAACGTGGCGTTAAGTACCGCGACGCCGATAAAATGGCATTGATCCCGGTACGTACCGTTGCCACCGAGCGTCAGGAACTGCTGCGTAAACCGGAATGGATGAAAATCAAACTCCCGGCCGATTCCAGCCGAATCAAAGGCATAAAGGACGCAATGCGTCGCAATGGCCTTCACTCTGTTTGCGAAGAAGCGTCCTGCCCCAATCTGGCCGAATGTTTTAACCATGGAACGGCGACCTTTATGATCCTTGGCGCCATCTGTACCCGTCGTTGCCCTTTCTGCGACGTTGCCCATGGACGCCCAATCACGCCAGATGCTAATGAACCGGAAAAACTGGCGCAAACCATTCACGACATGGGGCTGCGCTATGTTGTCGTCACCTCGGTCGATCGCGATGACCTACGCGATGGCGGCGCGCAGCATTTTGCCGACTGCATTAGCGCTATCCGTCGTAAAAATCCCGTCATCAAGATAGAAACGCTGGTACCGGACTTCCGCGGCCGGATGGATCGCGCACTGGATATTCTCACGGCAACGCCACCTGATGTTTTCAACCACAATCTGGAAAATGTTCCCCGTCTCTACCGGCAAGTGCGCCCAGGTGCCGATTATGCATGGTCGCTCAAGCTGTTGGAGAAATTCAAGGAAGTACATCCGGACATTCCTACCAAGTCAGGCTTGATGGTCGGGTTGGGGGAAACCAATGATGAAATTCTGGACGTCATGCGCGATCTACGCCGTCATGGCGTCACGATGTTGACACTGGGCCAATACCTACAGCCAAGCCGCCATCATCTACCGGTTAAACGCTACGTTAGCCCGGAGGAATTCGATTCAATGAAAACCGAAGCATTGGCGATGGGCTTTACACATGCGGCATGCGGTCCGTTTGTTCGTTCGTCTTACCATGCCGATCTGCAGGCAAAAGGCGTCGAAGTAAAATAATAACGCCCCAGGCAACGAAATATTTTTTTACCGAAATAGCAGATACAGCAAAAAGCGGGTGACAAAGTCACCCGCTTTCAATTCGGCAATACGCAGAGTGGTTATTACTCTTTGTGGCGGTTATCGCTGATAGAAGAAGTATGCTCTTCCTGCTTGGCAGCAGGTTGCTCTTCATTCATGGCCTTTTTGAAACCTTTGATCGCTGCGCCAAGGTCGCCACCCAGTGAGCGGAGTTTATTGGTTCCAAATAACAGAACAACCAATACCGCTACAACCAAAAGTTTGGTAACACTAATTTCCATAACTATCTACCTGATGATGTGAGCCGGGAAAGCCAGCGCGCTTTACATAACTCTGTTTTAAACGATCCGCCGGATAAGACAATGATTATCTGTAACAGAATAAGACAACACACTATCAATCGCTACTTTTATCGCCAGAACGCTCCGACCTTTTCTATCGTAATACAGACAACGGAAAGTGATTGTGACTTAAAACAGGGAACTGGCGTCTTGTGTCCGAATACATTTCACCGATCGCTCAAGGATAGCGTCACTTTCAAATTTGAAAGCTTTCGGGCAATGCAAGCAGATATACATTCTGCAAAACCATACAAACTACCCAAACCACGATGAGACAGGTAAAATTCTGCCGTCAATGACGGAGATGACATTCCTCCATAACCGCCTTCTGGCTGATGATGTCTACGAACCTCTCGCAAGGGCGTAGCATCACGCCTTTCTGAGACTCGCCTAACCTACTGTTGAATAAAAGGTGACTATGTACAGTACGTTACTTGCCGTTTTTCTTGGTGGTGGTATTGGGAGCCTATTACGCTGGCAGTTGAGTGTACGTTTCAATAGCGTGTTTCCACAGATGCCAGCAGGCACGCTGATAGCAAATCTTACCGGTGCATTCATCATCGGGGCCGCCATGAGTATGTTTATACGCCAGCCAGACCTCAGTCCTCACTGGAAGTTATTTATTACCACTGGCTTTTGTGGAGGATTAACCACATTTTCAACTTTTTCGTTTGAAGTCGTAGCGTTATTACAAAATGGGGAATGGGTAGCGGCATTACTAAACCTGCTACTTAATCTGGCAGGATCGTTACTCATGACCGCCCTCGCTTTCGCGTTGGTAGGCTGGCTGACTTCACATTGAAGTCAGCCAAATAAAAACCCGCCACTAGGCGGGTTTTTCAGGAAATCGGTATTTAATTAAATAGCGATAACGTTAGCAGCGGAAGGACCTTTAGCACCGTTAGTGATTTCAAACTCTACGCGCTGACCTTCAGCCAGGGTTTTGAAACCAGTGCTCTGGATAGCGGAGAAGTGTACGAATACATCTTTGCTACCATCTTCCGGAGTAATGAAACCGAATCCTTTGGACTCATTAAACCACTTAACGCTACCTTTAATCTTAGACATCAAAATTACCTTTACATGAAATGAACGACACAAAATCTGTGTCTGAGACAGTACAGCAATTGGCGAGCCATTTGTCCAGCCGAACATCACCAAAAAGTGAGAAAACCCGATAAAAAAGTGAACGGAAGCCATTAATCCGACATATTCGGGAACGATACCTGGATCATCTGGTATGTTAGCCGCCTGTATAACGATATTTTCGATTGATATAGACAGGTGAAGGAAGAATGCAAAAAACGTTGGGATTGCTTGGAGGCATGAGCTGGGAATCGACACTCATCTATTACCGGTTGATCAATCAGCATATCAAGGAAGCACTGGGCGGGCTCCACTCTGCGCGGCTGGTATTACACAGCGCGGATTTCCACGACATAGAGCGCATGCAATCTGCCGGTGATTGGGACGCAGCAGCGGAATACCTGGCACAAGCAGCATTCGGACTGAAACTCGCAGGAGCAGAAGCGCTGGTCATTTGTACTAACACCATGCACAAAGTAGCCGAAACTGTCGAACAACGTAGTGGTCTTCCTTTGATTCATATCGCAGATGCCACCGCTCACAGTATTAAACAACAGAATCTCTCTTCTATCGCACTGCTTGGCACCCGCTATACGATGGAGCAAGACTTTTACCGCTGTCGATTAGAGGAAAAATTCGCACTCCAGGTACTCACGCCCGATAGCCATGCGCGCAATGAAATCAATCGCATCATCTTTGACGAACTGTGTCTTGGTCGCTTTCTTGATAGCTCCCGACAAACACTGTGCCAGATAGTCGCCGAACTACAGCTGCAAGGTGCGGAAGGCATCATTTTGGGGTGTACTGAACTCCCATTGCTCCTGCGAGCTGAAGACATCACCCTGCCCTTGCTGGACACCACACATTTGCATGCTCTGGCTGCAGCACGTTTCGCGCTCGGCACGAGCAATATCCATAATTAATGTATGGAAATAAAAATAATAACCTCTTTTATTTGCTCAGATATCCCCATTTAACGCCACTCTGCCAGTATGCGCCGACAGAAACGGCGTCGGCTTTTTTCGTGATGAATATCACAATAACAAAAACAAAATTAAAGCATTTCCCGAATATGACTTCTCGTCTTAAGGAAAAATTAATTTTTATAATCAGCCTATTAAGCCAATAAAAAAGCAGTAACCCATGGGATTACTGCTTTGGTTATGGTAAATCAGGTTCCTGGTAACTAATGACAACAGACAGAATTGTACTAGTCTAAAAACATCAACAATTACTTACGCAGCATCGCGTCGATGAAGCTTTTCCAGTTGTTGAGTTCGATTTCGATCATGATGACTCCTTACGGCTTATTTGGATCGTGAGGTTATTATACGCTTCTTTTTTGACCATAAAAATTGTTTTGGGGCACATTATTGTGCTCTTCTTCGCATTTCTGAAAAACGACACGTCCGATAACTCAATGATTTATTAAGACTATTTTAATATTCCGCCGTATCCCCCGTTCTGTTGTATGCTTTTCTATTCTTTAACAGATAAAAAACAACAGGTTTCAGAATAATGGCCATCACGATGTACGGCATCAAGAACTGCGACACGATCAAAAAAGCTCGCCGCTGGCTGGAAAACAACCATATTGACTACCGCTTTCATGACTACCGAACCGACGGTCTGGACGACAAGTTACTGCAATCGCTGATAGCACTGGCTGGTTGGCAGGCCCTGCTGAACACCCGTGGAACGACTTGGCGTAAGCTGGATGAGGCCGTCCGCATCACAATCGACAATGAATCTGCAGCAAAGACTGTTATGCTGGAACACCCTTCATTGATTAAACGCCCCTTGCTCGTCACCCATGACCAGCAAACACTGCTCGGCTTCAGCGAAGAAAGTTATCAGCACTTTTTGACGGAGAATAAATAACGTGTCTTGCCCGGTAATCGAACTGGCCCAACAGCTTATCCAACGACCATCCCTCAGCCCGGACGATGCCGGTTGTCAGGAGCTGATGATCGAACGCCTGCATAATATCGGTTTTACTATTGAAAGAATGGATTTTGGCGATACACGTAATTTTTGGGCATGGCGTGGCAACGGAAAAACGCTGGCCTTTGCCGGACATACCGATGTCGTTCCAACTGGCGACGCTGGGCTATGGAAATTTCCCCCCTTTGAGCCAACATGCCATGAAGGCATGCTATACGGCCGTGGCGCAGCTGATATGAAAGGCTCACTGGCCGCCATGGTTGTTGCTGCAGAACGTTTTGTCGCCACTCATCCCCATCACCAGGGGAGGTTAGCGTTCCTGATTACCTCGGATGAAGAAGCCAAAGCGACGTATGGTACGGTCAAAGTGGTTGAAGCCCTCATGGCCCGCCAGGAACGGCTGGATTATTGTCTGGTTGGCGAACCCTCCAGTACCGAGCGCCTCGGAGACGTCGTCAAAAACGGTCGACGCGGCTCTATCACCGCTAACCTGCGCATTCATGGCATTCAAGGGCATGTTGCCTATCCTCATCTGGCGGATAACCCGGTACACCGGGCGATGCCGGCGCTGAACGAGTTGGTTTCAACCATCTGGGATGAAGGCAATGAGTTTTTTCCCCCCACCAGCATGCAGATAGCCAACATACAAGCTGGCACGGGAAGTAATAACGTCATCCCCGGCGAACTCTATGTGCAGTTCAACTTTCGATTCAGCACCGAGCTAACGGATGAAACCATAAAACAACGAGTACAGGCGCTACTCGATCGCCATCAGCTTGATTACACACTGGAGTGGTGGTTGTCAGGGCATCCGTTTTTGACGGCACGAGGAGCACTGGTGGATGCCGTCGTCAGCGCGGTGGAACATCACAGCCAGATGACCCCACAACTGCTGACTAACGGCGGCACATCGGATGGCAGGTTTATCGCTCGCATGGGGGCGCAAGTGGTGGAGCTCGGGCCGGTAAACGCCACCATCCATAAAGTGAATGAGTGCGTCAGCGCAGATGATTTATCGCTACTAAGCAACATGTATCAGCACATCATGGAGCAACTCATCGCATGATAGCCATAGCCTGCCTGACGGGAAAAAGCGACCGCCATCTGGCAACGTTGGCCGGGTCTCACCGCCTCCAGCCAGAAGCCGTTCATGCCTTCCTGGCTCTACAGCAGGCTGCTCGACAGGCGGGCTTTAATCTGCAACCTGCCAGCACTTTTCGGGATTTTGAACGTCAGCGCCTGATCTGGAACGGCAAATTCAACGGCCAGCGCCCTCTGCTTGATCAGAGCAGCAAACCGATTGATGCCCTGACGCTTAATGAAGGCGAACGTTGCGAAGCGATATTACGTTGGTCGGCATTGCCAGGAGCCAGTCGTCATCATTGGGGTAGCGATCTGGACATCTACGATCCTGACTGCCTGCCGGAAGGACAACCGCTCCAATTAGAGCCCTGGGAATACGAACCCGGTGGATATTTTGCAGCGTTGAACATCTGGCTGACGGACAATATGGCCGCGTTCGGCTTTTATCGCCCATTTGCGCAGGATCATGGTGGAGTAGCCGTCGAGCCCTGGCATATCAGTTATGCCCCTCTGGCGTCCGCAGCCGCTCAGTTACTGACTCCGGATGTACTCCTGCAGGCTTGGCATGGTGAAGAGATCGCCGGGCAAAATTGGTTAAAAGCGCACCTTTCCGCATGGTTCGAACGATTTATTGCTTCTGTTGATAAGGAGCCACAATGAACTGGCTGGCTGACTATTGGTGGATCGTATTGCTGATCCTGTTGGGGATGTTGATTAACGGCATCAAGGCCTTGTACCGTCTCGACCATAAACGTTTTCTGCAGAATAAACCGCCGCTGCCCCCGCATCGGGATAACAATGCCGAGTGGGATAAAGAAGACGACTGGCCGCAAAAGAAGCCCTAATCGACACAACAATATCAGCTCCACGCATACACAACCACCACCTCCCAAGGAAGTGGTTCACCGCTGACAATAAAAAACGTGGAGCGGGGTTATTGCTTCCCCGCTCCACGTTCCTTCTGCGATGTTTCTCGTTACTGCTCGGCTTTCTCTGGTGTTGGCATAAAACCTTAGCGAAAGGCGACCAGCTCGCCTCGGATACCCAGTACAGCCTCATCCCAAAAGCGCTTGGGAATATAATGATGCAAACGATCCAGTGCGTAATCCATCATACGGTCGTCAATCGCGTGCCCTAAATCTGGTACCAGATCCAGAGTGAAGTCAGAACCTTGCGCTCGTAAACTCATGGCTGCCTGTTGGGCATGTTCCGCCGCAATGACCGGATCATTTTCGCCATGCACCAGATGCACCACAACATCGTACATAGGCTGCTCCGGCAACGCAGCGAACCGACCGCTAAACGCCACCACCCGTCCCGCCAGACTTTTCTCCGTCTTTAAGGCCTCCAGAATCATGATGGAGCCCTGGGAGAATCCAATCAGTGCGGTATGCGTATAATCGATGCCGGATTTATCCTGCCAGTAACGCACCGTTTCAATAAAACGTGGCATGATGGCCTTGATCCGATGAACGCGGTTTTCTTCCGTCACCCCCTGAACCGAAAACCATTGGCGCCCTTCCCCCATGGCGAAACGCTCTGGACCGCCAACGCTGACAACCAGCGCCATGGGAAATGCATGCGCGAAATAACGCCCTATCTGCCCCATCGATACCGGGTTATCTCCTACACCGTGATACAGCAAAAAAAGTTGTTTGGGCGAGGGTGGATTCTGCACCACGAAGTAATCATGTTTCATGTCACGTCTCCCGCTGGCTTTCGCCAGAAAACCGTCATAAAAGTGTGAATTTCGCCACTATACGCCTCTCATTGACCGGTAAATATTGAGGTTTATTGAACAAGTCATTCCATTATCCTGTATCAGGATCAGTGTAGATAAAGGTTAAAAATTAACCGTCAGAAAACCGCGTGAAGTTAAAAAAATGTGATCAACACCACTTGAGGGAAAAACAAAAGCAGAAGTGACATTTGGAACATCACGTTACCCGCGTATCAGACACACCATTCGTATGGGTATTCACACCACATATTTGCTAGCGCAGTCGCTCAATCAGCTAAAACCACCCAATCACGCCAACGCTGATACAAGCATGCGTCAAGTCGCTGCAAGGCATCCGCACATTCGCCTCGCCACAGGCGCACCAACGCTTTACGGCCGGATATTTGAAGATACGCCGCAATCTCCCCTACCGACCACTGTCGTTCAAGCCATAAACGCAGCGCTTCAAGGGGTAACGGAGAATGTCGGAGCAAACGAACCAACGCATCCCGACAAGCCTCCGGCGTGCGATAAGCCAGCGCAAAACCGGCCAGATTCATCCAATCCTGCGAAGTTAAGGAATCAACATCCATCGACGGCAGCGTAAGCGGCAACAGTTGCGCGTTATACCGCTCGACTCCATCTCGACACAACTGCCGGTACGCATCCTGCGCCAGTCGATGCCCTTCCTCGCTAAGCGGCAAAATCGCCATGACGCTGTAGCACCCACTACTGGCCTCGACATGAGTGCCGATGCGCGCCAATTGAAAACCGCAACGCTGCCAGAATTGCCAGAGATCGGGCTGAAAACCAAAGCTGACCGAAAGAAAATCGATCCCCAGCTGTCGGGCCTGCCGTACCTGGGCCGCGACCAACGCCTGCCCAATGCCCTGACACCGGTGCGCAGCCAACACCGCAATTCGGGTGATTCTGCGCGAACGCAGCACCGGCGCCCGCCACTGATTACCGTGCGCCGCCAATGACTGAGCCACCAGATTGCCGCGCGGACGCCGCCGTCCGGCCCAAACTTCCCGCGCCAGAGCCTCGGATAACCCGCCTTCATCCACCAGCCAAACCACCCCGACAATCCCCTGACGCCCGCGCACGCTGGTGATATGCATCCCAGGCGCATCCAGCAACCGGCGCAAATCCAGCGGCGATGTGCGGTAATGGGCGCTGCAAAGCAAACCATAACATTCGGCCAAACGTGTGGGTTCAGATTGCCAACGGTCACGAGACTCATCGCTATCGACGAAAGGGGCATCGACCCGTGCGGCGACCGACTGCTCTGCATCAAACATCATGATGCGATCCAGCACCCGCTCGACAGGATCATCAACCGCCCAGCGCAAAGGCTCCGTCAGCGACATCTCCCGCCATGCCGGCAAGGAGGCGCAAAATTTCAGCAAGAAACCGCGCCCGGTTCCTTCATATCCCAGCACGGTCGTCGTCATAACCACATGGCGGAAAAATGGCAGCAGCGCCGCCAGCTGCGGAGTCGGAATCGCGGCAGCCTCATCAATCAGTAGCCATTCTGCCGTTACCGAACCAGGTTGCCGACAATAGTCCAGTAACGCATCCGGCGCCCAGAAACGAACCTGTTCTCCGGCTTGTTGCAGCAAGATATCTGATGCGGATCGCGAGGGTGCCGTTACCCAGCATTCAGACTGACATCGGCGCGCCAACATACCAGCCAGCGTTGATTTTCCCCGCCCACGAGGAGCTGTAATAACGGAAATGGCCGGTTTTTCAGCCAGCAAGCGTTGCAAAAGCGCGCGCTGTTCTGCCGAAGGCGTGCCATTGGCTGGCGTCCAGTCCGGTCGGCTGACGGGTAGGGAAATCACTGGATTCGTATGCTGACGCCACAGAACCACCTCCGGGTCAGCCAGCAGACATTGTTGCATATGTTGGATAAAACGGGGGGTGGCGATAGGGGCGGGTTGTTCACTCCAGCGCAGGCTATCGGCGTCGGGGACAAACGCCCAGTCATCCCAGGCAGGAGCCAGCAGAATCAACCAACTTCCTGCGCGTAACGTACCGGCCAGCATAACCAACGATTCTACATCGAGGCCATCCCGGGCATCGAAGACCGCGTGCAGATACTCATGTCCCAACAAGCCGCGAACCTGACGCGCCGCCAACGAGGGATAATTTACCGCCGGCGCTGTCGGCCCAACCCACAACCAATCGCCCGCCAGCAAACCACGCAGAAATATCGCCTCCTGCAAGCACCAGTTTCGTTCGCCGCTCAGCACTAACAGCCGTCGGATACCACTGCGCTGTTGCTGCTGTTGGCTGACAACAAAAGCTTCCACCCTATTTACGCCCCGCAGGTCTACCCTTTGCCAATCAATAGGGACAGCAGCCCGGCGGCGATCAGCGGCCCCACCGGTACGCCACGCAGCAACGCGACACCTATCACGGTTCCGACCAATAACCCGGCAACCACCGACGGCTGATTACTCATCAGGGACACGCCCCGCCCACCCAGCCAAGACACCGCGATACCGATGATGACGGCCAGCAACGATTTCCAGTTCAGAAACGCCTGAACCACTTCCGAAGCGGCAATCTTTCCGCTGGCAATCGGCGCCAGAACGCCGATAGTCAACACCAATATCCCAAACGACAGGCCGTACTTTTCCACCCAGGGGAAAAAATGATTAAGGGGAGTAAAACGAACCACCAGCAGGAACAAAACCGCCAGCGTAATCGTCATGTTATGGCTGACGATACCCAATACTGCGAGCACCAGCAAAATAAGCAGGGGCGAATCAAGAGAGGCCATGAAAAATCCTTGCCGGGATAACAGGTCACAAACAGGCGGGCAATCATAGCACTGATTATTGGCTGCTGCGGCGCGGCTCGATCAAGATTTTTCACAGTGATATGGCGGGCGATATGGTGTCGCCCGCGAAAACGTAAACGATTGCGCTGTTAGTCCAGTTTTACCCCTAAACGGCGTGCCACTTCCTCATAGGCTTCAATCAGACCACCCAGACTCTGACGGAAACGGTCTTTATCCATTTTATCCAACGTTTCCTTATCCCACAGACGACTGCCATCGGGGGAGAATTCGTCACCCAGCACCACTTCGCCCTTAAACAGACCGAACTCCAGTTTGAAGTCCACCAGGATCAGACCAGCGTCATCGAACAGCTTGCTGAGTACATCGTTCGCCTTGTAAGTCAGTTCCTTCATACGAGCCAGGTTTTCTTCACTCACCCAACCGAACGTTTTGCAGTACGACTCATTAACCATCGGGTCATGCATGGCGTCGTTTTTCAGGAATAAATCAAACAACGGCGGATTGAGGATTTCACCTTCCTTGATGCCCAGGCGTTTCACCAACGACCCTGCAGCGCGGTTACGCACCACACATTCAACCGGCACCATATCCAGCTTTTTTACCAGCACTTCGTTGTCAGACAACAGTTGCACCATCTGGGTCGGGATACCCGCATCCGCCAGTTTGGTCATGATGAAATGGTTGAACTTGTTGTTCACCATCCCTTTGCGATCGAACTGTTCAATGCGAGCGCCGTCCCCTGCTGACGTATCATTGCGGAACTCCAACACCAGCAGATCAGGATCGTCCGTGGTGTAGACCGTTTTCGCTTTTCCGCGATACAACTCAGCTAGCTTTTGCATCTTTAATACTCCACACAAGTAAGGGCCACGGCACACGGCCCGGTGATTTAACTCGTCGATAACTTAATGAAGAAGGGTCGGCTAACCGACCCTTGCATTACTTGCCGCTTACGATTTGGTTAGCGCGGCCTGGAACACCGAAACCAGCGCATCATTCTGCGACTGGGTCAGCGTATGACCCTTGGCGTCGATAAACTGTAGCGTACTGCGGTTGCCTAAATCGCCGACCTGCAATTTGTAGTCGCCCTTCGGCAATTGCGGATCTTTGGCGCCCAGCGCATCCCAGGTCGAACTGCCCGGCGCTTTATAGGTGATGGTTATGGAACCCTGCGGACGGCTACGATCGCCCACTTGCATGCCGATGCTTTCCAGCGCTTTCGGCAGACGATCCCAGACCTGATTATACGGGCCGCGCACCACCAACAACGGCAAACCGGAATCATCCGCTCCGCTCTGAACGTTCAACTGTTGGCTATTACGGCCGGCCAGCGCGTTATCGCTCTCGTTCAGGCGCTTATCCAGCGCATCAGACAGTGTGTTGAGCATCTGGGCGGTATAACGTTGAATCTCGGTTCCGTCTGTCACCGGACGGGTATTTTGCTGCAGTTCCAGCTGTTTTACCGTTAACGCCAACTGATACCCTTGCGCTTGCAGGCTTATCTGATAACGCGCCTGATAAGCCACATCTTCGTCTTCACGCTTCCAGGAGATCCAGTCGGTGGTCAAGGTCTGGTTGGCATCCTGACGGCTGGCGATAGCATAATTTCTGGATTGCAGCACCTGCACAATCTGCGGCCAGAGATGGCTGTTACGCGCGCTGTTTTCCAGCAACAGCGTTGCCGTATTGCCGACAGTCTGTCCACGAGAACCGTTCAACAACGCCAGCGGCTGTGCCGGCGGCCGAATATCCAACGCCTTGCCCAAAGCACCGTTCGGCGTGGTCGCTGGAATATCGAAATCACTATTCTGCAGCGGCAGGATCAGACCCGATGGCACATTCAACGACCGATGCTCCGGCGTGCTCAAATAAGACTCATCGCCGTTGACCTGGCGCTTATAACGTTGATCGCTGGAACAGGCGGCCAGCATCATGATCAGGGAAACCCCAACCACCTTCGCCACCCGCGACTTTTGCAATGAAGAACTCATCAACTCTCCTAACGGTTACAGCAAACCCGCCTGCTTCAGGGCCTGCTCAACCACGGTACGGCCAGATTCCGTCAACGGGGTCATCGGCAGGCGAAGCGTATCGGTCGCCATCAATCCCAACGCCTTGCACGCCCATTTCACTGGGATGGGGTTGGGTTCAACAAACAGTTTCTGATGCAGCGGCATCAAACGCTGGTTCAGACGGCGGGCTTCGGCAAAATTCCCCTGCGCAGCCAGTTCGCACATCGCCGCCATTTCACGGGCCGCGATGTTGGCTGTTACGGAAATCACCCCTTTGCCGCCCAATTGCATGAAGTCCAGCCCGCTGGCGTCATCGCCGCTCAGCAAAATGAAATCTTCACGAACCAGTTCTTGGATCTGACTGACGCGGCTTAAGTTCCCTGTGGCTTCCTTAATGGCGACAATATTTTTGACTTCCGACAGACGGGCGACGGTTTCAGGCAGCATATCGCAACCGGTACGCGCCGGGACGTTGTACAGAATTTGCGGTAAATCGGTATGTTCGGCGATAGCTTTGAAGTGCAGATACAAGCCTTCCTGGGTCGGCTTGTTGTAATAAGGCGTCACCGTCAGGCAACCGGCTACGCCGGTATCGTTGAAACGTTGGGTGAGTGAAATGGCTTCCGCAGTTGAATTGGCGCCGGTTCCGGCGATAACGGGAATACGGCCATCGCTCAATTCCAGCGTCATCATCACCACTTCGCCGTGCTCATCATGGCCCAACGTGGCGGATTCACCGGTGGTACCCACCGACACAATCGCTGCAGTCCCGCTAGCGACATGATAATCAATCAGTTTTTTCAGGCTTGCACGATCAACGGCACCTTTGTCGTCCATCGGCGTAACCAGAGCAACAATACTACCCGTAAACATTGGCCATCCCCTCCACAAACAAGTGCCTCATGGTACTTTTGAGTTCTATGCAAAAGCAAGCTTGCAACCTCGGTTGTAAGCGCTTGGCAGGTGGTTTTTTTTGTGTTTACCATGTTACTCCCAACATTCTGTACAGGAAGAACAATTTTGCCGAGCCCGGAAGAACACTATCTGGTCATCACCGCCTTGGGAACCGACCGCACTGGTATCGTTAATACGATTACCCGCCACGTCAGCAGTTGTGGCTGCAACATCGAAGATAGTCGACTTGCAATGCTGGGCAAGGAATTCACCTTCATCATGCTGCTTTCCGGCAGTTGGAACGCTATCACGCTGATTGAGTCCACTCTGCCGCTTAAAGGCGCGGAACTGGATCTGTTGATCGTGATGAAACGTACCGAATCGCAGGCCCGCCCGCCGATGCCCGCCACCGTTTGGGTAAAAGTAGAGGTCGCGGATTCCCCTCACATCATTGAACGCTTTACCGATCTGTTTGACTCTCACCAGATGAATATTGCCGAGCTGGTTTCCAAAACCCAGTCCGCCGAGGGTGCCGCGCTGCCGCAGTTATATATTCAGATCACCGCGCACAGCCCGGCTACGCTGGACGGTTTAATTATTGAGCCGGCTTTTCATCAGCTATGTACAGAACTGAACGCGCAAGGCAGTATTAGCGTGGTTAACTATCCACAGCACGAAGACAAAGATGGAGAGTAGTGATGAACACACTGAAAGCCGGTGATATCGCACCGACATTTAGCTTGCCTGACCAGGATGGTGAACAAGTTAATTTGACCGACTTCCAGGGACAACGGGTACTGGTGTATTTCTACCCCAAAGCGATGACGCCAGGTTGTACCGTGCAGGCTTGCGGACTGCGCGACAACATGGACGATCTGAAAAAGCACGGCGTAGAAGTCCTGGGCATCAGCACGGATAAACCGGAAAAGCTGTCCCGCTTCACTGAGAAGGAACTACTGAACTTCACACTGCTGTCCGACGAGGATCATCAGGTGGCGGAACAATTTGGGGTATGGGGCGAGAAAAGCTTCATGGGTAAGACCTATGACGGCATCCATCGCATCAGTTTCCTGATTGACGCTAACGGCGCTATTGAAAATGTCTTCGACGATTTCAAAACCAGCAATCACCACGATGTCGTGCTGGACTACCTGAAGGGCGCCTGACAGCCCGGCAACGGCCCTCTTACTTCTCGTTTTCTCTGTCGGCGTCCGCTTCCCTGGCGCCGGCAATCCTCGCGGCGTCCTGCCCGATTTTCTATTTTTTAACCCTGCTTTTTCCCGCTGCGTGTTTCATTGTGTGCCCACGCTGGCTAAGATGATGCTCATTTCTCTCTGGCTGTTCAGAAGGTTGTATCCGTTATGTCTCATCGGCTCTCTAAAACGGTCATCTCCATTCTGGTGGGAATGCTGCTGGCCGGAAACCTTGCCGCCACCGCCGCACAAGCGCAGGACAATGGCCTGCCGGACATCGGCACTACGGCCGGCGGCACGCTCAGCATCGGTCAGGAAATGGTGATGGGCGATTTCTATGTACGCCAATTGCGATCCGGGGCGCCGCTGATTAATGACCCACTGCTGTTGCAGTACGTCAATCGCCTGGGTGGGCGGCTGGTCAAATCCGCGGACTCCGTGCGCACACCGTTCCACTTTTTCCTGGTCAACAATGACGAAATCAACGCCTTTGCTTTTTTCGGCGGCAATGTCGTACTGCATTCCGGGTTGTTCCGTTACGTTGAAAATGAAAGCGAACTGGCGTCGGTGCTGGCGCACGAAATCTCTCACGTCACTCAGCGCCATCTGGCCCGTGCCATGGAGGCACAGAAAAGCAGCGCGCCATTAACCTGGGCCGGCGCGTTGGGCTCACTGCTATTGGCTATGGCCAATCCTCAGGCCGGGATCGCCGCGCTGAGCGGCACCCTTGCCGGCGCCCAGCAGGGCATCATCAGTTTTACCCAATCGAATGAACAGGAAGCGGATCGCATCGGGATCCAGGTATTGCAGCGTGCCGGTTTCGATCCGCAGGCGATGCCCAATTTTCTGCAACGACTGGCGGATCTCACCCGCTACGCCACCAAACCGCCGGAAATGCTGCTGACGCACCCCTTGCCGGAAAGTCGGCTGGCGGATGCGCGCAACCGCGCCAACCAGATGAAATCCTCCCCGGTACAGTCATCGCCGGATTTCTATTTCGCCCGCATTCGCGCCATGGGAATGTACAGCACGTCGGACAGCCCCTATACCGCGACCTTGCTGGACAACTGGGCTAAAGGCAATGTGCGTGAACAGCAGGCGGCTCAGTACGGCCGGGCGATTCGTGCCTATCAGAACAAGAAATATGACGACGCGCGAACCACGCTTCAGCCGCTGCTGGATAAATCCCCGGATAATCCCTGGTTTCTCGATCTGATGACCGATATCGATCTCGGTCAACAGCGTGCCGCCCAGGCGATCGCCCGCCTGCAGAAAGTGCCGGACGCGCAAGACAGCCCGGTGTTGCAAATCAACCTGGCCAACGCCTATGTCGAAGGACAGCACTCGGCAGACGCCGTAAAACTACTGCGCAAATATACCTACGCCCATCCGGATGACCCGAACGGCTGGGATCTGTTGGCACAGGCTTCCGCCGCTCAGGGCTCGCGCGGCGAAGAGTTGGCGGCCAGAGCGGAAAGTCTGGCGCTCGGCGGCAAGCTGGATCAGGCCATCCGCCTGCTGAGCAACGCCAGTTCCCAAAGCAAGCTCGGCAGTATGGATCAAGCGCGCTACGACGCCCGCATCGACCAGTTGCGAGCGCTGCAACAACGCTTCCGCCCTTATGAAAAATCCTGACGCAAGGCAGACCCACATGAACAAGCACATCGTCATTTACCACAACCCACGCTGCACCAAAAGCCGGGAAACGCTGGCGCTGCTGAAGCAGCAGGACATCGAGCCCGAGATCATTCTGTATCTGGAAACACCGCCGGACGCAGCGACGCTGACTGCACTCATCAAACAGCTGGGGTTTCACAGCGCACGCGATTTGATGCGCCAGAAAGAAGATCTGTACCGCGAGCTTAAGCTGGCCGATAACGCGCTGACCGAAACGCAGTTGATCGATGCTATGGTGCAACACCCCAAACTGATCGAACGACCGATCGTCGTTGTCGGCCAGCAGGCGCGTATCGGCCGCCCGCCGGAAAGCGTGCTGGAAATCCTGTAACGGTGCGGTGCGTTGTAGTAAAAATCCTTATAGACCAAGGATCTCTTTGACGAAGGGAATCGTCAGCTTGCGCTGAGCGGTGATGGAAGCGCGGTCGAGCTGATCCAGCGTCGTAAACAGCGTCCGCATCTCCCTGTCGAGGCGTTTGAGCAGAAAGCGGCTCACGTCTTCCGGCAGTTCGAACCCCCGCAACCGGGCGCGTAATTGCAGCGCTTCGCCTTTTTCCTCATCGGATAACGGCTGCAGACGGTAAATCTGCCCCCAGTCCAGACGCGAGGCCAAATCAGCTAGATGCAGATTAAGCTGGCGTGGTGGTCGATCGCCGGTGATCAACAGCCGGGTTCGCCCGCTCTCCTGAATGCGGTTATACAGGTTGAACATCGACAGTTCCCACTGTTCGTCGCCGGCTATCGACTCGATATTATCGATGCACACCAATGCCAGCTGCTCCATGCCATCCAACACTTCCGGCACAAAATAGGCGCGCTTATCCAGCGGAACGTACCCTACCGCTTCACCAGTACGCGAGCATTCAGCACAAGCGGCATGGAGCAGGTGGCTACGGCCGCCGCCCTGACGAGACCAAAAATAGAGATAACTGCCATGCGTCTGATTTAACGCATGATGGATGGCTGCCAGCAAAGACGTGTTTTCACCCGGATAGAAACTGTCGAACGTTTCGTCATCCGGTAGATAGAGTGGCAATGAAAGCTGTGCCGGCGTATTCAGAAGCACCTCAAACCAAACAGGCAGGAAAACTGCGTCAGTCTACCACAGAACGCATCGCCGGTTGAACCCGGCGACCGCACCGTCCGCCGCGCAATGCAGCGGACGGTATCCGCAATGTCAACGTACTGCGCCGTCATTATCCGGCGGGTCAATCACCTCTTCTTCTTTACGGAACAGGCTGATAATGCGAAACAACAGGCTAAGGAACACACCAACGACCGTCGCCAGCGCCATACCTTTCAGTTCAACCACACCTAAGTGAATCTTGGCGCCGCTGACGCCGATAATCAGAATCACCGATGTCAGGATCAGGTTCTGCGCCTTGTTGTAATCCACTTTGGATTCGATCAAAACGCGGATGCCGGAGGCGCCGATAACGCCGTACAGCAGCAAAGACACACCGCCCATCACCGGCACCGGCACCGCCTGAATCGCCGCAGCCAGTTTGCCGACGCAGGACAGCAAAATGGCGATAAGCGCCGCGCCGCCGATCACCCAGGTACTGTAAACCTTGGTGATCGCCAGTACGCCGATGTTTTCGCCGTAGGTGGTATTCGGCGTGGAGCCGAAGAAACCGGAAAGGATGGTGGAAATACCGTTGGCGAACAGCGAACGGTGCAGGCCCGGGTCACGCACCAGATCCTTTTTCACGATATTGGCAGTTACCACCAGATGACCAATGTGTTCGGCAATCACCACCAACGCGGCGGGCAGAATGGTCAGCATAGCGACCCACTCAAAACGCGGCGTATAAAAGGTCGGCAGTGCAAACCAATGCGCCTGGGCGATCGGCGCCAGATCCACCATGCCCATGAAAAACGCGAAGGCGTAACCCACCAGCACGCCGATCAAAATCGGGATAATCGCCAGAAAGCCACGAAACAATACCGAGCCCAGTACCGTCACCGCCAGCGTCACCAGCGACACCGTCACGGTTTTGGTATCCATTTCAACGCCGGCAGCCGGCGTCAGGCCGGCCATATTGGCCGCCACCCCGGCCAATTCCAGCCCGATAACCGCCACAATCGCGCCCATCGCCGCCGGCGGGAAGATCACATTCAACCAGCCGGTTCCCGCCTTATGCACCACCAGCGCCACCAGACAGAACACCAGGCCGCACATGATAAAGCCGCCTAACGCCACTTCGTATCCTTGCGGCAACAGCAGTAACACC
Source organism: Musicola paradisiaca NCPPB 2511 (assembly GCF_000400505.1). NCBI lineage: Bacteria > Pseudomonadati > Pseudomonadota > Gammaproteobacteria > Enterobacterales > Pectobacteriaceae > Musicola > Musicola paradisiaca. Next base: position 1,210,500 of record NZ_CM001857.1, on the reverse strand, counting down.
GGGGAGATAAACGCGAAGCTCGAGCCCAGATATGCCGGAATCTTGCCTTTGCAGATGAACAAATAAAGCAGGGTACCGATACCATTGAACAGCAGTACCGTAGCCGGGTTCACCTTGAACAGAATCGGCACCAGCACGGTAGCGCCGAACATAGCGAACAAGTGTTGAAAGCTCAGCGGGATGGTCTGCAACAGCGGCAACCGTTCATGTACCCCGATGGCGCGACGAGTCATCTCATTTTCCTCTGTAAGTTTACTGTCTGTGAAATACCGGCGTTCCCGGCAGAAAACCGCGCCGGCCTCGCCGACGCGAAAAAAACCTTCGTCCCTGGCCAGCCGCCGCCCCGAACGCCAGACAGCCGACAGCCGGAGCAACCACGCCCAATAGACGTCGTTTCCCTGCATTACGATATTGTCTGTTCGACTGGACTACGCCGCCGCTGTTCCCGACGGCCGTCGGAGGGAAATCCATTCCAAAAAAAAGCCGACGCTAAGGTCGGCTTAATGGCTTACTTGGTACCAAAGAGCTTATCGCCGGCATCGCCCAGACCCGGCATGATGTAACCGTGTTCATTAAGCCCTTTGTCGATGGCTGCGGTATAAAGCTCCACATCCGGATGCGCTTTCTCCAGCGCGGCGATCCCTTCTGGGGCCGCGACCAACACCAGAATCTTGATGCTGCGGCACCCGGCTTTCTTCAACAGATCGATAGTCGCGATCATCGAACCGCCGGTCGCCAGCATCGGATCCACCACCAGCGCCATGCGCTCATCAATATTGGAAGCCAGCTTCTGAAAATAGGGAACCGGCTCCAGTGTGGTTTCGTCGCGATACATCCCGACAACGCTGATGCGCGCGCTGGGTACGTTCTCCAGCACGCCTTCCATCATGCCCAGCCCGGCACGCAGGATCGGCACGACGGTAATTTTTTTGCCTTTGATTTGATCGACTTCTACCGGCCCGCACCAGCCTTCAATCGTCACTTTCTCAGTCGCCAGATCGGCAGTGGCTTCATAAGTCAACAAGCTACCTACTTCAGACGCCAGCTCACGAAAACGCTTGGTGCTGATATCATGCTCACGCATCAGGCCCAGTTTATGTTTGACGAGCGGGTGTTTCACCTCGACGATCTTCATCACTTTTCTCCCCTTCGGCATAGGACGGCCAAAAAAATCGCGGGATTATACCGCTTTTTCGTCTTGCGGCTATATGATCGACGCTGATCCAGATCAAGCTATTACAGAAATTCTCCGTTGCCGGCAAAACGCGCAGGCCGCGAATACATCACTCGCAAACGTTTGCTTACGCTGCTAGAATGTGCGCGCTCGATTTTTTCAACCAATCGTAACCTCCGTGGGGACTCCGCAGTGACCGATAAAACCTCTCTCAGCTATAAAGACGCAGGCGTGGATATTGATGCAGGCAATGCATTGGTAGACCGTATTAAAGGTGTGGTGAAACAGACCCGCCGCCCGGAAGTCATGGGTGGTCTGGGCGGTTTCGGTGCCCTGTGCGCCTTACCGCAGAAATACCGCGAACCGGTACTGGTTTCCGGTACGGACGGTGTCGGCACCAAGCTGCGTCTGGCGATGGATCTGCAGCGTCACGATACGATTGGCATCGATCTGGTGGCCATGTGCGTCAATGATCTGGTGGTGCAAGGCGCCGAGCCGCTGTTCTTCCTGGATTACTACGCCACCGGCAAGCTGGATGTGGATACCGCAAGCCGCGTCATCACCGGCATCGCTGAAGGTTGTAAACAGTCCGGCTGCGCGCTGGTCGGCGGCGAAACGGCTGAAATGCCCGGCATGTACCACGGCGAGGATTATGACGTCGCGGGGTTCTGCGTCGGCGTGGTCGAGAAATCGGAAATCATCGACGGCAGTCAAGTACAGGAAGGCGACGCGCTGATCGCGCTGGCCTCCAGCGGCCCACACTCCAATGGTTACTCGCTGATCCGCAAAATCCTTGAGGTTAGCGGCACCAACCCAGAACAAACACAATTAGACGGCAAACCACTGGCCGACCACCTGCTGGCTCCGACCAAGATCTACGTCAAATCGATACTGTCTTTGATTGAGAATGTCGATGTGCACGCCATCTCTCACCTGACCGGCGGCGGCTTCTGGGAAAACATTCCGCGCGTATTGCCGGAAGGTATGCAGGCCACTATCGATGAAGCCAGTTGGCAATGGCCGTCGGTATTCCAGTGGTTGCAGCAGGCCGGCAACGTTAGCCGCCACGAAATGTACCGCACGTTTAACTGCGGCGTCGGCATGATCATCGCGCTGCCCGCCGCACAAGCGGAAACCGCCATTGCACATCTCAATCAGAACGGCGAGAGCGCGTGGAAAATCGGTGTGATTAGCCGCACCGACAACGGAGAGACAGTGGTCATCCGGTAATGAAAAATATCGTAGTTTTAATATCAGGCCAGGGAAGCAATCTGCAGGCGTTGCTCGACGCCTGTCAGGATGGCAGGCTCAAAGGGCGTATTGCGGCGGTATTAAGCAACAACCCTGATGCTTACGGCTTGGTTCGGGCGCAAGAAGCAGGTATTCCGGCCCAAGCATTGCTGCCGTCCAACTTCGCCAGCCGTGCCGATTTTGACGCTGCGCTGGCGGAAGAAATCGCTCGCCATCAACCTGATGTGGTGGTGCTGGCAGGTTACATGCGTATCCTCAGTGAGGCGTTTGTCCGCCGGTTTTCTGGCAAAATGCTCAACATCCATCCATCCCTGTTGCCGAAATATCCGGGCCTGCATACTCACCGCAAAGCGCTGGAAAATGGCGATAGCGAGCACGGCACTTCCGTCCATTTCGTTACCGAAGAGCTGGATGGCGGCCCAGTCATCCTGCAAGCCAGGGTGCCGATTTTCCCGGAAGACAGCGAGCAGGATGTACAGGAACGAGTGCAAGCGCAGGAACACAGCATTTACCCGTTGGTGGTGAGCTGGTACCTGAATAACCGGCTGGCTTTACGTGATAACCGCGCCTGGCTGGACGGCGTTGCGCTTCCCGCCGCCGGCTATGCCGCCGAATAACCGCCAACGTTCACCGCTACCGTCTTAGCCAACCGCTAGCGGGAAAACTCAGAACCGCCATCTCCTGATTTTCCCGCCCATCTCCGAAACTCAACCGGACAGCCATTGCACTCGCAGCCTGTCATCTCGCTTCGCCATCGTTTTTCGTTGTGATGCCCACGCTGCATGCCGTCGCCATCTGGATAATGACCTTCATCACAAAGGTTATAAAATTGTATGTAAGCGCTTTCAATGCTGTGACGAGACTCACGCAGCAATGCCCTGCCCCCTGACAGAATGGCGTCACCCCCCCCTCTTCGGGGTGCGGTCAGGACAACCTTTACCTCTGTGGTGAGTATTGATGATAACCATTCGTGATGTCGCGCGTCAGGCAGGCGTATCCATCGCCACCGTGTCCCGCGTGCTTAACAACAGCAACTCAGTGACACCGCAAACGCGCGATCTGGTTCTTCAAACCGTGGAGCGGTTAGGCTACCGGCCAAACGCCAATGCACAGGCACTGGCGACGCAGATCAGCGACACGATCGGCGTGGTGGTGATGGACGTGTCCGACCCGTTTTTCGGCGCCATGGTGAAAGCGGTTGATACCATTGCTCAGCGGTTACAAAAACACGTACTTATCAATAACTCCTACCATCAGGAAGAGAAGGAACGACACGCAATCGAAGTGTTGATCCGCCAGCGCTGTAACGCGCTGATCGTCCATGCCAAGGCGCTATCGGACGATGAGCTGAGCATGTTTATGGATCAAGTGCCGGGCATGGTGTTGATCAACCGTAACCTGGCAGGCTATGACCATCGCTGCGTCTGTCTGGACAACATCAGCGGCGCCATGATGGCGACCCGCATGTTGCTGCAACAAGGGCATAGACGCATCGGCTATCTTCGCTCCAGCCATCCGATCGAAGACGTCATACTGCGACAGACCGGCTGGAAACAGGCCATGATGGAACAAGGCATGACCCCGGCGGATGAGTGGATTGCCAACGGAGAGCCCGACCTGCAAGGCGGAGAGGCGGCGATGGTGGAATTGCTGGGCCGCAACCAGCAACTCAGCGCCGTATTTGCCTACAACGACAGTATGGCGGCAGGTGCGCTGACGGCGTTGAAAGATAACGGAATTGAAGTACCGACGCAGTTCTCCGTAATTGGGTTCGATGACATTCCCATTTCACGCTATACCGATCCGCGGCTGACCACCATCCGCTACCCGATTGTCTCCATGGCGAAAATCGCGACAGAACTGGCGCTAAAAGGTGCTGCCGGGCAACTCGATCCATTAGCCCGCCATTGCTTTATGCCGACCTTGGTTCGACGCCACTCGGTAGCGGCCTGCCAAAATGTGGGGCCAGTCACTGATTCAGCAACATCCATGATGTAACCGCTTTCAATCTGTGAGTAAATTCACAGTTAATTAACATTGCAATCCCTATGATGGGCACATCCTGCGGAGCAGATTTCGGGGAATGCGGTACCGGACAGTTCTGCGAAAACGTTCACACTCACCGTCAGGGAAGCGTTACTGAACAGGGAATCAGGTTTTATCTTAGGCAATGCCTGAAAACCGGTCGGCTTAAGCGCAACGTTTTCATCTCGTTCGTTCAGGCCGATGCTTACTTAACCGATAGTCAACCCATTCCGGTGCTGACGGAACGGCGCGACAAAAAACTACCCTGCATAAACCCGGAGATATCATGAATAAGAAGGTGTTAACTCTCGCAACGCTGGTCGCCAGCATGATGTTCGGTTCAATGGCCCATGCTGCGGATACCCGTATCGGCGTCACCATCTACAAATACGACGATAATTTCATGTCGATGGTACGTAAAGATATTGAAAAAGAAGCCAAAGCCCTGGGTGGCGTCGAACTGCTGATGAATGACTCGCAGAACGACCAGTCCAAACAAAACGATCAGGTCGATGTCCTGCTGGCCAAAGGCGTGAAAGCACTGGCTATCAACCTGGTTGACCCGGCTGCCGCGGCCATTGTGGTACAGAAAGCGAAAGCGGCCGATGTACCGGTGGTGTTCTTCAACAAAGAACCGAACGCAAAAGTGCTGGCCAGCTATGATAAAGCCTACTATGTCGGTACTGATTCCAAAGAATCCGGCATCATTCAGGGTCAGTTGATCACCAAACACTGGAAAGCCAACCCATCCTGGGATCTGAACAAAGACGGCGTTATCCAGTACGCCCTGCTCAAAGGCGAACCGGGCCATCCGGATGCCGAAGCCCGTACCAAATACGTGGTGGATACCCTGACCAAAGACGGCATTAAGGTTCAGCAATTGCAGATGGATACCGCCATGTGGGATACCGCGATGGCGAAAGACAAGGTTGACGCCTGGATGTCTGGTCCTAACGCCGACAAGATTGAAGTGCTGATTGCCAACAACGACGCCATGGCAATGGGTGCTGTCGAAGCGCTGAAAGCGCATAACAAGAGCAGCATTCCGGTATTCGGCGTTGACGCGCTGCCGGAAGCCCTGTCGCTGATCAAATCCGGTGCACTGGCAGGTACCGTGCTGAATGACGCCGACAACCAGGCCAAAGCCACTATCGATCTGGCGAAAAACCTGGCGTTGGGCAAACCGGCCGCTGAAGGCACCAACTTCAAAATTGAAAATAAAGTAGTGCGTGTACCTTACGTGCCGGTTGATAAAGACAACCTGGCGCAATTCACGAAGTAATCTTGTCAGGGCGCAGCAACCGCTGCGCCCGTCACTGTTTGAACGACCGGTTTTTTCAGCCAGACAGTCATGTTCAGTCTGGCAACGTTTTAGCCAGGTAATTATTTCGACCAGGTAAAATATGACCAGTGATACTCTAACCACTCAGCGCGAATTCCTGCTGGAGATGACCAATATCAGTAAGTCGTTTCCCGGTGTAAAGGCATTGGATAATGTCAACCTGAAGGTGCGCCCCCACTCTATCCATGCCCTGATGGGAGAAAACGGCGCAGGAAAATCGACGCTACTGAAATGTCTGTTCGGCATTTATCAGAAAGATACCGGTAGCATTCAATTCCAAGGGCAGGAGATCGATTTCAAAAGCGCGAAAGAAGCGCTGGAGAACGGCGTATCCATGGTGCATCAGGAATTGAACCTGGTTTTGCAACGCTCAGTCATGGATAACATGTGGCTCGGCCGTTATCCCAAAAAAGGGTTGTTCGTCGATCAGGAAAAAATGTATCGCGACACCAAAGCCATTTTCGATGAACTGGATATCGATATCGATCCGCGCGACAAAGTGGCCACACTGTCCGTGTCGCAGATGCAGATGATCGAGATCGCCAAAGCATTTTCCTACAATGCCAAAATCGTCATCATGGACGAGCCCACCTCGTCACTGACGGAAAAAGAGGTGAACCATCTGTTCACTATCATCCGTAAGCTGAAAGACCGGGGCTGCGGCATTGTTTATATCTCCCACAAAATGGAAGAGATCTTCCAGTTGTGCGATGAAATCACCGTCCTGCGTGATGGTCAGTGGGTCGCGACGCAGCCGCTCGAAGGCCTGAATATGGATCAGATCATCGCCATGATGGTGGGCCGCTCGCTGACCCAGCGTTTCCCGGAGAAAACCAACACCCCCGGTGACGTGATGCTGGAAGTACGCGGTTTGACCTCAATGCGTCAACCGTCTATCCGCGATGTGTCGTTTGACCTGCGCCAGGGCGAGATTCTGGGGATTGCAGGTCTGGTCGGCGCCAAACGTACCGATATCGTCGAAACCCTGTTCGGTATCCGCGAAAAACTCAGCGGCACCATCACGTTGCGCGGCAAGCAAGTCAACAACCATTCCGCCAATGAAGCCATCAACAACGGTTTTGCATTGGTGACGGAAGAACGGCGTTCCACCGGGATTTATGCCTATCTGGATGTCGGCTTTAATTCGCTGATTTCCAACATCAACAAATATAAAAACAGCATTGGGCTGTTGGATAACTCCCGCATGAAAAGCGACGTGCAGTGGGTTATCGATTCCATGCGGGTAAAAACCCCAGGGCACCATACCCCTATCGGTTCACTCTCCGGCGGCAACCAACAAAAAGTCATCATCGGGCGTTGGCTGCTGACCCAGCCGGAGATCCTGATGCTCGACGAACCGACCCGCGGTATTGACGTGGGCGCGAAATTCGAGATTTATCAGCTGATTGCCGAACTGGCTCGTAAAGGCAAAGGCATCATCATCATCTCGTCCGAAATGCCGGAACTGCTTGGCATTACCGATCGAATTCTGGTGATGAGCAACGGCCTGGTGTCAGGCATTGTCGAAACCAAGAACACCACGCAGAACGAAATTCTCCGTTTAGCGTCGTTACACCTTTAATGATGCAAGGGCTGTTACCATGAAAGCTACAACTAAAAAAAGTGCGCTCACCTGGCTGAAAGACAGTGGCATTTACGCCGTACTGCTGGTACTGCTGGTGATTATTATTATCCAGGACCCCACCTTCCTCAGCCTTACCAACCTGAGTAACATTCTTACCCAGTCTTCGGTGCGCGTGATCATCGCGCTTGGCGTAGCCGGGCTTATCGTCACGCAGGGTACCGACCTGTCAGCAGGTCGCCAGGTCGGCCTCGCCGCCGTGGTTGCCGCCACGCTGTTACAGGCGATGGACAACACCAACAAAGTGTTCCCACACCTGGAAACCATGCCGATCCCGCTGGTTATTCTGATCGTCTGTGCTATCGGTGCAGTAATTGGTCTGGTCAACGGTCTTATCATCGCCTACCTGAAAGTGACGCCGTTCATCACCACATTGGGTACGATGATCATCGTTTACGGTATCAACTCACTGTACTACGACATCGTGGGGGCTTCCCCGATCGCCGGCTTTGACGACCGTTTCTCCACTTTTGCACAGGGCTTTGTGCACTTCGGCGATTTCAAACTGTCCTACATCACGTTCTATGCAGCGATTGCGTCGCTGTTCGTGTGGATTTTGTGGAATAAAACCCGCTTTGGTAAAAACATCTTCGCTATCGGCGGTAATCCGGAAGCCGCCAAAGTGTCTGGTGTGAACGTGTCGTTGAACCTGATTTGGGTGTACATGCTGTCCGGCGTGTTCTATGCCTTCGGCGGTATGCTGGAAGCCGGCCGTATCGGTAGCGCCACCAACAACCTGGGCTTTATGTACGAACTTGACGCCATCGCCGCGTGTGTGGTCGGCGGCGTGTCTTTTGCCGGTGGCGTGGGTACGGTTGCCGGTGTCGTGACCGGGGTTATCATCTTCACCCTGATCAACTACGGCCTGACTTACATCGGCGTTAGCCCTTACTGGCAGTACATTATCAAAGGCGGCATCATCATTTTCGCCGTTGCCCTGGACTCCCTGAAGTACGCCCGCAAGAAATAACTCCCTACCCGGCTTACGTGTATTCGCAAAAGCCGGGGCTCACAGGGCGGCTGCAGGGATAACATCTCTGGCCGCCCGCGCACCAAACTCCAGCGCTTGCCTCTCGCCTTGTCAGCATCCACTGCCCGGATGACTCCCCCCACAGAAAACCACCAGGCGCGTAGCGGCGGGAACACGTCCAACAGCCAGAAATAACAATGCCGGTTACAGCATGACCGCCGTTTGACGTTCCCCTATCCCCGCTGCCAGTAGATTGACTGGCTTTAATTATTTACAAAAATCCATTTATCAAATTGAAAAAAAACATTTTTATTTTTCACCCTTCGTAATAACGCCACACAAATATTGCAAATAGAAATAATTATTATTATTTTTCCCTGCGTGATTTTTACGGGAATTCGTTATGCGCGTCATCATTACCTTTTTTACCTTGTTGTTTTTTAGTGCGCTGACCCACGCCAAAATCGTCACGGATATGCAGGGCCGTCAGGTTGCTATTCCGGATAACCCGCAGCGCATCATTCTGGGCGAAAGCCGCATGCTGTATACGCTGGCGCTGCTGGAACCCGGTAATCCGGCGCAACGCATTGTGGGGTGGCCTGGCGATCTGGCGCGCTACGATGCGCAAAGCTGGGGGCGTTACGTCGCCAAATATCCCGACATCGCCCACATCCCGCAATTGGGAAACGGCAATCTGAACACCGTTAATGCAGAAACGTTGCTGCCGCTGAAACCGGATCTGGTGATCCTGCCGCGATTGGCGAAAGGCTCCGACAATGAGCAGGGTATTCAGCAGGCGCTGACCCAAGCAGGTATTCCGTTTATCTATGTCGACCTGCGCATCGATCTGCTGAAAAACACCGTCCCCAGCCTGAAACTGCTGGGCGAGGTGCTCAATCGGCAAACGCGCGCCGACGCTTTTATCCAGTTCTACCAGCAACATATGGATACCGTGCGCCAGCGGCTCAGCCAACATCAGGGGCGCAAGACCAGGGTGATGCTGCATCTGCATCTTGGCCGTCGGGACACCTGCTGCACCACCGCGGTCAACGGTAATCTGGGCGAACTACTGGCTTTCGCCGGCGGCGACAACATTGCTGCGGGTTCGGTGCGCGGCGTTTATGGCGAACTGAGCCCCGAACAAGCGCTGGCCGCCCGCCCGGACGTCTACATCGCCACCGGCATGGCCGGGCCGGAGGGCAAGCGCCTGTCGGATCTGATGCTCGGCCCGGATGTTTCACCCCAGCAGGCACAGGACAGCTTCTCCACGCTGCTTCGTCAGGAACCGCTGCTGTCGCACCTTTCCGCCGTCAATACCGGCCGTGCCTGGAGCATGTGGCACAACTTCTATCTCAGCCCTTATCACGTAGTGATGGTGGAGATGTTCGCCAAAGCGCTCTACCCGGAGTTATTCCGCGATCTGGATCCGCAACTGACGCTGCAACAGATTTATCAGCAATTTTTATCCATTGATTTTTCAGGGACCTATTGGAGTCAACTCACACATGAACAATAACCTCTGGCGTAAAGGCTGGCCGCTGCTGGCGCTGCTGCCGTTCAGCCCGCACGCGGCCACCACCACGGAACAAACCGCAGCCGCTACGGCCAAGGCAGAGAAAAAACAAGAGGATACGCTGGTCGTTAGCGCCAGTACGCCGGCCGTCGGCAGCCAGGACAACACCGGCTATCAGCCCCACACCACCACTACCGGTACTCGCACCAACAGCCGTCTGCTGGATGTACCGCAGGCGGTCAACGTGGTGCAGAAACAAGTGCTGGACGATCAGGCGGCCAGAAGCCTCGACGAAGCCTTGTACAACGTCAGCGGCATCACGCAGGCCAATACACTGGGCGGTACGCAGGACGCCGTGATGAAACGCGGCTTCGGCGATAACCGGGACGGCTCCATTCTGCGCGACGGCATCCGCTCCATTCAGGCACGCAACGTCACACCGACGACCGAACGGGTAGAGGTACTGAAAGGCCCAGCGTCGATGCTTTACGGCTGGGGAGAACCCGGCGGCATGATCAATATCATCAGCAAAAAACCGGAACTGGTGCAGAAGACGCACCTCGAAGGCTGGAACAGCAGCTACAACGGCGGCGGCGGGCAGTTGGACGTCACCGGGCCGCTGGGCACCTCCGGGCTCGCCTACCGCATGATCGTCGACCACGACGAAACCGACTACTGGCGCAACTTCGGTCGAAACCGCCAGACCACCGTCGCGCCATCATTGATGTGGTACGGCGATAACACCACGGTGCGCGTCGCCTGGGAACACATGGAATACCTGACGCCATTTGACCGCGGCACCGTCATTGACAGCCGCACCGGCAAACCGGTCAATACACCGCGCGAACGCCGTTTTGACGAAACCTACAACGCCACCCGCGGCGATCAGGACACCCTGACGTTCCAGCTCGATCATTCACTCAACGACCGCTGGAAAACCGGGCTGAATTACACCTATAGCCGCAATACCTACAACGACAATCAGGCCCGCGCCACCGCCTTTAACGCCAATACCGGCATTCTGACCCGTCAGGCCGACGCCACCGCCGACGCGCGCAGCCAGTCGCAAAGCGTACAGATGACGCTGAACGGCGATATTGACTGGGGCCGCATCAACCACCAGCTGCTGCTGGGCGTTGATCACGAGGCGGATCGCACCTACCGCGGCGACATGTTGCGCAGCACCCGGCGTTACAGCTTCGATGTCTATAATCCGGTTTACGGCTTGCAGCCGGCTTCCACCACTATCAGCGCGGCGGACAGCGACCAGCGTGAAAACGTCGACAGCACCGGCGTGTTTGTTCAGGATGCCGTTCGCTTGAACGAACACTGGCTGCTGCTGGGCGGCCTGCGCTATGACCATTTCGACGTCATGGCAGGCAAAGGACGCCCCTTCATCACCAATACCGACAGCGCCGACAGCCGTTTAATTCCGCGTGCCGGCGTGGTCTACAACCTGACGCAGAGTCTGTCGCTGTACAGCAGCTACAGCGAATCCTTCAAACCCAATGTCTCCATCGCCAGCCAGATCGGCGCCATGGCGCCGGAGGTCGGCCGGTCGTATGAAGTCGGCGCCAAGTTAGATCTGCCAAACCGCGTCACCGCCAACCTGGCATTGTTCGACATTCAAAAACGCAACGTGATGGTCAGCGAATTGATCGCCGGCGAAACCGTGACCCGCACGGCGGGGAAAGTGCGCTCCCAAGGCATTGAACTGGATATGTCCGGCAAACTGACCAACAGCCTGAGCGTCATAGGTTCCTACGCCTTTACCGATGCCCGCGTCACATCCGATCCGGACAATCAGGGCAACGAAATGGCTAACGTGGCGCGCCACACTGCATCGCTATTCCTGACCAACGACTTCGGCGCGCCCGGCCTGCATGCCGGCGACAATCTGCGGGCAGGCGTGGGCGCACGCTATGTCGGCCGTCGTCCCGGCGATGCCGCCAATAGCTTTTACCTTGACGACTATACGGTAGCCGATGCTTTCGTCGCCTACAGTCTGCCGCTCAACGGTTACAAGGTGAAATGGCAGCTCAACGTCAAAAACCTGTTCGACAAGACTTACTACCCGTCGAGCGGCAACAACCTGCGCGTCGCCATCGGCGATCCGCGAGAAGTGGTGCTGCGCGCCAGCGTCAACTTCTGATCCCCAAAACCGCGCAGCCTGCCTCCGGGCTGCGCATCCTTCGTGTCCTTATCACCCTCGTATCGGCTAACCACACCGCCGCGAAGGATCCGGAATCAACATCAAGGCCATTTATGTGTCGACAAATCAGGCGTTGTACTGGCGGAACAGCGCTCTGCCGCGCAGCAGGCGCAACCCCAGCCAGCCGCCGCATAGCGACAACAACAGCGCCGCCAACGGCGGTAGACCGACCCACAGCCACCCGTTAGGCTGCCAGGGGAAATCAAATACCCGGCGCTGCAGCAACCATAATGCCACCTCCGCGCCGATCGCCGCCGCCACGCCGGCCGCCAGCCCCAGCACCGCGAACTCCCACCACAGGGTGCCGCGCAGCAAACGATGGCTGGCGCCCAACGTGCGGTACACCAGCAGTTCCTGGCGACGTTGCCGCATTCCCACCTGAATCTGCGCCAGCAGCAGCAACGCGCCGCAGACGATCACCAGAACCACCATCACTTCCAGCGCCAGACCGACCTGCTGCAACACCTGGCCAATCTGTTTCAGGATGGCGCCGACGTCCAACACCGTCAGCGTCGGAAACTGGCGGTTCAATTGGGCTATCAGATTATCGCCGCCGTCGTGGCGAAAGCTGGTCAGGAAGGATTGCGGCTGAGCAGCCAGATCGCCTGGGGGAAAGATGAAAAAGAAGTTAGGGCGCAGGCTCTCCCAGTCCACTTGTCTAAGGCTGGAAACCCGCGCGCTGAACGGCTGGGTATCGCCGGTAAACGTCAGGGTATCGCCGATATTCACCCCCAGACGCTTGGCTACGCCCTGCTCGATAGACACTTCGCCGGGTTTAGGCGGCCAAGCGCCGGCCAGCAGTGGATTATGCGCCGGCAGCGTCGCCAGCCAGGTCAGGTTCAGTTCACGATTGACCGTCTCGCCGCCGGGGTCGTTTTCACGGATCACATCCGTAGATTTCCGGCCGTTAATTTCAGTCAGCCGCGCGCGAATAATCGGGTAGAAGGTTTGCGGCGCGACCTGGTGTTCGGCCAAAAATGCCTGTACCGGCGCCACCTGTTCCGGCGCGATATTCAAGACGAAATAGTTGGGGCTGCCCGGCGGCAATTGCTGCTGCCAGCGCTCCAGCAGATCGCCCCGCAATAGCAGCAACAGCGCCAGCAGCATAAACGACAGCGAAAAAGCCGCCAGCTGGCCCAGCGTCTCCCAGGGCTGGCGCAGCAGACGATTGACAGCCAGCCGTAACGCCAGCCGTTTGAGCGTCAGCCGCCGCAACAGCAGCAGGCCGCCCCAGCCAATCGCCGCCAGCAGCGCAGATACCGCCAGCACGCCCCCCAATAATGACCACAACAGCGCGCCGCCGCCGGAGATCGCCGCCAACAGCGCAATCACCACCCCGACCGCCGTCGGCAGGTAATAGCGCAACGGCCAACCCCGTGCCGTCACATCCTGGCGCAGCACCCGCAACGGCTGCGTCGCCAGCAGCAAACGATACGGCCGCCAGCCCACCAGCAAGGAAATCAGCACCAGCGACCCCAGCGCCCATCCCCACGGCCACAGCCCTGCAGCAGGCAGGGCCGCAGGCAGCACCGGTGCCAGCAACGTCATCAATACCGCTTCACCCGCCAGCCCCAACACACTGCCGCATACCCCGGAAAACAGCAGCAACGACAGCCACTGGCCGACGATCAGTTTGCGCAGCGCCTGCCTGCCGGCGCCCAACGTTTTGAGAATAGCCACCAGATCGTAGCGACTACGGCAATAGTGCCCCATCGCCACGGCGACCGCCGCCACCGACAACAACAGCGTCAGCAAGGCCGACAGCAACAAAAACTGTTGGGCCCGCTGTAGGGTTTTCCCCAGCGCATTTTGTGAATCCTCCACGCCATACCAGCGCTGATCCGGTTTCAACTGCGGCGTGACGATATCGCCGAAGCGGGCAATCTGCCGGGCGTCGCCGGCGAACATATAGCGCCAGGTGATACGTCCGCCGGGTTGCACCGCGCCGGTTTTTTCCACATCCGCCATGCTGATCAGCACGCGCGGCGCAGTATCGAACGGATTAAACCCGGCGTCCGGCTCTTGCACCAGCTCGCCGGCGATACGCAGCGTGGTATCGCCCACGTCCAGATGGTCGCCGACTTTCAGATTCAGCAGCGCCAGCAGGCGCGGCGCCACCAGCGCGTGACCGGCCGACGCCCGCAGCCCGGCGGGCCGGGTCTGCAATTCGCCGTACAAGGGATAACGCTCGTCGGCGGCTTTCACCTGCGCCAGTTGCGCATTGTCGCCGGCATAGGTCATGGTCATGAACGACACTTGCCGGCTGACCGTCAGCCCCTGCTGCCCGGCTTGTTGCAACCACAATTCATCCACCGGCCGGGCGGCGCGCAACACCCGGTCGCCCGCCAGAAAATCCCGACTCTGCTGGCTGAGGCCCTTGTCCATCCGATCGCTGAGCGTCCCCAACGCCAGAACGCACGCTACCGATAGCGTCAGCGCCACCCAGACAATCAACAACGACGGCGATCGCCATTCCCGCCAGAACCAACGCCAAATCATGCATCCTCCCATAACTGGCCGTCCCGCAGCCGTAGCCGACGCTCGCAACGCAGCGCCAGACGCTCGTCATGAGTCACCAGAATCAGGGTGGTGGCGAAATCGCGATTCAGGGAAAACAGCAGATCGGCGATGCGATCGCCGGTATGGCGATCCAGATTGCCGGTCGGTTCGTCGGCGAACAGCAAACGAGGGCGGCCGCTGAAGGCGCGCGCCAGCGCGACCCGCTGCTGCTCGCCGCCGGAAAGCTGCGCGGGCAGATGCGTCAGCCGTTCCCCCAAACCCAGTTGTTGCAAGAATTGTTCCGCCTGTTGCCGGCTCTGTGTGTCGCTTTCACCGCGCAGCAGCGCAGGCAATTGCACATTCTCCAGCGCCGTCAGCGTCGGCACCAACATGAATGATTGAAAAACAAACCCCACGTCCCGCGCCCGCAACGCCGCGCGGCCTTCCTCATCCAGCCGATCCAACCGCTGCCCCAACAGCGAAACCTCGCCGCCGCTGCCATCATCCAGGCCGGCCAAAATGCCCAACAGCGTGGACTTGCCGGAACCGGACTCGCCCACCAGCGCAAGGGTCTGAGCAGGTTTGACAACCAGCTCAACTCCGGTAAGGATGGAGAGCTGATGTTCCCCTTGACCAACGTGCTTACTAAGATGATGAACTTCAAGAATGTTTTCCGCTGGCATCTGGTTGTCTCTCTGTTTCTGTGCCTGTTCAGTTTACGTGCGCTGGCGACGGACACCCTGCTGGTGCTGGGCGATAGCCTGAGCGCGGGATACCGGATGGCGGGCAATCAGGCGTGGCCGGAATTGCTCAACGATCGCTGGCGCGCCCATACGCCGGATATTCAGGTGGTCAACGCCAGCATCAGCGGCGATACCGCTGCCCAGGGGCTGGCTCGGCTGCCTGCACTGTTGAACCAGCATCAGCCGCGTTGGGTGCTGATCGAACTTGGCGGCAACGACGGGCTGCGAGGCTTTCCCCCGCAAAATCTGGAGCGGGATCTCAGCAACATCATTGCGCGGATCAAAACGGCCAACGCCGAACCGCTACTGATGCAAATCCGCTTGCCAAGCAACTATGGTCGACGTTATACCGAAACGTTCAGCGCCGTTTATCCGCGTCTGGCCCAACAATTTTCGATTCCTCTGCTGCCGTTTTTCATGGAGCAGGTCTATCTGAAGCCGGAATGGATGCAGGATGACGGGATCCACCCAACACGCGATGCCCAGCCGTTCATCGCCGATTGGATGGCCAGACAGCTTGAACCGTTAGTTAACCACGACTCTTGATATTTAGAGCTTTTTAGTTAGGTAAAGTTATGCAAAAAGCGGTTTTGATTACCGGCTGCTCCAGCGGCATAGGACTGATTGCCGCCCAGTATCTGCAACAACGCGGTTATCGCGTGTTGGCGGCCTGCCGCCGCCCCGAAGATGTGGCGCGCATGAATACACTGGGTTTTGAAGGGATCGATCTGGATTTAGATAACAGCGCCAGCGTCAAGCAGGCGGCTGCTGCCGTGATCGCCCTGACAGGCAACCGGCTGTACGGATTGTTTAATAACGCCGGCTATGGCCTGTACGGCCCGCTGAGCACCATCACCCGGCGGCAACTGGAACAACAGTTTTCCAGTAATCTGTTCGGCACGCACCAACTGACCCAACTGCTGCTGCCGGCCATGCTGCCGCATGGCGAAGGCCGCATCATCCAGACCAGTTCCGTGATGGGGTTGATCTCCACGCCCGGCCGCGGCGCCTACGCGGCCAGCAAATACGCGCTGGAAGCCTGGTCCGACGCACTGCGGATGGAACTGCACGGCAGCGGCATCCGCGTTTCCCTGATTGAACCCGGCCCGCTGACCACCCGGTTTACCGACAACGTCAGCCAGACCCGCCAGGAAAAACCGGTGACTAACCCCGGTATCGCCCGGCGCTTTACCCTGCCGCCGGAAGCCGTGCTGCCCAAGTTGTTGCACGCACTGGAAAGCCCGCGGCCGCGCCTGCGCTACCCTGTCACCGTGGTCGCCCACGCCATGAGCGTACTACGCCGGGTCTTGCCCGGCTGCGCGCTGGATTACCTGTTGCGGACAAAATCCTGAAAAAGGCTTGAACCGGAGCGTTTCTGCCCCCATTACACCTGAAAATGGTGAAGAGAGAACAACATGCTAGAACAACACGCCAACGTGATTGATATCAATGAAACTAACCTGCATCAGGTGCTGGAACAGTCCATGAGCGCCCCGATCATGTTCTACTTCTGGTCTGATCGCAGCGCCCACTGCCAGCAGTTGGGGCCGATGCTGGACAAACTGGCTGCGGAATATGCAGGTCAGTTCGTTCTGGCCAAAGTGAACTGCGACATCGAGCAGCGCGTGGCGGCACAGTTTGGTTTGCGCGCCATCCCCACCGTTTACCTGTTCAAGGATGGGCAACCGGTCGACGGTTTCCAGGGGCCGCAGCCGGAAGAGGTCATCCGCGATCTGTTGCAGCAGGTTTTACCGAAACCTGAAGACGTGAAGCTGGCGGAAGCACAACAGCATATTCAGGAAAATCAACTGCCGGAAGCCTTGACGCTGCTGAAAGACGCCTGGGCGCTGGCGCCTAAGCGCAGCGACATCGCGCTGCTGCTGGCGGAAGTGCAAATCCAGCTCAACCGGGCGGATGACGCCGAGGCCGTGCTGGCCGCCATCCCATTGCAGGATCAGGACACCCGCTACCACGGGCTGGTCGCGCAGATCGAACTGATGCGTCAGGCTGCCGATACTCCGGAAATTCAACAGTTGCAGCAACGATTGGACGCCGATCCGCAAAATGCCGAACTGGTGGTGCAGCTCGGTCTGCAATTGCATCAGGTAGGCAGAAACGAAGAAGCGCTGGAATTGCTGATGGGGCTGTTGAAAACAGACCTGAGCGCCGCCGACGGCGCAGTACGCAAAACACTGATGGATATCATGGCCGCACTCGGCACCGGCGATGCGCTGGCAGCCCGCTATCGCCGCCAGTTGTACTCTCTGCTGTATTGAGCCTTAATCCTCTGCACGAGCCCGGCATCCGCCGGGCTCGTGTCTATGGTGATGGTGCCCCGGCTACAGCGTTTCCACCACAGTGATCCAACCATGACCGCCATACGGCGACCAACCATTCAGCCAGCGCCGCAGCATGTTCATCGCCAGCATCGATACCATATCCTGATAGGTTTTCCGGTGATAACGCCGGGTATTGAAATGCACCGTCTGGGCGAAAGTTCCATCCGGGGTATGCAGTGCGATCGACAACGTATCGTCCTGCCAGCCGCCGACATAGATCGCCAGCGCCGCATCCTGCTTTTCCGCCAGATGACGGCTTTCCGCCGCCAGCAACGACAGCGCCGCCGCTGACTGCTGCGCCAGCAGTTCGCCGCCCACCAGCGGCGTATCCGCATCGCGCAACTGCCAGTTCAGCAACCCGGCGGTAAAATCCTCCGCCACCGCCAGTTGCAACCCCCGCTCTTTCAGACGGCGGGCCAGATGCCCCGGTAGCCCTTCCGTTCCCTCAAAGATCGTATTTTCGCCGGCAACCTCCCGCACCCGTTGCCAAAGCGCTTCCATTTCCGACAGGCGCGCCGCCGGGCCGGTAAGTTTCAACTCGATGATAGGCATGGAGGAGCGATAACCCAGCACCACATCCGGCGGCAACGGTAAGCCATCCAGCTCGTTAGCCAGATCGCTTTCAGAACGGCCGAAGGTGGTCAAACGCAGGCAACGCGGCGCGTCGGCGACGGCAAAGCGCTGACGTAGCCGCGGCACGATCTGCTGTTCCACCATCACCTTGAACTCGGAAGGCACGCCGGGGGTAAAAAACATCAGGCAGCGGTTCAATGGCATGGCAAAACCGCAGGCGGTGCCGACCGGGTTATCCACCAGCTCCGCGCTGGCGGGCAATTGCGCCTGCTTGCGGTTACTGGGCGCCATCACCCGTCCGCGCTCGGTGAAAAACGCTGCCATACGCTCAATCCAGGCGGCATGTTCCACCAGCTCTTCTCCGGCTGCCGTCGCGGCGGCCAGCGCGCTCAGATCGTCGCTGGTCGGCCCCAGCCCGCCGTTAACGATCAGCACATCGGCAATCTGGCTGCGCTGCGTCAGCGCTGAGACCAGCGCGTCAAGGTTATCCCCGACCGTCATGCGGCTCGCCATCGGCAATCCCTGCTCAAACAAATAATCCGCCAGCCAGGCGGCATTGGTATCCACAATTTGCCCATGCAGCACTTCATCACCGGTACACAACATTTCAACCCTAAGCATCCGCGTCACTCCCCTGATGGTTTTCCCCCACTTTAAAAACTCGTCGTGACAAACACAACGCTTGCTTATGGCTGAACGAAGACGTAACGGCAAGCACGAAAAGGGAAAACCGCCAGGCAGGCGAAGACACAAAAAACATGGCGAAGCCGCAATCTCCGGCCACGAATGGCGCTCGCACCGCCGCTCATCGTGTTCCGATACGGCGTAAGACGCCTCATAGACCCGATGGTGTCTAAGACGAGGATTTTTCTCTAACTATTTGATTAAAAAGGAAGTAAATCGGCGACACACGGCAAAGCGGCAGGCGCGGCGGACGATGACCCGCCCATCCGCGCCGCACGATAACATCAGAAGTTCAGGCCCAGACCAACATAGGCGGTATCCGCCACGTTGTTGTCATTCTCGCTCTTGCCGGACGCCATATTGATGTAACGATAGCCGACATCCAGGGATAACGGACGGAACGGCTGCCACCGCACGCCGCCGCGCGCTTCGACATAGTGATCGACATGGCTGGAGAATGCGTCCGGCGCGTAATAGCCTTCGCCAAACAGCGAGATGTCGTTGCCGAGCGGTACCTGTAAGCCGCCGCCCAGCGCTACGCCGTAACCATCGTCAAACTTGTTCTGGTTCAGGTATAACCCCTTGGCGCCGACCTTCAGCGAGGCATTACTCAGGGCGAAGGTGTAATCCAGACCAGCGCTATACACGTCGTTGCTGTGTTTTTCGCCATGACCCCAACCCGCATTGGCGGACAACCCCGGGATCCCGAGCCCCATATTGGCGTTGGCGCCGACATAGTCACGTCCGGTCTCACCAGAAATACTCACCGCATGCGCAGAAACCGTCGCCAACATCAGACTGCCCGCACCGGCCATAACCCACTTTTTCATCATCACTATCCTTCAAGGCAAGAATACAAAAGTCATCTAACCATCTATGCTAACACGAATTTTAGCCTAATCATTTTTGTAAAACAGGATAAAGAACCACGCTATCCCCTCAATAATTCGCGTGACAGGAAGGCGGCAAGCGAGTGGATCCCAATGGATTGACGGCGGTAAGAGAACCCGGGTGAACGCCAAATTGGCGTAAGCCGATTTGAACGCGGCAGGCGGCGCCCCCGAAGGGACGACGCCCATGGAATGGGCTGAGTAACACGGCCAATGCCCTTGCAACGTGAGGCCTGACGGATATATGAGCCTGATGCGACAACGGTTAACGCGAGGCGAGCCACCCCGGCGCGTCATTGCACACGCGATTGTTGCGCCACCCAATTTGCGAGCTGCTGACGGGAAATCTTGATACCGCCGTTTTTCAGCGCATCAGGCAACAGGAAATAAGCCACCGGCCGCTGGAACCCTGCCAATTGCGGCGCAACCCAGTCTCGCAGCGCATCGAACGACAAGGAAGAGGCGAGCTCCACCACGGCGACCGGACGATGCCCAAACTCCGCATCCGCCACCGGCACCACGCAGGCATAGCTGACATCCGGATGCCGCAACAGCACCGCCTCCACGTCCTCCGGCTGAACGCCCTCCCCGCCGCTGAAAAACTGGTTATCCAATCGCCCCAGCACTCGCCATTCACGGCCGTCCCACTGCCCGCGATCGCGAGTATGAAACCACCCTTGCTCGTCGGTCAGCGGCTGCAACCGGCCGTCACGCCAGTAACCGGACGCCATACTCGCGCCGCGCAGCAGAATTTCGTCATGTGCCAGACGAATCTCCCGCTCGGCCAGCGGCAGGCCGACGCCCGGCTTGCCGTCGGCGCGCTTGGCGCAAACGGTGGACGCCAGTTCCGTCAGGCCGTAGCCGCACCAACACCGGATACCTCGCGCCTCCGCCTGTTCGGCCAGGCTGGGCGCGATCATGGCGCCGCCCAGCAATACCGCCCGCAAGCTCGCCGGCACGGCGTCCTGCGATAACAGACGCCAGAGTTGAGTCGGCACCAACGAAGCATGGGTACAGTCATTCAGCGCGTCTTCCAACGGCATGGCCGGCCTCACCACCAGCGTGGCCCCCGCCGCCAGCCAACGCCAAACGATCCCCTGTCCGGAGACATGAAACAGCGGCAGTGACAGCAGCCAGCGATCGCCTGAAGAAAACGCCATCAACCGCAGTACGCCCTCCGCGCTGGCCAGATGCGCCGCCGCGGTGTGCACCGCCGCTTTCGGCATACCGCTGGAGCCGGAAGTCAGCGTCATGGTCGCCAAACGCAACGCCTGCCACGCCAGACGCGGCACGTTCGCGTCGACAGTCGCGTCAGCCGGCGATAGCGAACGGATGCCGGCCGGCCACGAATGCGGGCTGAAACAGATCCCGGCATCAATATTCAGCGTAGGTAACAGGGTTTCGACCAATGCATCCGGGAGTTGGGGATTAAGCGGCAACAGGCGCGCGCCGCACTGCAACAGCGCCAGATAACACAACAGCATGTCCGTACTGTTACGGCCCCGCAACGCGATGCCCATCCCCGGCTCGACGCCCTGACGCACGAATCCGGTGGCCAACGAATCCACACGCCGGGCCAGATCCGCCCAGCGCCAGACGCCGTCGTCATGTATCAGCGCGGGCGCCAGCGGTTGCCGCTGCGCCCAGACGTGCCAGGGCCAGTCCGTCAGGCTTGCCATACCCGTTCCAGCTCTTGCACCGCGATCAGCGGCAATGCGCTGTCCGGCCAGGGGCGCACCACCTGCGCCTGCATCAGTTCCAGCGTGTCCAGCCCGGGGATCACCTCCGGCGTCAGCCAGCATGCCAGCCGGGCAAGCTGCGTCAGTCCAAGGCTGGATTCGATACTGGAGCTGATGACCGCCGTCAGCCCGGCCTGTTGCGCTTGCTGCGCCAGATCGCGACAACGGGCGATGCTGCCGGTCAGCGACGGTTTGATCACAATCGCGGCGACGCCCGGTTCGGCTTCGACACGAAAATCCGCTTCGCGCACGCTTTCGTCCCAGGCAATCGCGATGCCGCTGGAACGGGCAAAATCCCGCGACTCATCACGGGTTTTGCAAGGCTCTTCCAGAAACGCGATGCGGGAGCGGTAATCAGGATTGACGTAACGAATGAAGCCCTCGGCTTTAGCTCGCGTCCAGCTGCGATTGGCGTCCAGACGCAGGCGCAGCGTCGGCAGCGCCTCCAACAGCAAATTGACGATCATGCCGTCGCGCACCGCCTCATACAGCCCGACCTTCACTTTAGCCACCGGATCCGGCAAATGCTGCAACATGGCGAACAGCTCATCCGGATCGCCGCTGCACAGCGGCGCCTTGCGGTAATCGGCGGTTGCGGGCAACTCGCCGGACAGTTCCGCCAACGCGCAGCTCAGCCCGAAATCTACCGACGGAATAGCGCATTCGGCGATATCGCCGCCGGCCTGCCAACGCCGCAGTTGCGTCAACGCCGCGGCTTCCGCCTCCGCCAGCGTTTCACGGCTAAACTGCGGCAGCGGCGCAATCTCCCCCCAACCTTGCCGATCGCCGTCCTGTAGCTGGACAATTAACCCGTCGCGTGTTTTCAAACGCTGGTTACGCAACACCACGCCCGCGTCCATCGGCACGCGGTAACGAGAGAGTGTGACCTGTCGCATCAGGGATTCCGTTTGAATTTACTGAAGTCGGGCTGACGTTTTTCATTAAAGGCATTACGGCCTTCCTGCCCTTCTTCCGTCATGTAGAACAGCATGGTGGCGTTGCCCGCCAGTTCCTGCAGCCCAGACTGACCGTCGCAATCCGCGTTCAGCGCCGCTTTCAGGCAGCGCAGCGCCATCGGGCTGTTTTGCAGCATTTCCCGACACCAACGCACGGTTTCGCGCTCCAGTTCAGCCAACGGCACCACGGTGTTGACCAGCCCCATATCCAGCGCCTGCTGCGCATCATACTGGCGGCACAGGAACCAGATCTCGCGTGCTTTTTTCTGGCCGACGATACGCGCCATATAGGACGCGCCCCAACCGCCGTCAAAAGAACCGACGCGCGGGCCAGTCTGACCGAAAATGGCGTTTTCCGCCGCAATGGTCAGGTCACACATCATGTGCAGCACATGGCCGCCGCCGATGGAATACCCCGCCACCATCGCCACTACCGGTTTCGGGCAGGTACGGATCTGACGCTGGAAATCCAGCACGTTGAGGTGATGCACGCCGCTGTCGTCTTTATAACCGCCGTAATCGCCGCGGACTTTCTGATCGCCGCCGGAGCAGAAGGCTTTCTCGCCCGCGCCGGTCAGAATAATCACACCGATGCCGTCGTCATGGCGGGCATTTTCCAGCGCCTGAATCATCTCTTTGACGGTTTGCGGGCGGAACGCATTACGCACCTGAGGGCGATTGATGGTGATTTTGGCAATACCGTCGGCAGATTTGTGATAGTGGATGTCGACAAAATCACCGCTGCAATCGTGCCATGCGATCGGTGCGTAAAGCAGTTCTTCACTCGGATAAAGCATATGGATTATTCCTCTGCGGGATGCGAAACAAATTCGCGAATCCGGGCGCCGAACGCCGCGGGATTCGCCTGATGTGCGTTATGACCCGCGCCGTCCACCGTCAGTAGCCGAAACCGGTACCGGGCGGCCAGCGCCTGAAACTTGTTATCGAGGCTACCACACAGGTAGCCGAACGGAATGTTGAGCCGGCACAGCGGCTCCGCCAGCAACGGCTGACGGGATAGCGAAGTGGCTTCCAGCATATCCGCCACTGCATTGCCCTGATTATGCGCGCGGCGTTCGGTCAGCGCGGCGCGCTGCGCGTCGGAAAGATCGGCGAACACCGGCTGGCGGTACCAGTCGGCCAATACCTGCCCGATGGGTTCCCGGCGAAAACGTTGCGCCCAGCCCGCATCATGCAACGCCCGCGCTTCGCGCTCAGCGGCCGTCGTCAAACCGGGGTGTCCGCCTTCCACCAGCAGACCGCGCAGGCCGCTGCTGTCGCCATGACAGGCGTGATACATGGCGATGCGGCCGCCGAGCGAGTAGCCCATCAGCCAATAGGTTTCGATACCTTGTTGCGCCAGCAACGCATTAAGTTGGCGACTCACATCGGGAAAACCGTCGGTGCGGCAATCGCGGGAAAGGCCGTGCCCTGGCAAATCCACCAGCAACACCGGCCAGTCGGCAAGATGCGGCAGGAGCGGCTGCCAGTCGTCGCCGCTGCCCAGCAGACCGTGCAGGATCACCAGCCAGGGAGCGCCCGGACGCGCCTGCCCCACCTGACGCCCCTGCATCACCATGAAGGGACGCCATCCAGCAGCCGGCGCATCATCTCGGCGCCCGCTTTGGGCTCTACCACCACTTCCACCAGCGTAGCGCCGCACTGGCGCCAGCCGGCCGTCACGGCGGCCTGCACATGATCCCAGTCGACGGCACGGGCATACCGCAGGCCGAACAGCGCCGCGGCATGGCTGAAATCCACCCCTTGCGGCATGCAGTAGAACGCATCGCGATGCTGCTCCGGGGTCGGCAACAGCGAAAAAATCTGACCGCCGTCGTTATTCACCACCACCAATACCAGCGGTGCCGGCGCCTGCCGCAGCAATGCCAGCGCGTTCACGTCGTACAACGCGGATAAATCGCCGATCACCGCCAACGTCGGGCGGCCATTGGCGCGTTGTACGCCGGCCAACGTCGAAATCAGCCCGTCGATGCCGCTGGCGCCGCGGTTACTGTAAACCGGATAACCGGCCGGCAACGTCGCCAGCGCATCCACTAATCGCACGGTCAAACTGTTGCCGACAAAAAACTGCCCATCCGGCGGCAACAGACGCGGCAGGCGATGGGCCAGTTGCGCTTCGCCGAATGCGTCATCGGCAAAACATTGCTGCACGCGCTGGCCGATGCGTCTGGCGCAGGCGTCCGCCTGCCGGGCCCAGAGCGGCCTTTCGATCGACGGATGCGCCGTCAGCCAATCGCCGATATCCGCCACCAGTCGACGCCCTTTATGCCATGTCGGGTCGAGTCGCCCCGGCATCTCATCCACCAGCCAGTATTGCGCCGGGCGAACCGCCGCCAGCCACTGCAACAGACGCTTACTCGTCAGGCTTGCCCCCAACTGCACCACGATATCGGCCTGATTCAGCTCTTCCGCCTGCGGGTGCGTCAGCCATAAATCAGCACAGGCCAGCGGCTGGCCGGTTTGCGACAGGACATCGCCAATCAACGGCCAGCCCAACTGCTGAGCCCAGCGGGCGATGCGCAAGCCTTGATCGGCCGGAACCCGGCCCACGACCACCACGCCGCGTTGCTCGCGCCAATGCGTCCAGTCCGGTTGCGCTGCCGCCTGCGGCGTCGCGTCGCGCCCCTGTAACCAAGGGTGTGGTTCACGCCACCAGTCGCCCAACGCCTGCAACCATGCCTGATCCGCGAGCGGATCGTCTTTACCATACAGGGGTTCGGCGAATGGACAGTTGATGTGCAGCGCGCCATGCCGTAACCGGTTCATCGCCTCATCGATGGCGGATGCCAGCCAGCAGGCGGGAATATCCGGTGTAGGACGCGGCAGGGTTAATACCTGCGAGGGATGAGAGGCAAACATGCCGGGCTGGCGGATCGCCTGATTGGCGCCGCTGTCGATCAACTCCGGCGGGCGATCAGCCGTCAGTACCACCAGCCGCTCCCCGGTTAACCCGGCCTCAATCACTGCCGGGTACAGGTTTGCCGCCGCAGTACCGGACGTCACCACCAGTGCAACCGGCTCGCCGGAGGCCTTCGCCAGCCCGAGCGCCAGATGCCCCAAGCCGCGCTCGTCGAAATGAGTATGACAAATCAGCGCCGGGTGCTCCGCCGCCGCCAGGGTCAACGGCGTAGAACGCGAACCCGGCGCAATACAGACATGACGCACGCCTTGCCGACTCAGCGTTTCAAACAGCACGTTCGCCCAATGGCGGTTAAAAACATGTGTGGACATATTCGACTCAATAGCAGTGACTAACCTATTCTGTTCGCAGGGCAATAATTATATTTTTTTCATTCTGCCAACTTTGATGTAAACCAGTAACTGACGCAACAAGCATAAAACGTTACCGGTTATCCCCCTTAGCACCTATTGAGATAGGTTTTTAATCCGTAGCACTCACACCGCGCGTCTAGGCGATATCGTCATCCAGCAACGATCGCAGCCCAGCCGCCTTGTTCTCCAGCTCTTGCCACTCCTGCTCCGGATCCGACCCCGCGACGATGCCCGCGCCGGCATACAGCGTCAGGTCATTATCCATCACATTGGCGGAACGCAATGCCACGCTAAATTCGGCCTGTTGGCGGGAAAGATAACCGGCCGAGCCGGCGTACCATCCACGTTGAAACGGCTCATGCCGGGCCAGAAATTCTCTGGCGGCCGCTCGCGGCAACCCCGCTACCGCGGCCGTCGGCTGTAACAGCGACTGACATTCGCTATCGCTCGCCTGACGCAGCGTGGCCTGAATGGTGCGCCGCAGATGTTGCACCCGTCGCAGGCGCACCACCTCCGGCGGCATCACATCCAGCGACTGCGCCGCCTGATGCAGTCGCTGACAAATATCGTCTACCACCAGCATATTTTCGCACTGATTTTTGCGGTCGTTCATCAACCAATCCGCCAGTTCGGCGGCGCGGGCGTCATCGGGATGCCCGGCGACCGTTCCGGCCAGCGCTTCGGTTTCCAGCGCCTGCAGACGCCGGCGATAGAGACGTTCGGGACTGGATCCCATGAATGCCTGAAACGGAGCGAATGCGAGCATAAAGTGATAACAGTGGTGATTTACCGCCCGACTGGCCGCCATCAATGTCGTGGCGCGTAGCGGCGTATCAAGGCTAAGCGTGGTGGCCCGCGCGGGAACCACCTTTTCCAGGTTGCCGCGCTGAATCTCCGCTAATGCCAGATGGAGCAGTGCTATCCACTGTTGACGAGTCGGGCAATGCCGAATACCGAGAATACGGTTTTGCAGCTGCGGCAACGGCGCCAGAGGGCGCAATCCGCCGATAAACGCCTGAGCCTGAAGCGCATCGTCAGACAGCGAACGCGCACTAAACAGATTGACCCGCACCCGCAGGCGATCGCCCTGCCTAAGCAGCGCGACTCGCGGCAAGAACAGGAAACTGGTTCGGGCTTTCCCCGCCACAACTTGCTTAGCAAAAGCGTTCAATCCCCAGATCCGCACACTGTTATCGGTGTTGTAGCGTTGCAGGAAACGCTCGGCTTCCGCCATCGTGTCGAAATCACAAACCTGCCCGCAGACCGCAGCCTCTTCGTCATCCTGACGGTGCTGCCAGTAAAATTGCGGGTAGGCGGGTTGGGCCGCCAGCCACGCCAGCAATAATCCGGCATCAGCCAACGTCACCGACAGCGTTACGGCATGAAAACCCGGCCGGTTGGGCAAAGGTTTGTCGAGCGCCTTTTGTATCTGCCCCAATAAGTCAGTGAGTTGCTGCACGTGAACCCCGATCCCCTAACCGAAAGTAGGGAATTATACGGGGCTATACGCAGAAAAAAAGCTATCCATCGCCGGGATGACGGTGACGCCGCACCCAATGTTATTGTTTTGACTGACCACCCGCGCGTCAGCAGCGATGCCAGAACACGCGACGCCGGATCCTGACGGTGAATGCGCTGGGATATCAAAAAAATGTGCCCAGTCGATAACACGACGCTGGACACCCCGATAAAAAATACGGCCAGAATAATCGGGTCAATTAACAAAAATCACCCGACTATTTTCCCGCTGTAAATAGGCATTTTTATATTCATTCAGAAATGATTTCGGATTAAAAATGATTCATTGCTGCTAATTTCCACACCCAAAAAATCAGTGATAGGTATAAATAAACTCCCTCCACAATAATGATAGAGAAATAATCTTTCATCACGCCATGAGCCCAGATTGGGTATTACGCTAAAAGCAACACAGGATGCCTTGCACATCGGTTTCATCACCATAAACCCGACTCTCCGCCCCCTATACCCTAAATAATTCGGGTTGCAGGAAGGCGAATTCTGATGCGTTAAATGATAAAAATCGGCGCAATAATAAACGCCCAAAATTATATTGCCGTCACTATTTTCTTTATTTCACCATGCCGTATTTATTCACCAAATACCGCATCAATATTGCAGCATTAAGTGATCAATTTTTTGCGGTCGTCAGACTTAGAATGACATCGCTGTCATCAATTAACTATTCCGCTTTATCATTATTGATCTTCCGATTGCCGGTTCATCCGGCATTTTTTTATTGCGAGACACCTTTTCCCTATCTTTAACCTGAATGCAAATAGGCTATCTCTCCCCGACGGATGCCCACTGTCATCGCATCTGCATCGATCACCCTCGACGATTGTGGTAAAAATACTTTCCTGTCCGGTTTACAGCGATACTTTTCAACGATGAATGCTTATTTAAGTCCCTGCATGCTTGCATTTTCACCGGTTCAGCCCGCCAGGCGAATGCGGCCTCTGCTCCGACCAACACCGGCGTCCAACAGAGATTACCGCGGAATGTCGTCCGCATTGCCGTTTGCGGTATGTGGAGCCTGAATCTCATGCCAACCGTCATCATCCGTTTTTTCGCACTGTTTACCCTACTGCTGGTGCTGATCAGCGGAGCTTACAGTTACAACTACATCAATAGTACGCTGACCGAAAAACGCAACGACCTTGTCGACATCGCGGAAGGCATGCAGAAACGCATTGATACTTACCGCTTTTTTACTGATCAGATTTACAAAAACCTGCTCAACGAAGCCGGTTCCCCAGCGGATGATAACGTCAACCTGATTACGCTGGTGCCAAATGTATTTTATGCAGAGAAAAGCGGCCATAAAGTTGATGCGCTGATTTTCGGCCAGCATGACAAAAGCACGCTCGGCTCGCTGCACCGTATATCGCAGTATCTGGATATCTTGTGGGGCGCAAAAACCGATATCTATTCGATGTACTACCTCAATGGCCAGGACAACAGTCTGACCATGGTTTCCACGCAGCCGCTAAAAGATATTTCGTCCCAATTTCGCGGGAGTTATCTGTCCAATATGGTGGAAGCGCGCAAAGCGGAAATGCTGCAACAGGCCAATACGTTGGATGAACGGGAAAGCTTTTCTCCACTGCGCAAACTGCGTTTTTACAACGACTACTACTTCACGCTGCGTACTACCTTCAATCAGCCTGGGCATCTGGCTACCGTCATCGCGTTCGATCTCTCCATCAACGATTTGATCCCGCGCACTTTGTCGCGGGAAAATTTTATGCTGCGCACGCAGACGCCGCCGGTCAATGTCGACGCCAATGCGGAGAGTGAAATCCCGACGGACATTCATCGTTCCGGGTCGCTGCTGGAAGTGTCGGCGCAGTTGATGAATGCGCCGATCAAAATCATTTATGTCATTCCACTGGAACGGCTGATCGCCGACATGGTACGCAATAATGTCTGGATGATCGTACTGAATCTGGCACTCCTGATCGTCGCGCTGGCGGGATTCTATGCTTTTCGTCGTTTCTACACCCGCCCGCGGGAAGATCTGTCTCACCGGATGCAACGACAGCAACACATGTACGATGAAATCGTCAATCGCGTGCCGGTCGGCGTCTTGATCTACGATTTCGACGACAATCGGATAGTCGTCGCCAATGCCCTGGCGGAACGCCTTTATCCTCATCTGAGTCTGAAAAAAATCGCCACGCTGGCCGAAGAGCATCAGGGCGCTATTCAAGCCTCGGTGGAAAACGAAATGTTCGAAGTGCGCGTCTTCAATAGCCAGCACATTCCCGGTTATTGCCTGTTTCTGCTACGCGAACAGGACGAAGAGATTCTGGTGGCCAAAAAACTGCAGTTGGCACAGCGGGAATACGACAAGAATGTCGCCGCTCGCCACCAGCTATTCCAGCATTTGAGTCAGGAACTCAAACAACCTTTGTCCACCGTACACCAACTGGCGCAGTCGCTACGCGGTACCGATGCATCGGCAGCCCAGCAAACGACGATTCAGCACCTGATCACCGAAGCCGCCGACGCGGTGAGGCTCATGGAAAATATCGCCCTGCAGACCAGATTGGAAAATCAGGATTGGAAGCTGGTGCAAGATTCCTTTTCGCCGCTGACGCTGATTGACGATTTGCTGTTGGAGTTACTGCCGCGTATCCAGCAGAAAGGCTTGTCGTTATTCAACCACTATCGCCCGGATATCCGTCAACACTGGCGCGGAGACAGCGAATTGCTGAGGAAAACGCTGTCGCTGTTGTTGGATTACGCCATCACCAATACCGATTACGGCAAAATCACGTTGTCGTGCGAACAATCCCCCCACTCGGCCGGGCCGCTCATCATCAGCCTCAACGATACCGGCGCCAACGTCTCCGGCAAGGTATCGGAAAACCTGCGGCACCCTTATTCAACCGACCCACAGTCAGACCGTTACCGTCGGAATTCAGGACTAACCTTATTCTTGTGTAATCAGCTATGTAGCAAACTGGGCGGCCAATTGCAGATCAACAGCCGTCCGGGACTGGGTAGTCAATATGTTCTGACGGTGCCAATGGAGCCGGATGATCTGCCAGAGGAAGAAGAAGAAAAATTACTGGAAGGCATCACGCTGTTGCTGGATATCACCTCCGATGAAGTACGCGCTATCGTCGGTCGAATGGTGAATCATTGGGGAGCGGAAGTGGTGGTATACGATGAGCGGCTGGTGAGCCAGGATGCGGAAATCACCATTACCGACAGTACGGAAAAAGTGGCCGACGATACGCTGCTGGTCACTGGCGACGATACCCGGTTGGTGCCGCTTGGACGCCGTCGCCTGCGCACTAATTACAATATCAGCCAGTTATTGCTGGACGGATTGCTGAAGCTTATCGAACAGCAATTGGACACGTCCGCTGAAGATGGGCAATCGGAAGAAGGGAATGATATCGGGTTTTATGCCCGCCAACTCCGCCACAGTGACTACTATTCTCTGTTTGTTGAGACAGTACCGGAGGATTTAAAGAGACTGTATACTGAAACCCGGAATGGCGATTTTTTATCACTTGCACAAACGGCACATCGCCTCAAAGGCGTTTTTGCCATGTTGAATCTTCATCCCGGCAAGCAGTTGTGTGAAACGCTGGAAAAGCTAATCGCCAGCCAGGATCGTGCGCAAATTGAAGATATCCTTCATCAGATAGAAGGGTTTGTCGCTGCGCTGCTGCAGCCTGGCAGCCAACAATATGAGTAAAAAACAATGAGCACTTTAAACGTCATTATTGCAGACGACCATCCGATTGTTCTTTTCGGCATCAAGAAATCCCTCGAACAGCTCGACTGGGTGAACGTGGTGGGTGAATTCGAAGACTCGACGTCTCTGATCAACAACTTACCCAAACTGGATGCCAGTGTATTAATTACCGACCTGTCGATGCCCGGCGATAAATACGGCGACGGCATCACGCTGATCAAATACATCAAACGGCACTTCCCGCATCTTTCGATCATCGTGCTCACGATGAACAACAACCCGGCGATCCTCAGCGCCGTGCTGGAACTGGATATCGAAGGGATTGTGCTGAAGCAGGGAGCGCCCACCGACCTGCCAAAAGCGCTCGCCGCATTGCAAAAAGGCAAGAAATTCACACCGGAGAGCGTCAGTAAAGTGCTGGAAAAAATCAGCGCCAGCGGTTACGGCGACAAACGCCTGTCCCCCAAAGAGAGCGAAGTGCTGCGTTTATTTGCCGAAGGTTTTCTGGTGACGGAGATCGCCAAAAAACTCAATCGCAGCATCAAAACCATCAGCAGCCAGAAGAAATCAGCCATGACCAAGCTGGGTGTGGAGAATGACATCGCACTGCTGAACTACCTCTCCTCCGTCGGCGTATCGCCTGCCGACGCCGACAGCGAATAACCGCCGACAGGCAGGGAGATTCACCTCCCTGCCCCCATCACACGCCACTCAATGTTTATCATGACGACGCGCTGTCGTTCTTGCGTTGCCTCACCAGGTTACTGTAGTAAGACAAGGACTGCTGCAACGTCTCCAGCGTTACCGGTTTAGAAAGGCAGTTATCCATACCCGCCTGAAGACAACGCTGACGCTCTTCCGCCAGCGCGTTGGCGGTAACGCCGATGACCGGAAAAGTCTGCGCCATGTCCCTCAGCCGTTGGGTAAAGCGGTAGCCGTCCATGTTGGGCATGTTGACATCCGTCAACACAATATCGACCGGATTTTTGCTTAAGACATCCAGCGCATCCAGACCGTCATTCGCGGTAATAACCTGATACCCCAGCGAACCCAACTGATCGGCCAGCAATCGCCGGTTTATCGGATGGTCATCCACCACCAGGATCCGGATATCGCCATTTTCGCTACGCTCGTAACTGGCGCTCGGCAATACCGGCGCTTCGCCCGGCAGCCCCTCCGCCCCGCGATAAATACGCTGCAGCAACAACGGCAAATCATGGAGAGCGGCCGTGCTGTGTACCCACTGGCCGACGCCGGTTTCCTGCGCAGTGCCGGTGTGCATGCCGCTGATAAAAATACAAGCGTAGGGATTCAGTGCGACATCCAGCGAGTCATCAAAAATAACCACATCTTCCGCACCGACCGCCGGTTCCTCACCATACCGTACCGCCATACCACAGGCGGACAGCAATGCCTGCAGGTAACGCTCCATATAGCTATTTTTTATCCACAGCCAGCACACCTTGCCCTGCAACTCCGGATTGACGAGCGTTTGTGGATATTGCGCCTGATACAAGGGGATACGCACACCAAACAGACTTCCCAGACCCGGCTCAGATTCGATGGAAATATCGCCATCCATCAGACTGACCAGTTTCTCGCAGATAGCCAACCCCAACCCTGTCCCCTGAAAGTGGCGCTGTACGCCGGTACCGGCCTGGTAGAAAGGATCGAACAGTTTCATCACCGAACGAGGTTCGATCCCCACCCCGGTATCACGCACCTGAAACGCCAGATAACCGTCATGTCGCCGCTGAACCTGTAACACAATGCATCCGGTATCAGTAAACTTGATGGCATTGCTGAGCAAATTAGACAAGACCTGCTGCAGGCGCACCGCGTCGCCCAGTATGCTTACCGGAACCGAAGGCTCGATATAGCAATAAAGCGTCAACCGTTTCTTCACCACCAGGGGCAGGTAATTGCTAATGATATGGTTGATGACCTCGCGCGGCGCAAATCTGCCGGGCTCAATCTTAAGCTGTTCGGATTCAATTTTAGAAAAATCGAGAATGTCGCTGATGATTTTTAACAGCAGCGACGATGAGTTCTGCATCGCCTCAACCAACCGATTGGCATCGCGTGACAATGACTTCGTCCGCAGCAGGTCGAGGTTGCCGATAATGCCATACAGCGGCGTGCGCAATTCGTGGCTGACGGTCGCCAGGAACATAGACTTGGATTGGCTGGCCTGCTCGGCCGCGTTGGCCATCTCCTGCAGCGACTCCTCCATCCGCACGCGGGCACTGACGTCCAGCAAGACGCAAATCGCTACGTTCTCATTGCGATAGCGGGAATGCACAAAGCTGATTTGCAAGTGATGATTACGGCTGGTCACTACGTCCAGCGATTTGGATTGCTGCTCGCAAATAATTTTGGTGATGCGCGTCCGGTCTTCATAGGCCAGCAGGTTAAGATAGTTATGCGCCAGTTCATTGCTGATAATGTTGGTGCCGTCGCTGATGCGTAAAATGCTGATGCCGACCGGCGCAGAAGCCACAATCTTGCGATTAAACTGCTCATTTTCCTCCAGTTGAAGGGCGTTCCGCTCGGCCGGCAGGAAAATCCGGCGCTCAAACAACCGCGTCAGCACCAACAGCACGATGGCGCCGGCCAGATTCAGCAATACCAGATTCACGATTTGTGAATTCAGCGTGGCCAGAATGCTTTCCAGCGGCAATGAATACACCACGCTGAGCGTCGTTGGCGGCAACGCCTTTTTCATAATCAGCGTGTTGTAGCCATCGATATAGCCAAAATAATCGAGCGCGTCTGGGTAGAGGTTGCTGCCTACGCCATCCGCAAGCTGTAACAACGGCTTATTGTTTTGATCGAGCAGCTTGACGCCCAGCGGCAAATCGTTACTCAGCACGAAATCATCCAGCCGGATGGCTTGTTCAATGCCGATGGTCGTGACTAATTGATTATCCACATAGACCGGCGTCAGCGAATAGAGATAACCCGTGTCGGGCGATGGGCCGGGGATTATCCAAAAGAGGCTGTCATCACGCCTGCCGGTCAACCGATTGGTCTGCTGATCCTGCAGATGCTCCTGCACATTCCGCAGTAAACCATCCCGATCCAACGACGGGTTGCGAATACCGAAATCCACAATGCATTGCTGCGCGTTGTCGACAAAGAACAGACGGTTTAGATCGTAAATCGAAGAGAAATCATCGCGCCATTGGGTAAAAAAATCGGTCAACTGTTGCAGTCTGGCGGCATTTTTTTCATACAGAGATCCGCAATCCACACGTTGTGACAACGGGTAAACCGCAAACGACGGCGCCTTGACCGGCGCCAGCCGATCCCGACGAACCGGAACCGTAGCGAGCCGGTTTGTCGCTATATACTTCAACTCGTGGGCGACATCGTTCACATGGTGAATATAGCCAAGCGATTGATCGAAATTCAGCGCGAAAATCTGACGCAGGTGGGACTCGCGCTCATGCAGCGCCTTGTTGAAATAGAACGCCGAAATCACCATACCCAGCAACCACAACACCATCGACAGTACACGGAACATGTACCGTGAAACTTTTAGGGTGGTCTGAAAGGAAGCGACGATTTTCACAGGCGTACCATAAGGTGATCAGATCAGGGGAACAGGCCGAAACAGCCGATACAGTACCATTCCGCATAAAAAAAGCCAGCGCACCGGACGCTGGCTTGGTATCGGAAACGCCGGGACTTATTCGTCGTCTACCGGCGCGTCATCCTCGTTATCAGGCTCATCTGGCATGTCTTCCGCCAGTTCTTCACCGTCCACGGCGACAACGCCATCCAGTTCGTCATCCTCTACCGGTTCCGCGACGCGCTGCAGGCCGACTACCCGCTCTTCCTCTGCGGTACGAATCAGAGTCACGCCTTGTGTATTACGGCCCACAATGCTGACTTCTGACACACGAGTACGCACCAACGTGCCGGCGTCAGTGATCATCATGATCTGATCGGTGGTATCCACCTGAACCGCGCCGACCACGTTACCGTTACGCTCGCTGACCTTGATGGAAATGACGCCCTTGGTGGCGCGTGATTTGGTTGGGTAGTCGTTAATAGCCGTGCGCTTACCGTACCCGTTTTCGGTTACGGTCAGGATATCGCCTTCCCCACGCGGCACAATCAGCGATACCACGCGATCGTCATCTTGCAGATTGATGCCACGCACCCCGGTAGCAGTACGGCCCATGGTACGCACCGCCGACTCGGAGAAACGCACCACTTTACCCTCAGCGGAGAACAACATGACTTCGTTGCTACCGTCGGTGAGATCGACGCCAATCAACTCATCGCCGTCATTCAGATTGACGGCGATGATGCCGGCGCTACGCGGACGGCTGAATTCGGTCAACGCCGTTTTCTTCACCGTACCGCTGGCCGTAGCCATAAACACGTTCAGGCCTTCTTCGTATTCACGTACCGGCAGAATAGCGGTGATGCGCTCATTCTGCTCCAACGGCAACAGGTTGATGATCGGCCGGCCACGAGCGCCGCGGCTAGCCTCCGGCAACTGATACACCTTGAGCCAATAGAGGCGACCGCGGCTGGAGAAGCACAGGATGGTGTCGTGAGTATTCGCCACCAGCAACTGATCGATGAAATCTTCTTCCTTGATGCGAGCCGCCGATTTGCCCTTGCCGCCGCGGCGCTGGGCTTCATAGTCGCTCAACGGCTGGTATTTCACATATCCCTGATGCGACAGGGTCACGACCACGTCTTCCTGGGAAATCAAATCTTCGATATTGATATCGGCGCTATTGTGGGTGATTTCGGTACGGCGCTGATCGTTGTACTGTTCCTTGATCGCCTCAAGCTCTTCACGGATCACCTCCATCAGGCGCTCTGGGCTACGCAGGATAAACAACAGCGCGGCGATCTGCGTCAGCAGTTCCTTATACTCATCCAACAGCTTTTCATGTTCCAGCCCGGTCAGTTTCTGCAAACGCAGATCCAGAATCGCCTGCGCTTGCTGTTCGGTCAGGTGATATTTGCCGTCACGAATGCCGAACTCCGGCTCCAGCCATTCCGGACGCGCGGCATCGTCGCCGGCGCGCTCCAGCATAGCGGCCACGCTGCCCAGCTCCCACGCCTGCGCCACCAGGGCGGCTTTGGCGTCAGCCGGGGTAGAGGCGTGACGAATCAACTCAATGATCGGATCGATGTTGACCAGCGCGACCGCCAGCCCTTCCAGGATATGGGCGCGTTCCCGCGCTTTGCGCAGTTCGAAAATGGTACGGCGCGTCACCACTTCACGACGGTGGCGTACAAACGCGGCCAGAATTTCCTTCAGCGTCATCAGCTTCGGCTGCCCCTGATGCAGGGCTACCATGTTGATGCCGAACGATACCTGCATCTGGGTCTGGGAATACAGATGGTTGAGCACCACCTCGCCGACCGCATCGCGTTTGATTTCAATGACGATGCGCATCCCGTCTTTGTCAGACTCGTCACGCAGCGCGCTGATGCCCTCGATACGCTTGTCTTTGACCAGCTCGGCGATTTTTTCGATCAGTCGCGCCTTGTTCACCTGATAGGGAATTTCATGCACGATGATGGTTTCGCGGCCGCTTTTCTCATCCGCTTCCACTTCGGCGCGCGCACGGATGTACACTTTGCCACGGCCGGTGCGGTAGGCTTCTTCTATGCCGCGCTTACCGTTGATGATGGCCGCCGTCGGGAAGTCCGGGCCGGGAATATAGGTCATCAGCCCTTCAACGCTGATGTTCTCATCATCGATATAGGCCAGGCAGCCATCGATGACTTCAGACAGGTTATGCGGCGGAATGTTGGTCGCCATCCCTACCGCGATGCCGGAGGAACCGTTGACCAGCAGGTTCGGGATGCGGGTAGGCATAACGTCCGGGATCTGCTCTGTGCCGTCATAGTTGGGCACAAAGTCCACCGTTTCTTTATCCAGGTCGGACAGCAGTTCGTGGGCAATTCTGGCCATACGGACTTCGGTGTAACGCATCGCTGCGGCGGAGTCGCCGTCGATGGAACCGAAGTTGCCCTGACCGTCCACCAGCATATAGCGCAGTGAAAACGGCTGAGCCATGCGCACAATGGTATCGTAGACCGCGCTATCACCATGCGGGTGATATTTACCGATAACGTCCCCGACCACACGGGCCGATTTCTTATAAGGCTTGTTCCAGTCATTGCCCAGCACACTCATCGCGTACAGTACGCGGCGGTGCACCGGCTTGAGACCATCGCGAACATCCGGTAACGCACGCCCGACGATGACGGACATGGCGTAATCCAGATATGAACTTTTCAGCTCTTCCTCGATGTTGACCGGTGTAATTTCTCTGGCAAGGTCGCTCATGGAGCCGCTATCCCTCTATTCATACCCGAGTTTAAAAGGTGGAAAATCATATCACAATGCGGGGTTTCAGGGGAAATTCCACGGCGTTTCCTTCCGTCTTCTTTTCAGCGGGATAACGCCCCGCCGGGCGGCGAATCCCGCTCAAGCGACTACAACATCCGCCGGGGGACGGATATACTCGCCACAGCGCAAATAATGAAAGGTTACTCCCCCCATGAATGCAGAAACATCCGTTCCAAACGTCGACCATGACGAAATCGCCAAATTTGATGCGGTGGCCTCCCGCTGGTGGGATCTGGAAGGCGAATTCAAACCGCTGCACCGTATCAACCCGCTGCGCCTGAACTACGTCATCGCGCGCGCAGACGGCTTGTTCGGCAAAAAAGTGCTGGATGTCGGCTGCGGCGGCGGCATTCTGGCGGAAAGCATGGCGCGGGAAGGCGCGCAGGTCACGGGCCTGGACATGGGCAGCGAACCGCTGATGGTGGCGCGGCTGCACGCGCTGGAAAGCGGCGTCGCCGTAGAATACGTACAGGAAACGGTGGAAAGCCATGCGTCAGCCCACGGCGGCGAATACGACGTAGTGACCTGCATGGAGATGCTTGAACACGTACCGGATCCGCGCTCGGTGGTTGAAGCCTGCGCCCGGCTGGTCAAACCCGGCGGCCACGTCTTTTTCTCCACCATCAACCGCAACCCCAAAGCCTGGCTGATGATGATCGTCGGCGCCGAATACCTGACCGGCATGGTGCCGCGCGGCACCCACAACATCAAAAAATTCATCCGGCCGGCGGAATTGCTGGGCTGGATAGACGACACGCCGTTACGCGAGCGCCACATTACCGGGCTGAGCTATCAGCCGCTTACCGACAGCTTCCGCTTAGGGCGCAACGTCGACGTCAACTACATGGTTCACACCTGGCGCGACGACGCTCCCGCCGGTCATTAATCATTTCCTCATCCTTGCCGTGAGTTTCTCGAAAATGCCGCGCCGATGGTTGGCTTCATCGGCGTTCGAGCCGGATAAGTTTTCGCCAAACACCATCGCCGGGCAGTGCGTCGCCGAGAAACATCAAGGATGCCGCGCACCGCTCACGCCATTCGCTTCGGAATCAAGTTGACGCTTTTCAGCGTCGTGCAAGAAACCGGCACTCGATCAATTTTTTTATTTTCTCTCACGGCTGATTGACAGAAAACAAAGCCGCACCACGGCTGGGATGCAGCATTTTTGCAACACATCTTCCCTATGTTATCCACAAAAACAGACGCTTTTGTTCTCTTGCAATACAACATTTTTCACATTATCTTGTTATCAAATTCAAACCCACCCCCTATATATAGTGTTTTCTTCTAGTAAGAGGCACTATTTTTCATTTACATTTTCAGCCATTGAAAATGAAAGGGGTCAAAACCACACAGGTACCAGCTCAATGAACCAGAGTCTGCTCGTTACCAAACGCGATGGCAGTAAAGAACGCATCAATCTGGACAAAATCCACCGGGTGATTACATGGGCGGCAGAAGGTCTGCATAACGTTTCTGTGTCGCAGGTGGAACTGCGTTCCCACATCCAGTTCTATGACGGCATCAAAACTGCGGACATTCATGAAACCATCATCAAGGCGGCCGCTGACCTGATCTCCCGCGAAAGTCCGGATTATCAGTACCTTGCCGCCCGCCTGGCCATTTTCCACCTGCGCAAGAAAGCCTTTGGCCAGTTCGAGCCGCCCACACTGTACGACCACGTAGTGAACATGGTCGATATGGGCAAGTACGACCGCCATCTGCTGGAGGATTACAGCCAGGAAGAGTTCACACTGATGGACGCTTTCATCGATCACTGGCGGGATATGAATTTCTCTTACGCGGCGGTTAAACAGCTGGAAGGGAAATATCTGGTTCAAAACCGAGTGACCGGTGACATCTACGAAAGCGCCCAATTCCTGTACATTCTGGTGGCGGCCTGCCTGTTCTCCGGTTATCCGCGCGAAACCCGCCTGGACTATGTGAAGCGTTTCTACGATGCGATTTCCACCTTTAAGATTTCGCTGCCGACGCCCATCATGTCCGGCGTGCGCACCCCGACTCGTCAGTTCAGTTCTTGCGTGCTGATCGAATGCGGCGACAGTCTGGACTCCATCAACGCCACCTCCAGCGCGATCGTCAAATACGTCTCCCAGCGCGCCGGCATCGGCATCAACGCCGGTCGCATCCGGGCATTGGGTAGCCCAATCCGTGGCGGCGAAGCGTTCCACACCGGGTGCATTCCGTTCTACAAACATTTCCAGACGGCGGTGAAATCCTGTTCTCAGGGCGGCGTCCGCGGCGGTGCAGCCACGCTGTTCTATCCGTTGTGGCATCTGGAAGTGGAAAGCCTGCTGGTACTAAAAAACAACCGCGGCGTCGAAGGCAACCGCGTGCGCCATCTGGACTACGGCGTACAGCTCAACAAGCTGATGTACCAGCGTCTGGTGAAAGGCGAGGACATCACGCTGTTCAGCCCTTCCGACGTACCGGGGTTGTATGACGCCTTCTTTACCGATCAGGATGAATTCGAGCGTCTGTACGTGCAATACGAACAGGACGACAGCATCCGCAAGAAACAACTCAAGGCGGTGGAACTGTTCTCTCTGATGATGCAGGAACGCGCCTCCACCGGGCGTATCTACATCCAGAACGTCGATCACTGCAATACCCACAGTCCGTTCGATCCGCTGGTCGCGCCGGTTCGCCAGTCCAACCTGTGTCTGGAAATCGCGCTACCGACCAAGCCGCTGGAAGACGTCAACGATGAGAACGGTGAAATCGCGCTCTGTACGCTGTCCGCCTTCAACCTCGGCGCCATCAGCGATTTGAGCGAACTGGAAGAGTTGGCGACATTGGCGGTACGCGCGCTGGATGCCCTGCTCGACTATCAGGACTATCCGATCCCCGCCGCCAAACGCGGCGCCATGGGGCGTCGCACGTTGGGCATCGGCGTCATCAACTTCGCCTACTATCTGGCGAAACACGGCGTCCGTTACTCCGACGGCAGCGCCAACAACCTGACGCACCGCACGTTTGAAGCCATTCAGTATTACCTACTGAAAGCCTCCAACGTTCTGGCGCAGGAACAAGGCGCCTGTCCGTGGTTCGGCGAAACCACCTACGCGCAAGGCATCCTGCCGGTCGACACTTACAAACGCGATCTGGACAGCGTCTGCAATGAAGCCCTGCATCTCGACTGGGAAACGCTGCGCGAGAGCATCAAAACCCACGGCCTGCGTAACTCGACGCTGTCCGCCCTGATGCCGTCGGAAACCTCATCGCAGATCTCCAACGCCACCAACGGTATCGAGCCGCCGCGCGGCCATATCAGCATTAAAGCGTCCAAAGACGGTATTCTTCGCCAGGTCGTACCGGAATATGAAACGCTGAAAGACGCCTACGAACTGCTGTGGGATATGCCGTCCAACGACGGCTACCTGCAACTGGTGGGGATCATGCAGAAGTTCATCGATCAGGCGATTTCCGCCAATACCAACTATGATCCGTCGCGTTTCCCGTCGGGCAAGGTTCCGATGAAACAGTTGTTGAAGGATCTGCTCACGGCGTACAAGTTCGGGCTGAAAACGCTTTACTACCAAAATACCCGTGACGGCGCCGAAGATGTTCAGGATGACCTGTTGGACACCACGCCTCAGGACGACGGCTGCGAAAGCGGCGCGTGTAAAATCTGAGCCAGCAATGGCTGTTTGCCGCACGGGCGCCCGCCGTGGCGTTCCGTGCGGTCGATAACAGCAATGTCGTTATTGCGTCATACCTGCCCTGCAGGTATCCATCCTGATACCAACAATATACTGACGATGGATCCCCCCGCTTATCGGGGATGACATAATCCGGTCACTGCACGTTGTCAGAGTTCGGCGTCGCAGCCCGTCGCCGAACGGTTTGGAGATACCATGGCCTATACCACTTTTTCACAAAACAAAAACGACCAGCTACAGGAACCGATGTTCTTCGGTCAACCGGTCAACGTAGCGCGTTACGATCAGCAAAAGTATGAAATCTTTGAAAAGTTGATTGAAAAACAGCTTTCCTTTTTTTGGCGTCCCGAAGAGGTCGACGTGTCCCGCGACCGCATCGACTACCAGGCGCTGCCGGAACACGAAAAGCACATTTTCATCAGCAACCTGAAATACCAAACGCTGCTGGATTCCATTCAAGGCCGCAGCCCCAACGTGGCGCTGCTGCCGCTGATCTCCATCCCCGAATTGGAAACCTGGGTGGAAACCTGGTCATTCTCGGAGACCATCCACTCCCGCTCCTACACCCACATCATCCGCAATATCGTCAACGATCCGTCGGTGGTCTTCGACGACATCGTGACCAATGAGGAGATCCTCAAGCGTGCGCGCGACATCTCCGGTTTCTATGACGAACTGATCGAACTCACCAGCTATTACCACTTGCTGGGGGAAGGCACCCATCAGGTCAACGGCAAGACGGTGGACATCAACGTCTACCAGTTGAAGAAAAAGCTCTATCTGTGCCTGATGAGCGTCAACGCGCTGGAAGCCATCCGCTTCTACGTCAGCTTCGCCTGCTCCTTCGCCTTCGCCGAGCGCGAACTGATGGAGGGCAACGCCAAAATCATCAAACTCATCGCCCGCGACGAAGCACTGCACCTGACCGGCACCCAGCATATGCTGAACCTGATGCGTTCCGGCCAGGACGACCCTGAAATGGCAAAAGTGGCGGAAGAATGCCAGCAACAGTGCTACGACCTGTTCGTGATGGCGGCCCAGCAGGAAAAAGAGTGGGCGGAATATCTGTTCCGCGACGGTTCGATGATCGGCCTGAACAAAGACATTCTTTGCCAGTATGTGGAATACATCACCAACATCCGCATGCAGGCCGTCGGGTTGCCGCTGCCGTTTGAAACCCGCACCAACCCGATCCCGTGGATCAACGCCTGGCTGGTGTCCGACAACGTGCAGGTAGCGCCGCAGGAAGTCGAGGTCAGCTCTTATCTGGTCGGCCAGATTGATGCGGAAATCAACGCCGACGACCTCAGCGATTTCCAGCTATAACCGCCATGAGTATCGCTACCGTCACACTGCGCATCTCCGGTGCGCAGTTGATGTATTCCGACCAGCATGACTCCCTGCTGGACGCGCTGGAATCCCAGCGGGTCAAGGTGGAATATCAGTGCCGCTCCGGTTATTGCGGCTCCTGCCGCCTGCGCCTGCTCAAAGGCAAGGTCGTCTACCGGGAAACGCCGCTGGCCTGCCTGCAACAGGATGAGATTCTGCCCTGCTGCTGCCGCCCGTTGGACGACATCGAACTGGATATGTAAACGGTGCCCCCTTTTCACGTCGTTTCGGCGGCGTGATCCTGCTTTTCGCGGCTGCATGCCGCTCGCAAAGATCGCTTCCCGGTTCACCTTCTCATTTGCTTTTTAGCCAGCTGCGCTACACTGCCGGATAGCACAAGCACCTGGAGAAAATACAAAATGCTCACTTTTATTCCCGTTTTGGTTGTCGTCGCTCTCATTATTGTCTGGTCCGGCATCAAGATCGTGCCGCAAGGCTATCAATGGACGGTTGAACGCTTCGGGCGTTACACCCGCACGCTACAGCCGGGGCTGAACCTGATCGTGCCGTTTATGGATCGCATCGGCCGTAAAATCAATATGATGGAGCAGGTACTGGATATTCCGTCCCAGGAGATCATCTCCAAAGATAACGCCAACGTCACCATCGACGCCGTCTGCTTCATCCAGGTGGTAGATTCCTCCCGCGCCGCTTATGAGGTCAGCAACCTGGAACTGGCGATCATCAATCTGACCATGACCAACATCCGTACCGTGTTGGGGTCGATGGAGCTGGACGAAATGCTTTCGCAACGCGACAG
The DNA here is from genome assembly GCF_000400505.1 of Musicola paradisiaca NCPPB 2511. Lineage (NCBI taxonomy): Bacteria > Pseudomonadati > Pseudomonadota > Gammaproteobacteria > Enterobacterales > Pectobacteriaceae > Musicola > Musicola paradisiaca. The sequence continues at coordinate 1,167,198 of NZ_CM001857.1, read as the reverse complement.
CATTAACAGCCGGTTGTTGCATATTGTGGATGAAGCCACCAATCCCTGGGGCATTAAAGTTACCCGCATTGAGATCCGCGATGTTCGTCCACCGGCAGAGCTGATTGCATCAATGAACGCCCAGATGAAAGCGGAGCGCACCAAACGAGCGGATATTCTGGAAGCCGAAGGGATACGTCAGGCGGCGATTCTGAAGGCGGAAGGGGAAAAACAGGCGCAGATCCTGATGGCGGAAGGGGAACGGCAGTCGGCTTTTCTGCAGGCGGAAGCCCGCGAACGTGCGGCGGAAGCGGAAGCCAGAGCCACCCAGATGGTGTCCGAAGCGATCGCCGCAGGCAATATTCAGGCTATCAACTACTTCGTCGCGCAGAAATATACCTCGGCGCTGGAAACCATCGGTGCGGCGAACAACAGCAAGGTCGTCATGATGCCGCTGGACGCCAGCAACCTGATGGGCGCCATCGGCGGCATCACCGAACTGCTCAAAGAAAGCAAAGCCGATCGGAGCAAAGCGCATGATTGAGCTGCTACAGGGGAATAGTCACTGGTTCTGGCTATCGCTGGGCGGTTTACTGCTGGCGGCGGAAATGCTGGGCGCCAGCGGCTATCTGCTGTGGAGCGGGTTATCCGCCATGCTGACCGGCGTACTGACCTGGCTGCTGCCGCT
>NZ_CM001857.1:1130303-1166431 GCF_000400505.1 Musicola paradisiaca NCPPB 2511 | reverse complement strand
ACTGGGCCTGGCAAAGCGTGAGTTTCGCCCTGTTGACCATCATCACCGCGTTGCTCTGGTGGCACTGGTTGCGGCAACGCAGCCGTAAAGAGCCCATCTCCACACTCAATCAACGTGGTCGGCAGTTGCTTGGCCGGCACGCCACACTGACGGAGCCGTTAGTCAACGGCATCGGCCGCATCGACATTGGCGACAGTAGCTGGCGCGTCCAGGCGGAGAGAGATCTTCCCGCCGGCACGGTGGTGGAAATCGTGGATGTGGAAGGCATCACGCTGAAAGTCAAACCGAACGCCTAAATCCAACCGGCGGTCGCCCCGCATCCACCGGCCGCGGCGCTTAACCGATCAACATCGGCCGAACGCTTAGATGCCTTATCGCCCGCCGTCATCACCGATATCGGTTGAGCGCGCCTGATGGCAGCAACCAGCCAGATGAGAAATGATTGGGCAATCGGCGCTGTTATCGCCGGGACAACTCTCCGCCAACGCCAACAGACGCTGGCGCATCTCTCGCAGTTCCTCAATCTGTTTTTCAATATCGTGCACTTTTTGCAAAGTACGAGACTTCACATCTGCGCTATGCCGCTCCGGATCATTAAATAGCACCACCAGCTCGCGACACTCCTCAAGCGTGAACCCGACCTGGCGGGCCTGGCGCAACAGCGTCAGCTCTTCGATATGATGCGTATCGTAACTACGGTAGCCGTTTTCACACCGCAGCGGCGCCGTCATTACCCCTTTTTCTTCGTAAAAACGGATGGTCTTGCTGGTAAGGCCGGTTTTTCTGGCAACATCACTGATATTCATTTTCCCCCCTTGACCCTGACCTTGCTGGAAGGTTTACGCTCACTACAACTAATCAAAATTACCCTCTTGGTCAACGCCTTTGGCGTCCGACTGTGATCACGGAGAAATACTATTATGTCGCAAACCGTTTTGTTATCGCTCCAGGGATTATCCTGCGAGCATTGCGTCGGCAGAGTTAAAAAGGCGCTGGAATCACGCCCTGACGTGGAAAAAGCTGACGTATCATTGACCTACGCCAACGTTACCGGCGAAGTGGGCAGCTCGGCGCTGATAGACACCATCGTTCAAGCCGGGTATGAAGCCAGCCCGGCCACTACGCCGGACACCACGTTGTCGCTCTCCGGCCTCAACTGTCAGCATTGCGTCGCCTCGACCCGCAAGGCGCTGGAAGCGGTCGCTGGCGTCAGCGCCGTAGACGTCTCGCTGGAACAGGCCCGGATTTACGGCAGCGCCGATGCGCAAACACTGGTCAGCGCCGTCGAGCAGGCCGGATTTCATGCAGCCCCGGCAGAGGCGTCTTCACTCCCAAAATCTGAGCCGCTGGCACCGACAGACGCTTCGCCGGAGCACCTGTCAGCGGCATCTGCAACACATCCGGCCAACACCGTCTCCGGCAACGATGACGACAGCGTACAGCTCTTGCTGGAAGGCATGAGCTGCGCCAGTTGCGTCGCCCGGGTACAACAGGCGCTGCAAAACGTTCCCGGCGTGACGCAAGCGCGCGTCAATCTGGCCGAGCGCAGCGCGCTGGTCAGCGGAAATGCGCCGCATCAGGCCCTGATTAGCGCAGTGGAAAACGTCGGGTACGGCGCCGAAATTATTTTAGACGAGGCGGAACGCCGCACCCGACGCGAACAGACCGCCCAGGCAGCCATGCGCCGCTTCCGCTGGCAAGCGGCATTGGGGATGCTGTTAGGCATTCCGCTGATGCTATGGGGTCTCTTTGGCGACGGCATGATGCTGACCGACAGCAACCGCGCCGGCTGGCTGGCGATCGGCGTACTGACGCTGGCGGTGATGGCGATCGCCGGCAACCATTTCTACCGCAATGCCTGGCGCAGCCTGCGCAACGGCAGCGCCACCATGGATACGCTGGTGGCGCTGGGCACCGGCGTAGCCTGGCTTTACTCCATCACCGTCAACCTGTGGCCCGACAAGTTTCCGATGGAAGCACGCCACCTGTATTACGAAGCCAGCGCCATGATCATCGGGTTAATCAACCTCGGCCATGCGCTGGAACAAAATGCCCGCCAGCGTTCATCGCAGGCGCTGGAACGTCTGCTCGACCTGACGCCGCCGACGGCCAGGCTGGTCACGCCGCAGGGCGATCGCCAAATTCCGCTGTCCGAGATCCAGGCAGGGATGCGCCTGCGGCTGACCACCGGCGACCGCGTCCCGGTCGACGGCTGCATTGAACAGGGCGAACTATGGCTGGACGAAGCCATGCTGACCGGGGAGCCGCTCCCACAGCAAAAAAACGGCGGTGATACTCTCCACGCCGGGACTCAGGTTCAGGATGGCAGCGCGATTTTCCAGGCGCAGGCTATCGGCAATCAAACGACGCTGGCTCGGATCATCCGGCTGGTGCGTCAGGCACAGAGCAGCAAGCCGGCGATCGGGCAACTGGCGGATCGCATCTCGGCCGTCTTTGTCCCCGTCGTGGTGGCGATCGCATTGCTGAGCGGCGCCATCTGGTATGCCGTCGGGCCGGAGCCCCGGCTGGTTTATACGCTGGTTATCGCCACTACCGTACTGATTATCGCCTGCCCTTGCGCACTGGGCCTGGCCACGCCGATGTCGATCATTGCCGGCGTTGGCCGGGCGGCAGAACTTGGCGTTCTGGTCAGGGATGCCGACGCGCTGCAACAGGCCAGCCAACTGGATGTTCTGGTGTTCGATAAAACCGGCACGCTGACGGAAGGGAAACCCCGCGTGGTCGCCATCCATACATTTGGCGGCGCCAGCGAACAGCAGGTGCTGGCGTGGGCGGCCTCGCTGGAACAAGGCGCCAGCCACCCGCTGGCGCGAGCCATCGTCGAACGTGCGCAGGGCGTTCCGCTACACATCATTGAGACATTCCGCACCCTGCCGGGGCTCGGCATCAGCGGTCAGTGCGGAACAGTCGAGCTGCTGCTGGGCAATCCGGCGTTACTGACCCAACATGGCATCAACCTGACGGCGCCGACGGGTGAACGCTCGCCGCAGCAAAGCCTGGAACAGTTGGCGCAGCAAGGGATCACACCGGTGTTGCTGGCGGCGGACAACAACGTCGTGGCGCTGTTCGCTATTCAGGACACCTTACGGCAGGACAGCATCCCCGCGCTGAAACGCCTGCATCGCCAGGGTTATCAACTGGTGATGCTGACCGGCGACAACCCGGCCACCGCCCACGCCATCGCGCAGGTAGCCGGTATCGATCAGGTTATCGCCGGCGTTCTGCCAGACGGCAAAGCCGATGCCATCCGGCAGTTGCAGGCGGGCGGACGGAAAGTCGCGATGATCGGCGACGGCATCAACGATGCCCCGGCACTGGCGCAGGCGGATGTCGGCATCGCCATGGGCGGCGGCAGCGATATCGCGGTGGAAACTGCGACCATGGCGCTGATGCGTCACAGTCTGCAAGGTGTGGCGGATGCGCTTGAACTGTCGAAAGCCACGCTGGGCAACATGAAGCAGAACCTGCTGGGCGCCTTCGTCTATAACTCGCTGGGGATCCCCATCGCCGCCGGTTTACTCTACCCGTTTACCGGCACCTTGCTCAGCCCGGTGGTGGCGGGCGCGGCCATGGCACTGTCCTCCATCACCGTGGTCAGCAATGCCAACCGGTTACTGCGTTTTTCACCCGGCGCCAGATAAACGCTTCGCCGCCAACCGCTAACCCATACGGCGGGGAAACGCAGGGGGACGTTCCCGGAAGGGCGCCTCCCCCTGCGGCCGCACCACCGGTCTCGGCACCCGACCACCGTTATATCCACGCTAGCCGTCCAAATGTCATGCTTAATTGCAGCGCCTTGCCGAATCCGTTTAGCATAAGGTCTTCGCCATCGGAGACATCGACATGAAGCATCTGCTGCGCCGGATTGCCGCATTTCTCGGCCTACTGCCCTCGTCACATTACCGCTACCCCGCAGTAGACGTTGAGGTTGAGCCACAACGCCACTTTCATCTGGTGGGCAGCATTCATATGGGCACCGTCGATATGAGCCCATTGCCACCCGCGCTGCTACAGCAGTTGGATGGCGCAGCCGCGCTGATCGTCGAAGCGGACATCGCCGACAGCGGTTCCCCGTTTGACACCCTCGGCGCCGAACCGCCGATGGCAGAACGGCTGACTGCGGATACGCTACAACGTCTGCAACGTTTGTGCGACGAACTGTCATTCAACTACGCCAGTCTCGATCGCCTGCCCGCCTGGCAAGCTGCGCTGATGCTGCAAGCGCGGCAGGCGATGATGTTAGGGCTAAGGCCGGGTTACGGTATTGACTACCAGCTGATTCACGCCGCCCGGGAGCGCGCGCTTCCCATCATTGAACTGGAAGGCCAGCAGAGCCAAATGGAACTGCTGCTGCAATTACCCCAGGATGGGATGCTGTTACTGGAAGACACGTTACTTCACTGGCATACCAACGCTCGTCTGCTGCAAACCATGGTCAGTTGGTGGGTCAGCGATAAGCCGGTACACATCGGCAACGTGCCCCCGACGTTTGGCAATCAAATGACGGAGATGCTGATGCATCAACGCAATCGACGCTGGCAACAGCAATTGCTCGCACTCCCTGCCGGCCGGTATGTGGTAGCGGTGGGCGCGTTGCACCTGTATGGCGAAGGCAACTTATCGCAGTTATTGGCTGGAAGCCGTCCCCCATCCTCGGCATCTTGCCCATGATGAATCTCCTACGGACAGCGCCCCCATCGTCGTATAGTGAGCGCAATGCAATTCTCTTTCAGAGGTAAGGATTCAACGCTATGACACCCGCAGTAAAACTGCTTGAGAAGAATAACGTCTCATTCACGCTCCACAGTTATCACCATGATGCCGATGACACCAATTTCGGTGAAGAGGCGGCGCGCAAGCTGGGCCTGGATAAGCAACAGGTCTATAAAACCCTGCTGGTATCGTTGAACGGCGATGCCAAACAGCTGGCGGTTGCCGTCACGCCGGTCGCATCGCAGTTGGATCTGAAAAAAGTCGCTAAAGCGCTGGCGGCGAAGAAAGCCGATATGGCCGACCCGCAAATCGCGCAGCGCGTTACCGGCTATCTGGTGGGCGGCATCAGCCCGCTGGGACAGAAAAAACTGCTGCCGACGGTGATTGACGACATGGCGCAGCAGTTCGGCACCATTTTTATCTCCGGCGGCAAACGAGGGCTGGATATTGAACTGGCCGCTGTCGATTTGGCCCATTTGCTGAAAGCCCAGTTCGCCGACATCGCCAAGCGCGACTGAAGACGACAGCAGAGGGTTCCACGGCCAGTGTTGCCCTCTGCTGCCGCTTCATAACAACGGTTGTTTCGGTGGTTAGCGGGTAACGTTGGCTCCTTTCTCCAACTGTACGGCATCACCTTGCTGGATATTCAGCGTCAGTGCATGAAAAGACACGCACTGACCGGGAGGATGAACAGTGATAATAGGGAATAGACAGCTTAACGTTTCAGCAATGCCACGGGGGATACCGTCCGCGCGTCGTCCTGCCGCCCGCTGCCCTCGGTGTTAAAATACGCAACGGACTCCTTCAGCCGTTGAGACTGAACCTCCAATTCGTTTGCTGACGCCACCGTCTGTTGTACCAACGCCGTATTTTGCTGCGTGACCGAGTCAATCTGGACAATCGCCTGGTTGATGAGGGTGATCCCTTTACTCTGCTCCTCGGTTGCCGTAGAGATCTCCGCCATAATCTCCGCCACACGCTGTACCGCCCCAACCACGTCGGCCATACTGCTGCCGGCCTGCTTTATCTTCGTCGAACCGCTATTGACGCGGGAAACCGACTCCTCGATCAACGATTTGATCTCTTTAGCCGCATCCGCACTACGCAAAGCCAGGCTACGAACTTCACCTGCCACGACAGCAAATCCTCGCCCTTGTTCACCCGCTCGAGCGGCTTCCACCGCAGCGTTCAGAGCAAGAATATTGGTTTGAAAGGCAATGTTATTAACGACTTCAGTGATGTTGGCGATTTTATCGGAGCTCTCGGAGATCCCCTTCATGGTGTCGTTGACTTCCTGCATCACAGCCCCGCCGCGGGAAGCGATATCCAAAGCGGAATACGCCAGCTGGCGCGCCTGACCGGTATTTTCCGCATTCTGTTTCACGGTGGATGTAATTTCTTCCATGCTGGCAGAGGTACTCTCCAGAGACGCCGCCTGCTGTTCAATATGTGAGGATAAATCCACACTACCGGTGACGATCCCATCGCTGCTGCTGCTGATGCTTTCAGCTCCGGAGCGAATTTCGCCAATCACGGTCGTCAAACGTTCCCGCATCACGCCCATTTCATATAACAAACTGACGTTGTCGCCGGATACGGTATTAATCGGATAGGAAAGATCGCCCGCAGCAATACGCGCAGCCACTTCCGTGGCATAAGTCGGTTCGCCGCCCAGGGTGCGTAAAATGCTGCGGTTAATATAATAGGCAAAAAAGAAAAGCACGCCGCTGACCACGATAAAGATGATTCCATTCTGATACAGCGCAGAATAAAAGGCATCATCAATATCATCGACGTAAAGCCCAGTGGTGATTATCCAATCCCAGGGTTCATAACGCGAATTATAAGCCACTTTAGGTTTGGGATCGGTCGAACCGGGTCGGGGAAAATCATACGTTGTGTAATCAGATTGGCCATTTTTTGTTACCGCCACCATCTCCCGGTAAATATAAACACCATTAGCATCTTTGACGTCATTTCCCAAACCTATCAACTTCTCATTTGTTGGATGCATCAATACCCGCGGTTGGGAGTTAAGTATTGTGAAATATCCGGCTTCACCATAACGCAGTTCTTTGAGCTCCCTCAGCGCGCGTTGCTGTGCTTCATCCTGAGAAATTTGGCCGCTCCGGGCAAGCTCTGCGTTGGTTTTCACCACACTCATCGCCATTTGGGTAAGGTGCATTAATTCACCTTTTCTGAGTGCGGTTTGATCCTGTTTAATCTTTAATGAATTATGAAAAAGCGTTCCAGCCAGAAACAGCAAACTAATAGCGAGAGGAAACCACAGCTTCCTGACGAGGGATATTTTCATTTATTTACCACCCGTTATTGAAATATAAGTCATGCTACCAAGCCTTTTTATGAAACATCCAAACACCATAGTGAAATGTTGAATAAAGTCACAATTATTCCCCACCGCCAGTCGCCGGGAATATAAATGTGCTTATCTTTTTTTCTGTCTGAAAAAATAAAACCCATCAATAATTATGATTTAATCCTGACCCGATAATACCGTCCTCATTCCGGGAAATAGCAATCATTCCGTAGCCGGATACAGACCGTCATAATAATGCACACCATCATTTTTGGTATTCCCTAAATAATTCGACTTGCAGGGCAACACATGGGGTTGAACAACGCCACGTCTTGGCCCGTTAGGGCAAACACGGCAAGTGAGTGAATCCTCATAAACTGACGGTGGTCAGTGATTCGGGAAAGTGATAAATCCGCCGGGAATCGATGTGAACGCAACTTGCTGCGGCCCAATGGGGCGAGTCATCAGGCCAAACACGCCTGTAACTGGAAATAGGGCGGGGATATCGTGCACTATCCATCGTCGCAGATCATCATCAGGAAAATGAAGACAAGCTGGCTGAACCGGTGTGACAAAACAGAGGTATCGGCGCAAAAAAGGGGGTTTCAATCCATCGTCAGGACAGAAACCACCCTATATTCAATTTAAAAAGACAAGCCGGTTATTTATAAACGATCTCGCCTTTAGGCTCGTAATCGGCGACTTTCAGCGGGGAGTTTTTCTCAACATACTGTCTTAACACTTCCGCATCCACAAAACCGGTATTCACATAACTCGGCAACGTATTGATCTTCGGATAACCGTCTCCGCCTGTCGCATTGAAACTCAGCGTAGAAATGCGATAGGTTTTATCAGCTTGCAGCGGTTCACCTTTGATTTTGACGTTTTTCACGCCGGTACCGTCAGCTTCTAGGCTCACATTCAGAAATTGTGCATAACCGCCGGAGTCCACCTTCTTATTGGCGACCACCGCCAGATATTTCTCTACATCACTGCCTTTCATGTCGGCATAAACCAGCGTATTGCCGAACGGCTGAACCTTCAGCAGCGTTTTATAGGTAATATCCCCCGCTTCGATCGAGTCACGTACGCCGCCGCCGCTCATCACGGCAAAATCGGCCTTGGCGCGTTCCAACTGGGCAGACAGCAAGACGCGCGCCAGATTCGTCTGCACAAAACGCACTTTGTTGCGATCCCCTTCCAGGTGCCCATCCACACTACCGACTTTCACCTCTAACTGCGCTTTTCCCTTCTCCTGGAAGGGCGTCAGCATTTTCAGCATTTCCGGGTTCTGGGTAATTTCCTGCGTGTAGTAAACGCGCTCGCTGGTTCCATCCGTTTTTTCCACTTTCTTCTTCAGATTGACCGGGATCAGTTGGTAGTGTTCCAGTTTTAATTCACCGTTACGAAACGTGAAATCGGCGCGTCCTACATATTTGCCCCACTCATGGGCCTGAACAATCCAGGTGCCGTTCTGACGATCCGGCGCGCAGGGCGTACCGGGAACATAATTCACCTGTTTTTTATCTTCGCTGGCCATGCACACCGGATCCTGCGAATGACCACCCACAATCATATCCAGATAGCCCGCAGGCAGGCTGCGCGCCATTTCCACATCGCCCGGCGCATTCGAACCGTGTTCGCCATTGTCATAGTGCCCCATATGCGTGGCGGCGATAATGACGTCCGGCTTCTCGTTCTTGCGCAGCTGTTCGACCACTTTTTTCGCTTCCACCGCCGGCGTGCGGAATTCGATATCGGTGAAATACTCCGGATTGCCGATCTTGGCGGTATCGTCCGTGGTCAGGCCAATCACTGCAATTTTGATCCCCTGACGACTAAACAGCGCGTAAGGCTTGAACAACCGCTTTTTGGTGCTTTTTTGATAGATATTGGCGGACAACAAAGGGAATCCGGCCCATTTTTCCTGCTGGCGCAGCACTGACATCGGGTTATCGAATTCATGATTGCCGATCGCCATGGCGTCATAACCCACCAGCTTCATACCGCGAAAATCGGGTTCGGCGTCCTGAAGGTCGGATTCCGGCACACCGGTATTGATATCCCCGCCTGACAGCAGCAGCACACTGCCGCCCTTGGCCGCCACTTCCTTACGAATCTGATCCACCAGCGTTTTCTGTGCCGACAAACCGTATTCGCCGTAGTCGTTCTGCCAGAAGTGTCCGTGATGGTCATTGGTATGCAGGATGGTGATGGTGTAAGTCTTATCTTTTTCCCATGCCATTGAATAGGGTGATGCCAGTGCCAGCGCCAACGCCGTCGCGCCACCCAACGTCTTAAAAGAAAAACGCATAACCGATCTCCGTAATATGAATTTCTTATAAATGATTAACCCGTCGCTGATTTAGGTGACTCATCTGTTCCGCGTATCCATCCGTTTTACCTAAAAACGCCAGATTGGCACGCTTAATGACCTTATGCAGCCTACACTTATTAATCAGGAGCACAACTTAACACAAATTTTATTAATACCGTTGACGCCTTTATGAATGCTTGAGGAAAAGAATGCGTCATCGGCAGGTCATTTCATTGTGCAATAGCTTGTTGCGGAAACCGAAACCGGAGCAAAGGCTGGGCTATTGCATTATCACCATAGATAGAAGTTAAATTCGCTATATATATCAAAGATAAAATCAATATTTTATATGAAAACATGTGTTACACTGATTTAAAGGGTGGAAGACAACATTTATCACACTCTGTGATTTTCCGGGTTCAGTCTGTTCCTCATGGTGTTTCCCCCTTTCTAATGCACACTCATGGGCTGATTATTCAGGCGCCATGATCACTCCGGGCCCCGGCACGGCAGCGCCGCAGGCTTTGGATATCCTCCCATCTGGTTACGCATAGCAAAGGAGTCGGAATGCATGAGACAACACCGTTAATTTCCACCATGGCGATGGGACTGGTTCTGGCTTTCTTGCTGGGCATTTTGGCTAACCGCCTGCGCATTTCCCCGCTGGTGGGATATCTGCTGGCGGGCGTGCTGGTCGGCCCTTTTACGCCCGGATTCGTCGCCGATACCAAACTGGCGTCGGAAATCGCAGAATTGGGCGTCATCCTGTTGATGTTCGGTGTTGGGCTGCATTTCTCCCTGCGAGACCTGCTGGCGGTAAAGTCGATAGCCATCCCTGGCGCCGTAGTGCAAATCATTATGGCTACGTTACTGGGGGTTGGATTATCCACCTTGTTGGGATGGAGCCTGCCTGAAGGGTTGGTCTTTGGCCTATGCCTGTCGACGGCCAGTACCGTGGTATTGCTGCGAGCGCTGGAAGAACGTCAGCTCATAGACAGCCAGCGTGGGCAAATCGCCATCGGCTGGCTGATCGTCGAAGATTTGGCGATGGTCTTGACGCTGGTGCTACTGCCGGCGTTCGGCGACATGCTGAACACCTCGACCGCCAACACCGGCAAACTATTGAGCGATCTGCTGTTCACCCTCGGCAAAGTCGTCGCGTTCATCACTCTGATGGTCGTTGTCGGGCGGCGCGTCGTCCCCTGGGTGCTGGCAAAAAGCGCCAGTACCGGCTCGCGCGAGCTGTTCACTCTGGCGGTACTGGCGCTTTCGCTGGGGATCGCCTTCGGCGCGGTTAAACTGTTCGACGTGTCTTTTGCCCTGGGTGCGTTCTTTGCCGGCGTGGTGTTGAACGAATCGGAGCTCAGCCAGCGCGCCGCACATGACACCCTGCCGCTGCGCGATGCCTTCGCCGTGCTGTTTTTCGTGTCCGTCGGCATGCTGTTCGACCCGATGGTGCTGATCAATGAACCGCTGGCGGTACTGAGCACGTTACTGATCATCGTCTTCGGTAAATCCATGGCCGCCTTCTTTCTGGTGCGACTGTTCGGCCACTCCAAACGCACCGCGCTCACCATCTCGGCCAGTCTGGCGCAAATCGGCGAGTTCGCCTTCATTCTCGCCGGGCTCGGCATCACGCTGGGCATGCTGTCTGATAATGGTCGGCACCTGGTGCTGGCGGGCGCCATTTTGTCGATCATGCTCAACCCGTTGCTGTTTTCGCTGCTGGAGCGGTATCTGGAAAAGCACGAAACCATTGAAGAACAGATCGTCGAAGAAGCCATTGAGGAAGAAAAACAGATCCCTATCGATCTGTGCAATCACGCCTTGTTGGTCGGCTACGGCCGCGTCGGCAGCCTGATCGGCGCCAGGCTGCATCAGGCCGGTATCCCGATGGTGGTGATCGAGACGTCGCGGGCCCGGGTCGATGCGCTGAGGGAACAAGGTATTAAGGCGGTACTGGGCAACGCCACCCGTCCCGATATCATGGAAATTGCCCGGCTGGATTGCGCCAGTTTTCTGTTGCTGACCATCCCCAACGGGTACGAAACCGGTGAAATCGTCGCCTCGGCCCGCGCCCGACGGGCCGACCTAAAAATCATCGCCCGGGCGCATTATGACGACGAAGTTGCCTACATTACCGAGCACGGCGCAGATTATGTGGTGATGGGGGAACGCGAGATCGCAGAAACCATGATTACCATGTTGAATATCGACGATATTCTCGCCGCACAACCCAAGGAATGCCCGATTTGACAGCCTACGACGAGGCGCGCCTCCGCCTCGTCGCCTGGTTTGGCGCGACGGGATCCGTCAGTCGGACGATGTCGCCAGTTGTTGCAGCAACGCGATATGCAGCGGGTCGTCATTCAGGGCCGGGATATACGTAAAAGAGGCGCCGCCCGCATGCAGAAACAGCTCCCGGTTCTGCTCCTTGATTTCCTCCAGCGTTTCCAGACAATCCGCCGCAAAGCCGGGGCAAATGACCTGAATATGCCGGACGCCCTGAGCAGGCAGTTTTTCCATGGTTTCATCCGTATAGGGCGTCAGCCAGGGTTCGCGGCCGAAACGCGACTGAAACGTCATCAGCACCTGCTCCGGCGGTAAACCGAGCGCCGCCGTCAACGCCCGCGTCGTGGCGGCACAACGTTGCGGATAGTCGTCGCCTTCATCCGCATAGCGCTGCGGAATACCGTGGAACGACACCACCAAACGATCCGGTACGCCGTGTTCGGCGAACGAGGTTTCCACCCGATGTTTCAGCGCCGCAATGTAGGCCGGATGTTCAGCGTAATCACGAATAAACCGGACGCCCGGTATACTGCGCCGGCCTTGCAGGCAGCGAGCGACGCCATCCCATACGGATGCGGTGGTAGAACAGGAATACTGCGGATACATCGGCAGAACAGTTAGCTGCGTCACCCCCTGCGCCAGGAGCCGGTCAATCGCGGACTGTAACCCTGGAGCGCCGTAACTCATGCCCAGCTCCACCGGCGTATCGCCAAGACGCTGCGCCAACGCCTGCTGCTGCCGTCGACTCAACACCAGCAACGGCGAACCTTCCGCCGTCCAGATGGAACGATACAGCCTGGCGACGCGGGGGGAACGAGTGGGCAGGATGATGCCGTGCAGCAGCGGGTACCATAGCCACGGCGACAGATCCACCACTCTACGGTCATGCAGGAATTCCGCCAGATAACGCTTTACCGCTTTGGGCGTCGGTGCATCCGGCGTCCCCAGATTCACCATCAATACACCCTGCTTCTCTTTCGGCATTGCTCCCTTCCTCATACAACCAATGACTCGGCATCATGTCTTTCACCAATAACGGGCTGCCATTGTAACGAAAAAGTGACGAGGAAGAATGACCGGCCCGGCGGTAAAAACCAATGCCAGCAATCGTCAGTGCTGATAGCCCAGGCGAAACCTACCGGCAAATAACAATCGGTTCGAATCTTCGCCGCGCTGCAACGAAAACAGCGTCAGGCGCGCTTATCACCACCGAGACGACCACCCTACCGGCGGGCATTCCCCTAAAAAAAATGCCAGACCCGAGTCTGGCATTTTTCGATATCGCCGAAGAATCAGCCCAGAATACGGGCCAGTTCAGCGCTGACATCGCTAACGGCGCGTGTGCCGTCGATTTTGTGGTAACGGGTATTGCCGGCTGCGGCTTCTTGCTGATAGTAGTCCACCAGCGGAGCGGTCTGCTGATGATATTCCACCAGACGTTTACGCACGGTGTCTTCCTGATCGTCTTTACGGACTGACAGGTCTTCGCCCGTCGCGTCGTCTTTACCTTCCACCTTGGGCGGATTGAATTTCACATGGTAGACGCGACCGGATGCCGCATGCACGCGGCGGCCAATAATGCGTTCGACGATCAGTTCATCCGGCACATCAAATTCGATCACGTTGTCGACGCTGATACCCGCCTCTTTCATGGCGTCTGCCTGAGGAATCGTGCGCGGGAAACCATCCAGCAGGAAACCATTGCGACAATCGTCCTGAGCGATACGTTCTTTTACCAGGGCAATCACCAGTTCGTCCGTCACCAGTTTACCCGCGTCCATGATTTCCTTGGCCTGCTTGCCCAGTTCAGTACCGGCTTTTACCGCCGCTCGCAGCATGTCACCCGTAGAGATCTGCGGAATCCCGTATTTCTCCATGATAAACTGAGCCTGAGTACCTTTGCCTGCGCCCGGAGCGCCCAGCAGAATAATACGCATCGCGTAATTCCCCTTGCTATGTAGTTTTTAAAAAAAATTTGAAAAACGCTAAACCATACCATTCCGCAGGGTCTTCCTCAAGGAACGGGCTCGGTTCAGCGGCGACTCGATGCCTAAAATCCATCAAAAACTGACAAATAGCGCGTGACGCCCCTAAAACGGCTAAAAAGCCCAATATTCACTGGCACCGATCCGAAATATGTTCGGACGTTCTGAAAGTGTAGACGAAGGTACTGGGACGGGAAAACCGCGGATAACAGAAACGAATGACCGCGTGGCGGACCAATACGTCGGAATACGGCTCATGAACAGCACGGTAAACACGACGACGGCGCCGTTTCTGCGGCGCCGTCGTCATCCCCCTCACTCCGCGATAGCGGAAATCAGGTGATATTCCGCTCAGGCGGTAAGCAGTTGGTTCATCCGACGGATAAACTGATTGGGATCTTCCAGCGTGCCGCGCTCAGCCAGCAAGGCTTGATCCAGCAGCAGTTCCACCCACTCGCCGAACCGCCCTTCATCGCCGGCATCGGCGGCGCGTTTCACCAGCGGGTGCTCCGGGTTCAATTCAAAAATGTACTTCACTTCCGGCGCGTTCTGACCCGCAGCGGCAAACAGTTTCGCCATCTGGGTGCTCATGTCGTTGGCATCCGTCGTGACGATGGCAGGCGTATCGGTTAAACGATGCGTCAGCCGCACATCCTTCACTCGTTCGCCCAACAACCCTTTCACACGCTCGATAAACGGTTCCAGCGCTTTATCCGCTTCTTTCTGGCTGTCATCCGTTTCGTCCGCCAGCTTGTCCAGCGACTCATCCGCCTTGCTGACAGACTGGAAGGATTTGCCATCGAACTCCGTCAGATAGCTCATCATCCACTCATCAATACGATCGGACAGCAGCAGCACTTCGATGCCTTTCTTGCGGAACAGCTCCAGATGCGGGCTGCTCTTGGCGGCGGCATAGCTGTCGGCGGTGATGTAGTAAATCTTATCCTGGCCTTCCACCATACGGCCGACATACTCTTCCAGCGATACCGTCTGCGCGGAGCTGTCGGCGTGGGTGGAAGCGAAACGCAGTAGTTTGGCAATCGCTTCGCGGTTGCCGCCGTCGTCCGCCGGGCCTTCTTTCAGTACCTGACCAAATTGTTGCCAGAAAGTCTGGTATTTTTCGCTGTCGTCCTTCGCCAGCTTCTCCAGCATCTGCAATACACGTTTGGTCAATGCAGTACGCAAATTCTGGGTGACGCGGTTGTCCTGCAGAATTTCACGGGAAACGTTAAGCGGCAGATCGTTGGAATCGATCAGACCGCGCACGAAACGCAGATAGGTCGGCATGAACTGTTCCGCGTCATCCATGATGAACACGCGCTGCACATACAGTTTCAGTCCGTGTTTGTGATCGCGATTCCACATATCCCACGGCGCCTGGGCCGGGATATACAACAGGCTGGTGTACTCCTGTTTGCCTTCGACCCGATTGTGGCTCCACACCAGCGGATCAGTGAAATCATGGGCAATGTGTTTGTAGAATTCTTTATAGTCTTCATCACTGATTTCAGACTTGCCGCGAGTCCACAGCGCTTGGGCTTTGTTGATCTTCTCCCAGCTGACGGTGGTTTCGCCGCCTTCCTCTTCGCTCTCGGTGCGGGTTTCGATTTCTACCGGCAACGCGATGTGATCGGAATACTTACTGATGGTGGAGCGAACGCGCCAACTATCGAGAAATTCGTCCTCGCCCTCACGCAGATGCAGCGTAATTTCAGTCCCGCGCTCAGGCTTGACGATCTCGGCGATGGTGTATTCGCCTTCGCCGGTGGACTCCCAGAACACGCCTTGATCCGCACCCGTACCTGCCGCGCGGGTACGCACCGTGACTTTGTCCGCCACAATGAACGCCGAATAGAACCCGACCCCAAACTGACCGATCAGTTGGCTATCTTTCGCCTGATCAGAACCCAGAGACTCCAGGAACGCTTTGGTACCGGAGCGAGCAATCGTCCCGAGGTTATCGATCACCTCATCATGACTCATACCGATGCCGTTATCAGAAATCGTCAGAGTACGCTTGTCGTTATCGATGGAAACCCGAACCCGCAACTCGCCGTCGCCTTCATACAGCTCAGGGGCGGACAACGCGCGGAAACGCAATTTATCAGCCGCATCCGACGAGTTGGAGATCAATTCACGCAGGAATACTTCCTTGTTGGAATACAGCGAATGGATCATCAGGTGAAGCAGTTGCTTTACTTCTGACTGGAAGCCACGAGTCTCTTGGCCTTTCATACTCATTATCACTTACCTCAATACGTAATTATTCAGGCTGATTAGCGGAAGATGAGCAACAGATGGGGATCGTCATCCCGGATTTCAAGGGGGAAATCGACCATCAACGACACAGATGGCGCGATATATCATCATGAAGAAACAGCCGGGCAACCGGCTGCATTATTCCGTTGGAGGGATATTCAGAATTTGATCGGATGACGACCGGCCAGCGAATGAGACAACGTGGTGCCATCGACCATTTCCAGCTCGCCGCCGACCGGCACGCCGTGGGCGATACGGCTGGCCATCACGCCATGTTCGGCGCAAAGTTCAGCAATGTAGTTGGCCGTGGCATCCCCTTCGACTGTAGGATTGGTGGCCAGAATCACTTCGCTGATGGATTCAGTCGCCAGACGCGCTTCCAGCCGATCCAGCCCGATATCGCCCGGCCCGATGCCATCCAGCGGCGACAGGTGCCCCATCAATACGAAGTAACGCCCTGCGAACTGCCCGGTCTGCTCGATGGCGTGGATATCCGCCGGGCTTTCCACCACGCAAATCTGCCCGTTCTGCTGACGGCGCGGATTGGCGCAAATCGTGCAAACGTCCTGCTCGGTGAACGTCCGGCAATCGGCGCAATGACCGATCTCCGACATGGCGCGGGTCAGCGCCTGCGCCAACCGCATACCGCCGCTGCGATCGCGTTGCAACAGATGAAAAGCCATGCGCTGCGCTGACTTGGGCCCGACACCCGGCAGACAGCGCAGCGCATCCATCAACGATTCAAGAAGCGGACTGGTTTGCATCAGAACGGCATCTTAAAGCCCGGCGGTAACGGAATACCGCTGGAAACCGACGCCATTTTTTCCTGCTGCGCTTCGGCGATACGGCGGGCGGCATCATTGAACGCCGCAGCGATCAGATCTTCCAGCATTTCTTTATCGTCTTCCATCAGGCTGGGATCGATCTCAACCCGACGGCAGTTATGCGCGCCATTGATAGTGACTTTGACCAGACCGGCGCCGGACTCGCCGGTGACTTCCATACTGGCAATCTCTTCCTGCGCCTTCTGCATTTTTTCCTGCATCTGCTGGGCTTGTTTCATCAGATTGCCTAAACCGCCTTTACCAAACATAGCACTCTCTCTACCACTTAAGGCTGCCGACGGCAGCGGGGTTAAACGGGGCGGATACTCTCTTCGTCCAGTTCCGCGTCAAAAAAACGTCTCAGCGTTTGAATATTAGCATCAGACATAATCGACTGGCGCGCCTGCGCCAGTTTCTCTTCATAAATTGCCTGGCGCCACTCCAGCGGCGTTCTTACCGCCGGGTTGTCATCTTCGGTAACGACCAAATGGATAGGACGACCGTAATGCGCCGCCAGCGCATCTGCCAGCGCCTTCTGCGCCGCCGCCGTATTCAGATGGCGCTGGGACGAGCGCAAATGCAAGTGCACTTCACCTTCCTGCGGCATTTCCCTGAAAGCGTTCAGCGCCAGCTGCTGCACCAGTTTCGGCAGCGGCAAGCTATCGATCTCCGCCGCCCAGGCATCCCGTGACAGCGATTCCGCCGCCAGTCTGGCCGCCAGTTCCGGCGTTTTTTCATGCTCCAGAGCGGAACGGAGCGCCTTTGGCGTAGCGACCGCAGTCGCCGGCGGCGCTTCTTTTTCTGTTGCGCCCGCCAACGATAAGCTTCCGGCTTCTTTTCCGCCTTCTGCTCGGCCGTGCGGGCCGCCATCTGCTGCTGTCCTCGCTCCGTTACCGAAGCCAGCCGTTCCAGCGCTGATGTTGCCGGCCGGGCGTTTCCCGACGCCGCCGGCTCAGTCCTTTTTTGTCGGGGGCGTCCCCTGACGACGCAACAATTGACTGCGCGCCTGCAACAGTTGCGCGGTACTGTCGGGCAATGCGGCCGGAGGCTCGTCAGGCATCGGCGGTGCATCCGTTGAGCGTGGCGTTTCCATCGCAGGCGGCTCTGCCGCACCTGTGCGTCGGGCCGGCGCCGCCGATGTCACGGGCGGCGTTTCCGCCGCGACCGGCGGTATCGTCACCGGCGCCACAACAGTGGGAGACGGCTCGCTAATCACTTGCTGCGGATGAAATGCCAGCGCCCGCAAAAGCGACATTTCTACCCCCATGCGCCGATCCGGCGCATAAGGGAGTTCTTTGCGCCCAACCAGCAACGTCTGGTAATACAGCTGGATTTCCGCGGGCGGGGTTACTCTGGCCAGCTCTCGCAACCGCGGCTCGACCGATGCATATTCATCGCCGATCGCAGAAGGCAGCAGCTGCAACATTGCGATGCGATGCAATAGCGTTTGCATTTCTACCAACAGCGCTTCCCAATCCATACCACGCGCAGCAGCCTGCTCCAGCAGCGCCATGACCTGTTCGCCATCGGCTTTCACTACGGCTTCCAGCAACGACAGCGGTTGTTCATCATCCAGCGTGCCCAACATGTGGCTGACGACCGTGGCGGAGACGCTACCCTGCCCCATGGCGATAGCCTGATCAGTCAGGCTCAATGCATCGCGCAAGCTGCCATCGGCGGCACGCGCCAGCAGTTGAAGCGCCCGGGGCTCCACAGCCACATGTTCTTCCTGCAGTACATGCTGCAAATGCTGGCGGATCGCTTCAGGATCCAGCGCCTTAAGATGGAACTGGAGACAACGGGAAAGGATAGTGACCGGCAACTTCTGCGGATCGGTGGTCGCCAGCAGAAATTTAACATGCGGCGGCGGCTCTTCCAGTGTTTTCAGCAACGCATTGAAACTGTGGCGGGAAAGCATGTGCACTTCGTCGATCAGATAGACCTTGAAGCGTCCGCGAGCAGGCGCGTACTGCACGTTATCCAGCAAGTCGCGGGTATCTTCCACTTTGGTACGGGAAGCGGCATCGATCTCAATCAAATCGACGAAACGCCCTTGCTCGATTTCCCGACAGTTATCGCACTGCCCGCAAGGCGTTGCCGTGACGCCCTGTTCGCAGTTCAGCCCTTTGGCCAGCAGTCGGGCAATAGTGGTTTTTCCCACTCCCCGGGTACCGGAAAACAGGTAGGCATGGTGAATACGCTCCATGCTCAAACCGTTGGCCAACGCAGTCAGGACATGCTCCTGACCCACGACATCGGCAAAGGTTTGGGGGCGCCATTTACGGGCAAGAACCTGATAGCTCATCGATACCGCGGCAGTTGAGTAATTAAGGAAGTGATGCTAACACAGTCTCGCCGCCATCGGCGAGACTGCCGTCATTAATGGCCGGGGAAGTCGACCAGGCTGTAACAGGCCACACCTACGTTTTCCAGGCGCTGCTGACCGCCGAGGTCGCACAGATTAATAATGAAGGCGGCATCCGCCACTTCGCCGCCCAGACGGCGGATCAGTTTTACCGTGGCTTCTACCGTACCGCCGGTCGCCAGCAGATCATCCACGACCAGTACCTTATCGCCTGTGGTAATCGCATCGGCGTGAATTTCCAGCGTATCGGTGCCATATTCCAGTTCATAACTTTCACTGATGGTCTGGCGCGGCAGTTTGCCGGGTTTACGCACGGGGACAAAACCGACGCCCAGCGCCAGCGCCACCGGCGCGCCGAACAGGAAACCACGCGCTTCGGTACCGACGACTTTGGTAATACCTGCGCTACGATAGCGATTCACCAGCATGTCGATGCTTGTCGAATATGCTTGAGGGTTTTCCAGCAGGCTGGTGACATCACGGAACAGTATGCCCGGCTTCGGATAGTCGGGAATGCTTTTGATACTGTTTTTAATCAATTCTGGCTGCTGAGTTGCGGTCATAATCTTGTGCCCGATAAAACTTTCTGTTTACTGAAGTGCCGGCCGCGGCTGCCATATACCCTATAGCAGTCACCGCACGCCCGGTTGGCCGGTCAATGAAAAGCGACGTTATGCCCGAGGCGTTGCGGGACAATCTCTGTTGACGAAAAATCGCCCCCCGCTTTTCCCTTCAGACATACTTCATTCCCGTGGTCGGCGAGACCGTCTGCGGAAAAGGCAACATCGCGGCCTGCGCACGAAAACGCTCAAATCTAGTCAAACTGACCGCCAAATGCAACCAGCCCACCATCGTCAGCGCGTTTTTTGTTGCGTCGGATCAATAACCGGCAACCGCAGCATAAAGACCAGCAATCCCGTCAGAATCGCCAACAATACGCCTCTGACCCAGACGATATCCACCAGCCACAGAGAGAGCGCAAACGTGACGATGACGACAGCCATTGCTTTTCCTTTCACGCCGGGCGGCAACGCACGATGCTGCTGCCAGTGGCGCAGATAACCACCGAACCAGGATCGGTAAAGCAGCCAGTAATGAAACCGCGGCGATGAACGGGCAAAGCACCAGGCGGCCAGCAACAGAAAAGGGGTCGTCGGCAACAACGGCAGCACCACGCCGAGTGCTGCCAGTGCGACCGCCAACCACCCAACGACTATCAATGCCATACGATACATGCCATCCTCCCGCGCCCGGCGATTGCTCACAACATCTGGGAATTGTTGTATCATAACCACACGTTAACTCAATCAATCCGCCGCCGTACATCCATGTTTGACTGTTCAATTCTCGCGCCCATCCATCATTTTCTATTGACCGAAACGCCAGACGAATGGATTCGGGAAGCGCAACGCCCCGAAAATCTGCCCATTCTTTTGCGCGATCACCTACTGTGCGAACTGAAAGCGGCACAAAGCGCCGCCTTTCTGATGCGACGTTATGCAGTCGATGAACAGGGACGACGACAACTGACGGAGTGGCTCTCCCCTTACGAAGATTTCGCCTACAAAAAAACAGGATCGCTGGCGTCATTGCGCGCCACCAGTCACATATCCAAACAGCTCACGCCGCGCCCAGATTGCAGCTACAGTCAGAATATGATCGATAAAATGGTGTTGCTTATCAAAGAAGAGCTGCACCATTTCTATCAGGTACTGGAAATCATGGAACAGCGCGGCATTCCTTATCAGAGCGTTCCCGCCAGCCGCTATGCCAAAGCGCTGACACAATGCATCACGACCCATGAACCTGATGCGCTGGTGGATAAACTGATTATCGGCGCCTTTATCGAAGCGCGTTCCTGCGAACGGTTCGCCAGACTGGCGCCTTATCTGGAAGAGGATTTGCAACGATTCTATATCTCGCTATTGCGCTCGGAAGCCCGCCACTATCAAGATTATCTGGCGCTGGCGGAACAGATCGCCGGCAGAGATATCAGCGCGCGCATCGCATTTTTCGCCGCGGCCGAGGCCGAGCTTATCACCCGCCCGGATGCTGATTTCAAATTTCACAGCGGCAGACCGTCGTAAATATACGGTCTAAACGCCCGATGATGGAGGCGTCATCCACATGAACACGCAGGCTCTGCTGGCGGCGCTTCATCGCCAGATCGAAACGCTGGCCCGGGAAATCGCACCGATCGCCGAACAACAGGCGCGTTCATCCCGCTTTGATCGCCAGTTGTTCGGTGGCCACGACACACGGTTGCGCCACTATCTGGACGAAATACGACAGAACTACCAATACTTAGCGTTGTATGTACAAGACCAAAACCATGAGCGCGTCGCGTTTCTGGCGGAGAAGTTGCTGGCTCAAATCACCGCATTGCAACGGGAATTGGCGACTCAGGCGCTGCGAGAGCGTGAACCCGTACATGCCGAATCAGCAGATTTGTATCAAAAATTAGCGGAATATCAGGGATATGAACGGCGACTACTGGCCATGGTGCAGGATCGGGAAAGTCTGCTCGCCGCACAAACCCAACTGGATGAACAACAGCGACTACAGAGGGAATTGGCTGCGCTTGAAGGACGCCTGCAACGCTGCCGTCAGGCGTTGAAACGGCTGGAACGCCAGATAGAACGGCAGGAACACGGCCTGTCATAACGACGTAACGCGAGGAGCCATCCTATGCCTCTGAAAGACGAACCCCCGGAAGTCAAACTGGCGGTAGACCTGATTATGCTGTTGGAGGACAACCGGATAGAACCGGCGGTCGTGCTGGCGGCACTGGAAATTATCCGGTTGGACTATCAGAAAAAACTTCGCCAAACACCAACCACGTCGGATGCTTAGTACAAGGCCGGAACAACACTCGCTGTTCCGGCCATGAGCATGAGCCTTATTCCGGTTTATCTGGCGCATCCTGCGCCAACACGCGCGACACTTCTTTTACTTCGCTACCTTGTGAATTATGCAGGTACACTTCCAGTTGATTGAAGGCGATATCAATCCCGTTTTCGCGGCAGAGGCGATCGATCGTGCGGTTGAGTTCATCCACGGTATAACTACGGTCTCGCAGTTCCCGCACATACAGACGCAATTCATGATCGAGCGAACTGGCGCCGAACGCCAGGAAAAACACCTGTGGCTCCGGATCCGTCATCACACGTGAGTTTTCGCGCGCCGCCTGCAACAGAACCTCTTTCACTTTGTCCAGATCGGAACCATAGGCCACGCCGATACGAATCAATACGCGGGTGATGGTATCCGACAGCGACCAGTTAATCAGGCGCTCAGTCACGAATGCCTTGTTCGGAATAATGACTTCTTTTCGGTCAAAATCGGTAATCGTGGTGGCGCGAATCCGGATTTTACTGACTGAACCCGAAAACGACCCGATGGTAATGGTGTCGCCAATACGCACCGGTCTTTCGAACAGAATAATCAGGCCGGAAACAAAGTTGGCGAAAATCTCCTGCAAACCGAAGCCTAACCCCACGGACAACGCGGCGACCAACCATTGCAGTTTATCCCACGAAACACCGAGCGAACTGAGGGACGACACGGCGCCCACCGCGGTAATCAAGTAGGTCAGAATCGTCGTGATGGCGTATGAGGTTCCCTGCCGCAATTGCAGCCGCGAGAGTACCAATACTTCAAGCAAACCAGGCAGGTTGCGGGTCATGATATAGGCAACCACGCCAATCACCAGCGCCACCAGCACATTGTTCAGCGTTACAGGCTGCAGCACGGTGCCATTGGCACCCGCTACGGTGTAATGCCACAGCGTAACGCTGTCGAGATAAGAGAATACCGTGACCAGATCGGCCCAGATCCAATAAAGTGCGCCCGAAAAAATCAGCAACAGAGCCAGCGTCGCCAGTCGTAACGACTGTTGGCTGATTTCCTCCAACGCCATCGGCGCGTCCGGCACCGGCTCGCTGCCTTCCGCCCCCTCTTTCACCATATTCTGGCGTCGAGCGATAGCGCGGCGGTAAGCCAAACGCCGGGCCGCGACGCTTAACCCGCGGAACGTCGTCAAATACACGATATTCCAGACAATCAGCAGGTAAAGGCTGTTGGTCCAACGACTGGACAGGCGCAGCGTCGTATAAAAGTACCCACTGAGCATCAATCCGATCAGAAACAGCGGCATGGCTGCCAGCACCGTCACCACCATCAACCGAGCCGTATGGTGATCTTTAGCGCGCCAGCTATCACGGCATATCGGGAACACCAGAATCGTCAGCAACAGCAGATTACACGCCACGACAGTCTGGCCGATGACATCTCCGACCAGATACTGCGGCGCTTTATCCCCCAACACGGCCCAGAACATCAGCGGCAACAACGCGCCCCCCAGGCGCAGCGTCTGACGGCGGTAATGAGAACAACGGGAAATGGGAACATCGAAATGACGTTCATACAATCCGCCAGGGCTCAGGCTGAACCATGCCAGACCAAATACCAACCAGAACAACGCCAGATTCTGGCTCAGTTGCCAGGCAAAGCTGCTGATTTGACTGTCGGTGCACTGCAGCCAAATGCCCAGACACAGGATCACCAACGCGCCCGGCAATGTACGCAGCATCACCAGCAGGATGGTCTGCGGCGTGTGTAACTGGCTGTCGCGCTTAAGCTGCCCGACGTCGCCGGCCAGTTTCGCCATATACCCATCAATTGTTTTTCGTCGCCAGTAAAGCCCCCCGACGACCAGCAGCGCAGGGATGATGAACACTAAGGAAGACACCAGCCCTTGCCACAGTTGCTCCGCCTTGATGCTGAGGTGAAACGTCTTGAACTGTTGCTTCGCGGCCGATGGCCAGTCTTTCAGCCAGCTCCAGTCCATCGGTTTATTGCTGCTCACCCAAAAAATCTGTTGCGTCAGCGTTCGCTGTAATGACGTATTAACGCTCATCAACTGTTGACGGCTAATTTGCAGATTGATCGCCAACATCAACTGATTACCAAGCTGTTTATTCAGCTGATCCAACAACTCGCGGCGCATATCCAGAATCTGCGTCAACGCATCGGTGACTTCTTCATTAACCTGCACATTACTATTGCGGGCCAATAGTTGCTGGATATATTCATCCCCCCGGAACAACAAATCCCGCTGCTCATTGATAGTGAACTGCTCAAGGCGTAAATCGGCTATCTGCTCACTCATGTCGCTGAGCAAATCGGCCGACGGCAGATTTTGTTGCTGCTGATACAAAATACGCGACAGCAGCAAACTGCCTTTCAACACCGTAATTTGCTCTTTCAGATTGCGCTCCGACTGCGTCGCACGATCCAGCCAATTTTTCACCTGAATACTTTCCTGCACCAACGTATTCCCGGCTTCCGTCGCCTTAATCAGGCGTTGGCTGAGCTGATGGTTCACATCCATTTCCGCTTTGACCAGCGGGTTTTCCTGGATCCGCTGCAATTCATCAGAGTTCTGCGCTTCCTTGGCGGTTTTTTCCGACAGGGTCAGACGTTTGTTATTGATGACGCCTTGCAGCGTCTGCACCATATGTTCCAACTGGCTGATCTGCGCTGCGGTATAGTCCCGCTGCTTCTGCAACAGATCCTGCAGCGTCGTATTCACTTCCAGGCTTTTACGCTGTTGCTCCATTTGCAAACCGACCAGCACCTGCTCCGTCTGCAGCAATGTCTGCTGGCTAGGACGCAAAGGCTCCCGGTTGGGTTCGATCCCATTGAGTTGATTACGAATCTGTTGGCTGCGTTGGGACGCGGCATACAACGCGCTTTGTACTCTTTCCGGCTGGGTTTGCAGGGAAATAAGCTGGCTGTTGTATGTCGACAGGTTTTCCTGCGCGGACTGCAGATCGTCCAGTGTGGAGTTCAGTCGGGCTTCCAGTTGTTTGAGCGGCAGCGAATCCAGCGACTGCGATGACGTCGGCGCGGCCCCCGTCATCGACACCAGATCCTCATTAACTTGCTTAAGCTTTGCCGGCGCCTGTGCCGCCTGTTGGCGAAGCTGGTTGGTTTCCTGTTTAACCCGATCGATAGCGTCCAGCAAATCCAGCGTCTGGGATAAATCCTGCTGGGTCAGCTTATCGGCGGAGGTAGGATTCTTTTGTTTGTTCAACGTATCCAGACGGCCCTGAATGTCCGCCCGAGTCGGTACGTCGCCGGCCGCGGCGAAAGATGTCGCCATGGGACATGTCAGGCTCAGCGCGACGATAAACAACAGCAGAACACGATGCAATACATCAACAGGCAAACGAAAAGTGGGGAAGAAAGGTAAAAAAGGATAAACAGCTGACCGGCGACTCATAATTCATCATCAGATTAACGAAGATGGCGCAGTTTAACACGGATGATCATAGCGAGGTATGCGAATCATCCCCAGGACATCGCCTCATTTTTAACATGATGTTCACTCCCCTTCGCCTGGTTTTACTACTCAGCGACGGCACCAGGCCTACGTGAGCGCCGGCGAGAAAGCGCCCTACGGAACGGCGCGCGCGATTTGAGATAAATCCCAAACCGTCATATTGGGGCAAACACAGGTGATAATCAGGAAGAGTAAGATCAGTCAGGCAAACGCATCGACGGACAATGCTGCAACATATAAATAACACCATCGACCAAAAATGGTGTTTCGTCTTTTAAATCAAACAGATTGGGCTTAAACAGCCAGTTTTCCATTATGCCAGTGACATAAGCATGCAGCACGATCGCAGCACGACGCACATCGAGATTCTCCGGCAACATTCCCGGCCCTCGACATCGCTGCAAAGACGCTTCGATTTTGCCATAGCAGTCACGATAAAGTTCCCTGCGGCCATTGAGTATCGGCAGCATCTCCCCAACAAACTCGCACTTATGAAAAATGATTTCCATCATGGAACGCCATTCGTCATCCAACTTGGACAATTCCAGAATGTAAATCAGTAACTCTCGTAATACATGCAGTGGATCATCAGGAAATTTTGACTGATACTCTGCTTCAAAAACAGCAATCTTTGATTCGGTTCTTGCCCAAATCTCATCAAAAAGTTCGGCTTTGTTTTTGAAGTGCCAGTAAATAGCACCACGAGTCACTCCGGCTGCCGTTGCAATATCAGACAATGATGTAGAGGAAACCCCGTTTTCAGAAAAAAGACGTAAAGCAGCGTCCATAATCTGGTGTCGGGTTTCCTGCGCCTGCTGTTTGGTTTTTCGTGCCATGGTGTTGTTTTGAAAGAGTAGAGTGACTTACATACATTCACGAATGTATGTAACATAGCATGAGAACAAAATTATCGCAGCAATGGGTTTTAAGGCTTGTGATCCATTGGTCAATTAAACATCGGACACTTGGGGTTTATCTATGAATAAAAACAGAAGGCTTACGCCTCTGGCGGCAATGCTGATGCTTTCTGGCGGCCTGGTGCTCACGGGATGTGATAATGGTGCGCAACAAGGCGCTCATCCAGGCGGTGGGTTGCCTGAAGTCGGCGTTGTCACATTAAAAACGCAACCGCTTACTATTATTACAGACCTCCCAGGACGAACAAGCGCTTACCGTATTGCTGAGGTTCGCCCTCAAGTCAACGGTATCATCCTGAAACGAAACTTCATCGAAGGCAGTGACGTTCAGGCTGGCTCATCACTGTATCAGATCGATCCCGCAACGTATCAGGCACAATACAACAGTGCCAAAGCCGCTTTGGCACAATCCGAAGCCAGCGCAGAAATCGCACGTCTTACCGTCAACCGCTACAAACCGTTGGTTGGCACCAATTACGTCAGTAAGCAAGATTACGATCAGGCCGTCGCCACAGCACGCCAGGCGGATGCGTCCGTCGAATCAGCCAAGGCATCGCTGGATACTGCCCGTATTAATCTGGCCTATACCCGTGTAACGGCGCCGATTTCCGGCCGCATCGGCAAATCGACAGTGACCGAAGGCGCGTTGGTTTCCAATGCCCAAAGTGCAGCGCTGACCACCATTCAGCAGTTAGATCCCATTTATGTGGATGTCACCCAATCCACCAATGATTTTCTGAAACTGAAAAAAGAGCTGGAGAGCGGCAAACTGCAGCAAAGCAACGGGAAAGCCAATGTGCGTCTACTCCTGGATAACGGTATGCAGTTCGGCCAGCAAGGTACGCTGCAATTCTCGGATGTCACGGTAGATGAAACGACAGGCTCCATTACGTTGCGTGCAATTTTCCCTAACCCGGAACATTTGCTGATGCCGGGCATGTTCGTTCGAGCACAATTGGATGCCGGGGTAGATAACAATGCCCTTCTGGTTCCGCAACAAGGCGTTAATAGAACCCCACGCGGCGACGCGACCGTGATGGTTGTAGGAGAAGGCGACAAAGTTGAAATTCGCCCGGTTGTCACCACCCAGGCGATTGGCGACAAGTGGCTGGTAACGTCTGGCGTAAAAGCTGGCGATAAGGTCATTGTGACCGGTCTGCAGAAAATTCGACCCGGCGCACAGGTAAAAGCCCAGGAAGTCACCTCTGGGAACGGGCAGGCATCCCAGCAGCAACCCGCCAAGTCTTAACAGGAGCCGCTAATCAATGGCCAAGTTTTTTATTGATCGCCCCATTTTTGCATGGGTAATCGCCATCATGGTGATGCTGACGGGGACATTGGCAATTCTCAAATTGCCAATCGCACAATACCCGACCATCGCACCACCAGCGATACAGATTACCGCAACCTATCCCGGTGCGGATGCAAAAACCTTGCAAGATACAGTAACGCAGGTTATCGAACAAAACATGAGCGGTCTGGACAACATGCTGTATATGTCGTCCAACAGCGACTCATCCGGTTCTGTTCAGATCACCGTGACGTTCGATTCCAAGGCAAACCCTGATATCGCTCAGGTTCAGGTGCAGAACAAACTGCAGCTCGCCATGCCGCTGCTGCCGCAGGAGGTTCAGCAACAAGGTATCAGCGTACAGAAGTCCAGCAGTAGCTTCCTGATGGTGTTAGGTTTTATCAGTAATGACAAAAACATGACCCAGCAAGATATTGCGGACTATGTCGGCTCCAACATTAAAGATCCGATTAGCCGCGTATTAGGCGTTGGCGATACTCAGCTATTTGGTGCCCAGTACGCGATGCGCGTATGGTTGGATCCGGATAAACTCAATAACTATCAGTTGACCACTGCTGATGTCGTTACCGCTATCACGGTGCAGAACAACCAGATCGCCGCTGGTCAGTTAGGGGGAACACCGCCGGTTCCGGGCCAGAAAATGAATGCGTCCATCATTGCCCAGACCCGCCTCAATTCGCCCGAACAGTTCGGTAATATTTTGTTGAAGGTCAATCAGGACGGCTCGCAAGTTCGGCTCAAGAATGTCGCTCGTATTGAGTTGGGCGGTGAAAGTTACAGCGTCGTCGCTCGATTTAACGGCCAACCGGCCGCTGGCCTGGGGATTAGACTGGCAACCGGCGCCAACGCTCTGGATACAGCGGCAGCTGTAAAAGCGGAAATCGCCAAGCTGGAACAGAATTTCCCTGAAGGGATGAAGGTCGTTTACCCTTATGACACCACACCATTCGTAAAAATTTCTATTTATGAAGTGTTGAAAACGTTGCTCGAAGCTATCGTGCTGGTGTTTGTGGTGATGTACCTGTTCCTGCAAAACTTCCGCGCCACACTGATTCCTACCATCGCGGTTCCAGTGGTTCTGCTCGGTACATTCGCCATCCTCTCCGTATTTGGCTACTCGATAAATACCCTGACCATGTTCGCCATGGTGCTCGCCATCGGTCTGTTGGTGGATGATGCCATCGTGGTCGTGGAAAACGTGGAGCGCGTGATGGCTGAGGAGAAATTGTCTCCCAAAGAAGCCACCCGCAAATCCATGGGGCAAATCCAGGGAGCGCTAGTCGGTATCGCGTTGGTGCTTTCGGCCGTGTTCGTTCCGATGGCATTTTCCGGCGGTTCTACCGGTGCGATTTATCGTCAGTTCTCCGTAACCATCGTATCGTCCATGGTTCTGTCGGTACTGGTCGCGTTGATTCTGACGCCGGCGCTCTGTGCAACTATTCTCAAACCTATTGATCATCACGCCGAGAAGAAAGGCTTTTTTGGCTGGTTCAACCGACTGTTTGACAAAAGCACTCATCATTACACCAATAGCGTCGCCAATATCCTGCGAGCAACCGGACGTTATGTCGTGGTTTATCTGTTCATCGTAGCCGGGCTGGCAGTGATGTTTATGCGTCTGCCAAGTTCCTTCCTGCCGCAGGAAGATCAGGGTGTCTTGCTGACTATGGTGCAATTACCGGTAGGTTCGACACAGGAAAGCACTCAAAAAGTTCTTGATCAGGTAAACGATTACTACCTGACTCATGAAAAAGAGAATGTGAAATCGGTCTTTACAGTTAATGGTTTCGGGTTTGCCGGTCGCGGGCAAAACATGGGGATCGCATTCGCCAGCCTGAATGATTGGGATGAACGGAAAGGTGCTGCGAACAAGGTCGATGCCAT
Organism: Musicola paradisiaca NCPPB 2511; assembly: GCF_000400505.1. Classification (NCBI taxonomy): domain Bacteria; kingdom Pseudomonadati; phylum Pseudomonadota; class Gammaproteobacteria; order Enterobacterales; family Pectobacteriaceae; genus Musicola; species Musicola paradisiaca. The sequence goes on along the minus strand of NZ_CM001857.1, from coordinate 1,136,879 downwards.
TATCGGTCGTGCATTCGGCAACTTCTCACAAATCAAGGAAGCGCTGGTTATCCCCTTCAACATCCCTGCAATTATCGAACTAGGTACCGCTAGCGGGTTCGACTTTGAGCTGATCGACAAAAACAACCTCGGCCACGATAAACTGATGGCTGCCCGTAACCAACTATTGGGAATGATTGCTCAACATCCGGATACGTTGGTTCGTGTACGTCCCAATGGGATGGAAGATACGCCTCAGTACCGTCTGGATATCGATCAGGAAAAAGCCGAAGCATTGGGGGTGTCTATCTCCACAATCAACTCGACGCTTTCTACCGCGTTGGGGGGCAGTTACGTCAATGACTTCATTGACCGGGGCCGTGTGAAGAGGGTTTACGTACAAGCTGATGCGCCATTCCGTATGCTGCCGAACGATATCCAGAAATGGTACGTTCGCGGAACCTCCGGCCAGATGGTGCCATTTTCCGCCTTTGCCTCCGCACACTGGGAATATGGCTCTCCACGTCTGGAGCGCTATAACGGCTTACCTTCTGTGGAGTTGGTAGGGGAAGCAGCAGCAGGGAAAAGTACCGGCGAAGCCATGGCATTGATGGAATCACTGGCAACCCAATTACCGCCGGGAGTCGGTTTTGACTGGACGGGGATGTCCTTCCAGGAGCGGCTGGCGGGCAACCAGGCTCCAGCCTTAATCATTATCTCTGCGATAGTGGTCTTCTTGTGTCTTGCTGCGCTGTATGAAAGTTGGTCTATCCCCTTCTCTGTCATGCTGGTGGTTCCATTAGGGATCTTCGGGGCGGTAATGGCAGCTAGCCTGCGCGGTCTTGAAAACGACGTGTACTTCAAAGTGGGGCTGTTAACCACTATCGGTCTGTCGGCCAAGAACGCCATTCTGATCGTCGAATTCGCCAAGGATTTGATGGAGAAAGAGAACAAGGGCCTGATAGAGGCGACGCTTGAAGCAATACGCATGCGTCTTCGCCCTATTTTGATGACATCACTGGCGTTCATCCTGGGCGTAGTGCCGCTGGTCATCAGCACGGGCGCTGGCTCCGGTGCTCAGAACGCAGTAGGTACTGGCGTAATGGGCGGGATGATTACGGCAACGGTACTGGCGATTTATTTCGTCCCGGTATTCTTTGTCGTTGTTCGCCAACGTTTTAGCCAGAAAAAAGACACCGCTCACACGTCTGATAATTCAACGGAAACTCATTGATTTTCCATGGAATTAATCAAAGGCCGCGTATGCGGCCTTTTTAATTTTTGCTGATTGGCAGCGTTGAATCATCTATCAATAAAATACAGAAACAAGAAATACCTATTCTTCACTGTGAGTGCAGCAAACTCCTCACCAACAACACCGAGTCATACGAGTGCATAAAAAAGGAAATAATATCAATACATGAAGGAAGTAATAACCGGCACCTCTGCTGTCATCAACAACTCAACCCAGTATCAGAGGATGCTATATATCTATCGGGATACATCAAATTTCCGCTTATTATATCCCACATCATTATCAATGCAGGGACGATTCGTTGTCAGCGATGTGACAGCAATACTGGATGTAATTGTAGGCTTATATGTTCACATCATGGCGTAAAAACAAACCCCGCCCTCATCACCGAGCCCCAACAAACGTAGCCATAACTGTTATCATATAATAATCAGTGAGTTAGCCTTGCTCTCTTATTCATCATCCTAATATAAGCATCTCAAAAAACAAAAAAACAGAGTAAATTATGATTACTTACCAAAGATTTTAAATTTAATGAAATGAACATAAACCCGGTACATTCGTAAAAAAATTAAACATTATTGTAGCCATGGTCGATAAATACAATCAGTACCATAATCATCCTGGTAATACAGTATTGATAGAGATCATTTTAACCCGTCGGTGCAGCATCAGTTAAATTTTCTGCTATAGTTAAGGCAGGATGATTTTGACAGTGACGTTAAGTCATTCTTTAACATTCACCAGGCCACCCAGAGAAGTCTTTAGAGCAAGTAATAAAGAATACCGCGGGGGCATTCTATCTTCTTCACATTAACTTTCTATCTGTTTGACTGGCGACAACCCTAAACAATATTGAACGATAGTTTAACGGAGGGATAGATATGGATGAGTACACACCCAGAAATTATGATATTGCCCAGCTCAGATTCTTGTGTGAAAATCTGCGTGATGAGAGCATTGCCAATCTGGGCGACAGCAGCCATGGTTGGGTCAACGACCCTACCTCGGCGATAAATCTTCAGCTCAATGAGCTTATTGAGCATATAGCGGCATTTATTGTTACCTACAAGATAAAATACCCGAATGAAGAGGAGTTGTGTGAGCGGGTTGAAAAGTATCTGGACGATACCTATATTCTCTTCAGCAACTACGGTATCAATGATGCAGAGTTGAGCAGATGGCAAAAATCAAAGTCCGAATTATTCGGATTGTTCTCAGAAAAGAGCATCTGTACGGTAGTAAGAACTTAAGTAATAATTTGTTTTATAATTTTAATCCAGGAAAATTATCAAGGTCACTATGAAAAAAATCGATTATTTGATGCGTCTGCGTAAATGCACCACTATTGATACGCTAGAGCGTGTTATAGAGAAGAATAAGTATGAACTTTCTAACGATGAGCTGGAAATGTTCTACTCTGCGGCAGACCATCGTCTGGCTGAACTCACCATGAATAAGCTGTACGATAAAGTACCGACTTCCGTATGGAAATACGTGCGTTGATCGATTCTATTTCACGACACTGAGCCGATACGTTTGTCGGCCTTTGTTTTTTATAGATATGAAAAGAACCCATCTCCCATTGTAACCAAGTGTATCTTTCTTATTTGATTTTACTTTCATAGTGGATGACGCAGCCTTTTTATGAAAGTTTATCACTCTCAGAACATCAAAATTTCTTAACTATTACCTACTGTCACAACATTAATTTTTATAGTCGATTCTATCTGATGAGTCTTTCAGCGATTGTGACGTAATATCATGTTTGATACAGGGGATAATGCTCGATTTATCGGATATCCGAACGTGCGCGTTAGAAATGGAGAAAATGAGATACGGAAGTGGTGGAGACCCTGCCAGCTACATCCCGGCACACACATCACTCGCTGCGGCTGCTTCCTTCCGGACCTGACCGGGTTCACGAGCTAGTGTTGCGGGAGAACCGACAGGGCCTCCATTGAAGGCTCCACTTGCGCGGAGTGGCGGGCATTATCGGTGATGCCCCATACAAATGCAAGTTACCCACGTCCGACCGCTGTTTTCTTACCCATTTTTATAATCCCGAATCAATGTGGCTGTCACTGTGAACAATAACCACTTTATACTGTTCAACCCGCTTTCGATGCCAAATAACACTTATGACAGTCAGCGAATATAGTTTTCGACAACGAGTCATCCATACCGTGGCGGCTATCCCCTATGGCTCTGTTGCTACCTATGGCGATATTGCCCGTATGGCGGGCTCCCCACGAGCATCACGCCAGGTTGGCGGCATATTAAAAAGTCTGCCCGAAGGGTCGCGTATTCCCTGGCATCGAGTGATAAACCGGTATGGAGAGCTATCACTCCAGGGAGACGATTACCAACGCCAAAAATGTGCATTGCTTGCCGAAGGCATCATTCTGGACGCAGCAGGTAAAATTGATTTGGAAAGATTTCGTTGGCGATGCGAGTGATGCGAGTGATAAACACAAGAACCGCCAACGAGAAGCAGGAGGGAATTACTGCGAGAACAAACCGCCAGAAGCGGGTGAACGCCCTTCAATTACAGGCGCTGGCTGCGTCGAATGCAGCATCCCGGACGACTGAGCAGAGGCCGCAGCTGAAGCAACCGGCACCAGCATCAAATCAGCATTATTCACACCATTACTGATGACGGGGATAAGGTTTTCAGTAATCAATACCACTCGATTATTGATGGCAATGGCGGCACTCAGCAATATCCTGGCGCCAGGTCTCACATCCAGCGCATTGTAGGGTAGAACAAAGCGGAAAGGTGCCTGTTGCCCATTAGTTCGAACAACATGTTGAGTAATCACCTTCGCTGCGGCGTCAGATGCAGAAGCATCGGATACGGTTACGGTCAACACGGCATTAGGCGGCAGAGCAATATTCTGACGAAGATTCACCGTACCGCTGACCGCAGGCGTTGCGATAGACGTTCGCGTGCCAACAATACTCGTCACTGGTGCATCAGTTCTTAGTGCTGAACCAAAATTCTCCAGATTTGTACATCCGGCTAACGCGATCGATACCGTAATACCACCAAAGATATGCCATAATCTCATACGGTAAGTCTCCTTTAGTTATTCTGTCAGGCGGTCGGCCGAAAAGCCGCATCAAGGTATGCAGTATGATTCATAAGATACAGGAATCATGGTGCAATATTCTGATAATGCACTGATATGTGATGCAACTCCCCCGTGGAAATAAATAACCTAAACTCGCCAACGTTTACGCCATAAAGACGATACCATCACGATAAACCACTAACTGCTGCAGGTTTAAAACATGAGTCTGGCATTACAACATCTTCTCGATCTTCTGAACCTGGAAAAACTTGAGGAAGGCTTGTTCCGGGGCCGAAGCCAGGATCTGGGTCTTCGCCAGGTATTTGGCGGGCAAGTCGTAGGACAAGCGCTCTCAGCAGCCAAACAGACCGTATCCGCCGAACGTTTTGTACATTCGTTCCATTGTTACTTCCTGCTGCCGGGTGACAGTCAGAAGCCCATTATTTATGACGTCGAAATTTTGAGGGATGGCAATAGCTTCAGCGCCAGGCGAATTAGTGCTATCCAGAATGGGCGCTCTATTTTCTACATGACCGCCTCATTCCAAAGTCGTGAGACAGGATTTGAGCATCAGAACACCATGCCGCAAGTCCCGCCGCCTGAAGTATTGAAATCCGAGCGGGAAATCGCCCATAGCATGGAACATCTCATTCCAGCTCCGTTAAAAGATGCCTTTACCCGCGAACGGCCTATCGAAATGCGGCCGGTAAAATTCCACAACCCATTAAAAGGCGAAGTGGATGAACCTGTACGCTATGTTTGGTGCCGGGCCAACGGCGATATGCCAGATGATGAACGAACCCACCAGTATCTATTGGGATATACCTCCGACTGCAATTTCCTGCTCACCGCGTTACAACCCCATGGTCTCGGTTTCCTTGAACGAGGAATGCAGGTTGCCACTATTGATCATACGATGTGGTTCCATCGCCCGTTCAGGCTGGACGACTGGTTGCTTTATGCTGTCGAAAGTCCTTCAGCCTCAGGCTCCAGAGGATTTGTGCGCGGGCATTTTTATACGCGCGATGGGATTCTTGTAGCATCCAGCGCGCAGGAAGGCGTGATGCGACATCACCCCCTGTAATCTCACGTCATCCAGGCATAAAAAAATACCCAACGGGTAATGCCAGTCACTTAAGGTGACTGGCATTGTTTTTAAAAGGGTATTTGGGCTTTTTTTGCCTCACTTCTCTTTCATACTCCCGCTCCCGTCTCGGCGGCAGTTTCAGCATCGCGGCATTGCTGTAGAAGTGCTTCAGGTGTCCCGGCACTGCCCCCGGTGAGGATCATGGCAGCCCGATTAACAGCCGCATGATTTCTGCCACCGAACCACTGAAGCTCAGCTGATACGGCAGATAATCTCCTTTCAGGCTGAACGCCATTTTCACCATCTGATACCGCACCAGGTTGTATGTCAGCAGTATCCCCCACAGCTCCTGTCTCACCATCTCCGGTAATTTACTTCTCAGCGTCCAGCGGTTGCCGCACAGGAACTGCTTCGCCTCACGATACCCCAGTTCGATTTCCCACCGGTGTTTGTAGAGTTCTGCTATGTCTGCCGCCGGGTAACGCACCGCGTCCGTCATCGATGTGACAACCTGACGTTCCACACCGTTAACCTTCCTGCTGATTAACCGGACAGTGAGCTCATCCGGCAGACCTTCCCACTGTTTTCTTGCCTGTGGCGAGGTCTTCAGCGTTATCAGTTCATCCTGCCTGCCCAGTCTGCGTATCACCTCATACTGCGTGCCCTTTTTCAGCGGCAACAACCCGTGGCGGTTCTCACCTGCCCTGTGCCAGTCATGCAGCAGGCCTGTTGACCAGAAGCCCCTGTCGAACAACGTCACGCTATTATCCGGTGCCTGCTTTGCCAGTCCTGCCGCCAGCCGCATCTCATTAACGTCATACCGGCCCATCACGCTGGCGCGCAGCAGGTGACTGCTCAGTTCCATCAGACACACCATGCGGACCTGCGGGAAACCTTTTTCACCGTACTGATTTTCCGCTTTCGCGAAGGCCGCGGCATTTTCCGGTGTGTCGGGCGTTCGCCAGACCACGCCATCAACGGCGTTCAGCGTCAGCCCGTTCCAGAGCGGATGCCGGGATTCTTCATGCCAGTGCTGTTGTGTCAGTTCGAACAGAACTCTAATGGCATCCTCACCCAGCGTTTTGCGGCGGGCAATGACGGAGCTGGGTGCGGTAAAAGGTCTGCCAGTCCGGTCAGCGATGTCCATCAGATTGACGATATGGGACACAGGCTTGTTGTTG
>NZ_CM001857.1:1028669-1130203 GCF_000400505.1 Musicola paradisiaca NCPPB 2511 | reverse complement strand
AACCAGCCAGACCATGGATCGAGGGAAGCTTACGCTTACGTAGCGTCACGGTATCCGTGAGGGTAAAGGCCTGCTGAATAAGGTCGGGGGAAAGGAGGTCGGCAAGACTCTGAACTTCATCGGGAGCGGTAAGATTGATAATGCCGAGGGCCTGTGAAAGTTCCATTAAAAAGGGTTCATGTGAAGACATGAACCCTTTTTACATCAGCCACCGGATCGGTCAACCGATCCTTAAACGATCGGCATTAGCCTTAGCTCTCTTTTTTATTAATTCACGATCTCGCCACTCAAAGATGTAATTCGCGCAACGTCTCTTTCGGCAAAGCCAATTCGTCATTTTTATTGACGGACACGCCCTGCTCAAGAATGTGGCGCGCAATGTCATGCGCCTCTGCGAGCGAATGCATCTCATAAGTACCACATTGATATTCATTCAGCTCAGGGATTTTTTTCTGCTCGGTAACACGGAGCACATCAGACATTGCGCCCTTCCAGGCATCAGCGACCCGCGCCTCCTCCGGCGTACCAATCAGGCTCATATAAAAGCCGGTACGACACCCCATCGGAGAAATATCGATAATCTCGACGCCATCCTCATTCAGATGGTCACGCATGAACCCTGCAAACAGGTGTTCCAATGTATGAATACCACGCTCAGGCATAATTTCCTGATTTGGACGACAAAAACGCAGGTCAAATACCGTAATCGTGTCGCCATGAGGCGTTGTCATCGTTTTCGCAACCCGGACAGCAGGGGCAGTCATACGAGTATGATCCACGGTAAAGCTATCTAGCAACGGCATAACGTCACCTCCTCAAAAAATTTATTTCACGATTTAAAGAAACTTTTCTTATCAATACAAGTCTTACCTAGTGAAAGACGCGCATTTATTATCATCATCCCTATATCAGAGATGTTTTTTTGGCCACCCAATCGGGTGGCCTTTTCTTTGGCTACTCAGGCATGAGAAGCCAGATAATCATCAAAATCCTGTGTATCTTCAGCTTCTAACTGCCACTGGTGCTGCCAGGAACGCTCGCTTTCCGCATGCAATTGCGGCTCGGAAAGAATCTCCAGCGGCTCATTCACTAATTGCTCTCGGTAGTTTTTTGCCAATTCGAGACCGACATTACCGCAACCGCCCTCTAGCATCATCGCCAATATACGTGCCGAAAATGTTTTTTCCGGATCATCAAATGCCTCGGCAAGCCGATCACAGACTTGCTGATAATGAGGAACAGCATGCTCCTGATCTAACAATTCTGCAACACGACGCAGATCATTAAACAGTGCCCGTCCAACATCGGCTATCGGACGACGGCTTGTCTCGCAACCCATACCGATAGTTTGTCCCGGCTTTCTCCCCTCCAGAATGACTCGGTTCCAGTTTTTTCGTGTACACAGCAATTCACTCTCACTCATTTCCGGTGCTTCAACTAACGCGCACCAGATCAAAAATAAGTCAAGAAAGCGAACTTGATCAGCACTGACACCTGTAGGCGAGAACGGATTGATATCCAGAGAGCGAACTTCAATATATTCAATGCCCCCTCTCAACAATGCATCCGACGGAGACTCGCCTGCAGCGGTGATACGCTTAGGCCGGATCGGCGCATAAAGCTCATTCTCGATCTGCAATACGTTGGTATTCAATTGCAAATACCGACCATTTTTCTTTAAACCACTGTGGGCATACTCTTGTGAAGGCGTTCTGATCGCCTTCTTCAATGCCGCTACATAAGTTTCCAGATCGTTGAAAGTAATGCCGAGGTTACTCTGCGATTTATTGGTATACCCCAAATCACTCAGGCGCAAAGAGGTTGCATACGGCAAATAACACATGCCGGTTTTTGTACGCTCAAAAGGAATATTGGTTTCCCGGCCAGCCAGGAAAGAAGAGCAAATGGCAGGCGATGCGCCGAACAGATAAGGAATGACCCAACCAAAGCGATAATAGTTGCGTATCAACTGAAAATATCCGGCGGATATCTCACGCTTACCGCTCGCCGCATCACTGATCCCAGTTCTCGCCTGCCAAAATGCCAAAGGAAGAGAAAAATTGTAGTGAACACCCGAGATGGTCTGCATCAATGCGCCATAACGGTTTTTGAGTCCTTCACGGTATAAGGTTTTGAACCGGCCAAGATTGGAAGAACCATACTGAGCCAGTTCAATATCGTCCTCTGCAGCAATAAAACAAGGCATGCTTAACGGCCACATGGACTCATCCCCCAAATTGCGGGCGACGTGCCGATGTATATCGCGCAAAAATGCCAGCAGGTGATCGACATCCTTATCTACCGGAGTAATAAACTCCAGAAGTGCCTCAGCAAAATCAGTCGTAATCCAGGGATGCGTCAGTGCCGCCCCTAGTTTTTCAGGATGCCGTGTTTTTGCCAGGTGCCCATTAGGCATAACACGCAATGTTTCACGCTCAATACCACGCTGAATCCCTTTGATAGACTGCGGATTTTTTTCCAGCCAGCTTAGCGTTTCTGATACGTCCGGGATCAAATCGACCTCCCGCTCAAGATTAATAATGTTACGTGCAAGAAACACATATGGGGCCGCACAGAGCAAATGCAACTCACGATGACCACCATGCCATTCCCTGCACAGTCACACCAGCCAGCACCAGATAGCGCAAGGCTTTACCAATAAAAATCCACATAACGGCGCTACGCCAGGACAACCTCAGCCATCCGGCCATAACACAAAGTACATCACCAACCACCGGAACCCAGCTGAATAGCAGAGCGACAGTACCATACTGATGTAACCAGCGTTGTGCCGTTGTCGTGCCTTTTTGACGTGCTGGTTCAGGAAGCCATCGTCCAACAATAAGATTAGTGGCGCCTCCTAGTGTATTCCCGACTGTCGCTACAGCGATAAGCAAAAGAGGGTTGGCCTTACTCGCCAATAGCAAACTTACCAACACTATTTCTGAACTGCCGGGCAAGAGCGTAGCGCTCAGGAAGCTACTCCCGAACAAAGACATTACCGCCCAAAGTTCGTTCATAATGTTCTTACGTCAATAACATCCATGCCGGCACGTCCGGCGGCCTGAATGCCGAAATCCGCATCCTCAAAAACAAGGCAATGCTCGGGAGGGACTTGCATCAAAGAAGCGCAACGTAAGAATGTATCGGGAAAAGGCTTATGATATTGCACATCATCAGCGCCAACCACTGCGACAAAATAATTCCTTAACCCCAGATGGCGCAATAAACGCTCAGCCAGTGCATGGGTACTTCCAGTTCCCACTGACATTGGCCGACGCCCATAAAATGTTTTGACAACATCGACCAAAGGCAAAGGTTTTACGGTATCCAGCAGCATTACCTCGGCAATATCCGCTTTTTCCGCAGCTAAAATGTGAGGATCTAAATCAGAACGATGCCGGCGGATAATCGCTTCTGCAATCTGCCATGTGGGAGCGCCATTCAACGCTGTCATGGAGAGACTGTCGTAATGCATGCCATATTTCGCCAATGCGTGCTGCCAGGCCAAGCTATGTGTGGGTTCCGTGTCAAGCAGAGTGCCATCCATGTCGAAAATAAGCCCTTGATAATGCTCGTACATTATAACCCCACACTCACCGAAATCAGGGGGGTACTTTAGCGTAAAGAACAGACATTGTCGCCGATTCAATAACCACATAAAAAATGCAAATATTGTCAATATAAATAATTAGCCATGAATTGGCATAGAAATATTAATCGCAACAGTCAGGCAAAGAATGAGATTAAAAAAACACATGGAAGGAAAAGCGATGGTGCATCCGGGAGGATTCGAACCTCCGACCGCTCGGTTCGTAGCCGAGTACTCTATCCAGCTGAGCTACGGATGCATAACAGATTTACAACTAATTATTACGAGAAGAGGGAACAGCATTGTATCGATGGTGCATCCGGGAGGATTCGAACCTCCGACCGCTCGGTTCGTAGCCGAGTACTCTATCCAGCTGAGCTACGGATGCATTCAGGACATACTGAAAAACTCTCTTACGCCACTGGCCAGAACCAGCTCGACCTACTAAATGGTGCATCCGGGAGGATTCGAACCTCCGACCGCTCGGTTCGTAGCCGAGTACTCTATCCAGCTGAGCTACGGATGCATATTTAATGGCGGTGAGGGAGGGATTCGAACCCTCGATGCAGCTTTTGACCGCATACTCCCTTAGCAGGGGAGCGCCTTCAGCCTCTCGGCCACCTCACCATTCATTACCGGCAATCTGCTTTTGTTAGCGCTCACCGGTACTGCGTGGCGCACATAATACTTTCCCGAACTTATAAGTCAAACAATTTTTCCGATACCATATTCATTTGCGCACTTCGCACCCAATGCGAACATAATAGCAACAAAAAGAACGCGTTATCGCCAACGAAGTAGCCTTTTAATACAGCAAATGACAAAAATCGCTATAGGCGACATAAATGATAGGAAAAGGGAAAAATTAAGAAAAAACAAAAAACACATGGGTAACAACAGCGCCTCGATAATGCGAGACGCTTTGTCAATCAATAAGAAGTCGGCTGAGATTTTTCCGCCTGGATACGTTGATAAATCTCTTCACGATGCACAGACACTTCTTTCGGCGCATTGACGCCAATACGAACCTGATTGCCCTTTACTCCTAGTACGGTAACCGTAACCTCATCGCCGATCATGAGGGTTTCGCCAACTCGACGAGTTAAAATAAGCATTCTTTGCTCCTTGAAAGATTATAAAGAGTCAGGTCTCCCCGATTTCCCGTCATTATCCATCATGGTTCGGGAAAACGTAAACCTAGATGACAATAAATGTCTCATCATCTCACTCATAGTTGTTACTGGTGTTAAGTTTAGTCGATATAAGACAGCTTGCTCTCTTTGTTATCACAGCTGGATATATCCTTCATACATCATTTTCAGCGTCGCTGAAAACAGCGCACAACCTGTCCCACTCGCGATCGTCCTTTATCACAAGACAAAAACGCCAAAACCACTCAGAGTCATGGCGTTTTTGCCGCGATAACGCTTCTGTAATATTTATAACTTATCAGCGACCCACGCTTCAACGCTAGCTAGCGCAGAGGGTAATGCATCGGCATCACTACCGCCTGCCTGAGCCAGATCGGGACGTCCGCCACCTTTACCACCAACCTGATTAGCCACAAAACCGACCAACTCTCCCGCTTTAACGCGCTCTGTCAGCCCCTGAGTCACTCCGGCAATCAGACTGACTTTGCCTTCAACAATCGTTGATAGCACGATCACTGCTGACCCTAGCTGATTCTTCAAATCATCAACCATCGTCCGCAGCATTTTGGGCTCAACATTGCTCAATTGCGTTACCAGCAACTTCACGCCGTTGATATCCTTTGCCTTGCCAGCAAGCGAAGAGCTTTCCTGTGCAGCCTGCTGTTCTTTCAACTGCAGCAGCTCTTTTTCCAGCCCGCGATTACGCTCAAGCAGTGAACGCACCTTCTCAATAAGGTTATTCGCGTCGCCTTTAACAAGCAGCGTAACATCTTGCAGTAAATCGCTTTGATGGTGCAACGAGGCAACAGCCCCCTCGCCAGTTACCGCTTCAATACGGCGAATCCCCGCAGCCGTCCCCGATTCTGAAACAATGCGAAATAGACCGATATCACCAGTGCGGCGAGCATGAATACCACCACACAGTTCAATAGAAAAATCGCCCATGGTCAGGACACGAACCTGATCGTCATACTTTTCGCCAAACAGCGCCATCGCCCCTTTAGCTCTTGCATCATCGATCGCCATAATCGCCGTATCCACCGGCAGGTTGCGTCGTACCTGAGCATTGACAATATCTTCAACCTGACGGATTTCATCCGGCTTCATCGCTTCCGGATGAGAAAAATCGAATCGCAAATAACGGTCATTCACCAGAGAGCCCTTCTGCGCGACATGTGTTCCAAGAACCTGACGCAAAGCAGCATGCAACAAGTGGGTAGCCGAGTGATTCAAACGAATACGGTCGCGGCGAACGTCATCTACAACGGCATCAACAGCATCATTTACGCGCAAAGAACCCTGGGTCAACTTACCGACATGTCCGAAAGCCCGCCCATATTTCTGGGTATCATCAACAACAAAATATGCAGATACACCCTTCAACACGCCCTGATCGCCAACCTGACCGCCAGACTCGCCATAGAACGGCGTTTCATCCAGAATGACGACGGCTTCATCACCGGCAGAAATTTCCTGCACAGGCTCACCTTTCCGATACAGCGCTACAACATGAGAACGTTGTTCAGCATGATCATAGCCACAGAAAGTGGTTGCACTATCGACACGGATCAAACTGTTGTAATCAGCACCAAAACCGCTGGCTTCGCGTGCACGCTGACGTTGGGCTTCCATTTCGCGCTCAAAGCCGGTTTCATCGACTTTCAATCCCCGCTCACGGCAGACATCCGCAGTCAAATCCAGAGGGAAGCCATAGGTATCATACAGTCGAAATGCAGCTTCCCCACTCAGGGTATCGCCTTGCAGAGTTCTGATTTCTTCATCCAACAGCGACAAACCACGCTCAAGCGTGCGGGCAAACTGTTCCTCTTCACTTTTCAGCGCCAGCTCGACAACGGTCTGCTGAGTCCGAAGCTCATCGGCCGCACTTCCCATGACATCGATCAAGGGAGCAACCAACTTGTAGAAAAACGTATCCTTCGCCCCCAACATGTTTCCATGACGAATAGCGCGACGAATAATACGGCGCAGCACATAGCCACGGTTTTCGTTGGACGGCATAACGCCATCGGCGATCAGGAAAGCACAGGAACGGATATGATCGGCGATGACCCGCAACGATTTGTTGTTCAGATCGCGGGTACCAACCACTTTGGCTGCTTCGGCAATCAATGTGCGAAACACATCGATTTCATAGTTGGAGTTGACATGCTGAAGAACGGCGGAAACACGTTCCAGCCCCATTCCAGTATCAACTGACGGCTTCGGCAGCGGCAGCATAGTGCCATCCGCCTGCCGGTTAAACTGCATGAAAACCAGATTCCAGATTTCGATATAGCGATCGCCATCTTCCTCGGGACTTCCCGGCGGTCCGCCCCAGATATGGTCGCCATGATCGTAAAAAATTTCCGAGCAAGGACCACAAGGCCCCGTATCGCCCATCTGCCAGAAGTTATCCGAGGCATAGGGAGCACCTTTGTTATCGCCGATGCGAATAATGCGCTCCTGAGGGATTCCAACAACATTGGCCCAAATATCATAGGCCTCGTCGTCGGTGGCATACACCGTAACCCACAATTTTTCTTTTGGCAGGTTGAACCACTGTGGCCCAGTCAATAATTCCCATGCATTGAGAATGGCATCATGCTTGAAATAGTCACCGAAACTGAAGTTACCCAGCATCTCAAAGAACGTATGGTGGCGAGCGGTATAACCGACATTCTCCAGATCGTTATGCTTACCGCCGGCACGGACACAACGTTGGGCGGTGGTTGCTCGCACATAGCTACGTTTATCCAGACCGAGGAATACATCCTTGAATTGGTTCATCCCCGCGTTGGTAAACAGCAATGTCGGATCGTTATTTGGCACCAGAGAGCTGCTAGCAACAACCTGATGTCCTTTGCTTTGAAAAAAGTCGAGAAACGCTTGACGGATCTCAGCGGTGCTCTTGCTCATAATTGTCCTGAAATCAAGCTAAAAGAACAGTCGCGGGCAAGGCGATTGCGGCATGCTGACGCGACCTAGCCAAACGCGAACAAAAAAGTGGGAATAAGATAAATTTTCTTAGGAGGGAAGTAAAATCCCGTATGCGTTCAATCGGAAAAATTCATGTAAACCGATTGAATTTCGTCAGAGGTAAACCCCCGGTAAAGCAGATAACGTTGAACCTTAACTTTTTCTTTCCAGTCTGAGGAAAGGGGGATGCCAAACTTGCGTGTAGCTGATGCTTTTGCCAACTGATACCAATCGATATCACTCGCCAGTAAAACATCTCGCTGAGTGTGTTTATCAATCCCTTTTTGAGTCAGTTCAGCGCAAATTCGCTGCGAGCCATAACCTTTTCGAATACGGGAACGAATATAACGGCTGGCAAATGCTTTATCATCCAACCAGGCATGCTGTTTACAGTAATCAATAACCTGTTCGATATACGAACCTTCATGCGCCGGTACGGCATCCTCATCACAGCACTCTATCGCCAGATCATTTTGAAGTTGCGCCGCAATTTTGCGGCGCAATTCCCATTCACTATGATCCCGAACCGCCAGTATGTTCATGGCATAACGCAATAGCTTCGTCATAGGCTGCGAGGATATTGTGGACATAGCGTGAATGCTTAAAAATCACCGTTAGCGTCTTCGCCAGCAATCTCGGCATCGTATTCAGCATCGCCGCCTACAGTAGCTGCCACCGCCACCGTCACGGGTTCATTCCCCTTGTGCAACAACATCTCTCGCAGTTTTTTGTCAATTTCCGTAGAAATAGCCGGATTTTCCTTCAGGAAATTGCACGCATTCGACTTACCCTGCCCAATTTTGTCACCGTTATAGCTATACCAGGCACCAGCTTTCTCAATGAGCTTGAACTTAACGCCCAAATCCACCAGTTCACCGTAAGTATTGATGCCTTCTCCGTACAGAATCTGGAATTCAGCCTGTTTAAACGGCGCCGCAACTTTGTTCTTCACAACTTTGACACGTGTTTCGCTACCAATGACTTCCTCGCCATCTTTGATAGAACCGATGCGACGGATATCCAGACGGACAGAAGCATAGAATTTTAAGGCATTTCCACCGGTAGTGGTTTCAGGATTACCAAACATCACACCAATCTTCATACGGATCTGGTTAATGAAAATCAGCAGCGTATTGGATTGCTTTAGATTACCGGCGAGCTTACGCATCGCCTGGCTCATCATTCGCGCAGCCAACCCCATGTGGGAATCACCGATTTCGCCTTCAATCTCAGCTTTCGGCGTCAAGGCGGCGACAGAGTCGACAATAATGACATCAACGGCACCGGAACGCGCCAGCGCATCGCAAATCTCCAGCGCCTGCTCGCCGGTATCCGGTTGTGAACACAGCAGATTATCAATATCAACGCCCAGCTTTTTGGCATAAATAGGATCCAGGGCGTGTTCGGCATCAATAAAGGCACAGGTCTTCCCTTCACGCTGCGCGGCGGCAATCACCTGTAACGTCAACGTAGTCTTACCTGACGACTCAGGACCATAAATTTCGACAATACGCCCCATCGGCAACCCGCCGACGCCCAGCGCGATATCCAGGGACAGAGAGCCCGTAGAGATAGTTTCAACATCCATCGAGCGGTCTTCGCCCAGACGCATGATGGAACCCTTGCCGAATTGCTTTTCGATCTGCCCCAGAGCTGCCGCCAGAGCCTTCTGTTTGTTCTCATCAATAGCCATTTCTACTCCTGTCGCGCAGCCTGGAGCTGCTTCTACGCTGTTGCTTGTTCATGATTCACCGAACTGATGTGCGCATTATACTGTATACGCATACAGCATCAAGGTTATTTTTGCAAAAACGAATCCAGCAGGACACGCAAGGCAAAGTGCACGGATTGCAGACGGACGTCATGACGATTGCCAGAGAAAACCACCTTGCTGGTAAAAGAATTGCCCAGTCGATCTACAAAGCCAAACCAGACTGTACCCACCGGTTTTTCCGGCGTCCCACCGTCAGGCCCTGCGATACCGCTTACCGCTACGGCATAATCCGCATTGGCTTTTAGCAATGCGCCAGTGGCCATTTCCGCAACGACTTCGCTACTGACCGCGCCATGATGAAACAAAGTCTCCTCACGCACACCAACTAACGTCTGCTTAGCCTGATTGCTGTATGTGACAAAGCCGTAGTCAAACCACGCTGAGCTTCCCGCGATATCCGTAATCACTTTGGACAACCAGCCGCCCGTACAAGACTCAGCGCAAGTCACCCTGGCACCGCAAGCCTTAAGCCGCTCCCCCATCAGACTGCTGAGTTGCACAACGTCCTGCTCTGTTACCTGGTCAGTTACCTGTTCAACCATCGTTTTCCTCGCACGCTTTTCTACATAGTAATGAACGTATTATTCATCAGGGTAGCATTTTTCCCATTGGATACCGTCTGCTTAACTGAAATGCGCAGCGCTTCGCAACATGGGGAAAATGCCTGATAAAAGAAAACCCCCACAGAAGTACGGGCGAATACCGTAAGGCAACACGCCGCTGTGGGGGTAAAAGTTCGCGGTATATCCTGCTTGCTACATGGCAGATCAACAAACTCGCGGATAAAGAATAAATACCCATCTGTTATGTTTCATCCCTGGCGGGGTTTAGCGCGACGCTCTCATAACATCAGGAACACATTCCTATTATGAAAAGTAAAAATTAACGCTATCAGTCTCTGATAAAATGGAAATACGCTAACATGCCTTATTCAGACTCATGTTATTAGCCCTTGAATAATGCACTTATTGATAATCTAGTCCACATGGATAAAAGCGCACCACGACATTCGTGAGCGAGATCAAAAAACCTGAACAAGATAAATAAAGGATAAAAAAACGCCCACTATCCAGTGGGCGTGCTATGAAGTCAATCAACAGCAAATATCTGGTAGTACTGGCATGGCAGCTATCTACTGCCTGATTAAAAGCATAAGACAACAACCTTAAACCAACCTTAATTCACCACCACTAAGAAAAATATTTATAGAAAGGCTAAAGACCATCATTGCTAACAGGAAGATCAAAAAAAAGCCCACCTATTCGGTGGGCAAAAACACAATTCTCTGACAGGGAGGATCCTGAAGACACAGGGCAGACAGCAGTTCTGCTGCCTGTAATAAAACATACCTCACCAACATTAAGCCAACCTTAGCAATCAATAAAAAAACAAATTCATGTTGTTTATCGCGTTATTATAACCGCCAAAAAAAGCATCATTGCATATAAAAAAAGCCCACCTTTTCGGTGGGCTAAACACACTATTCTCTGACAAGGAGGTTCCTGGAGACACAGGGTAGGCAGTTGTTTTACCGCCTGTGATATAACGTAGCGTAGTAATATTAAGCCAACCTTAGCTACTACTAAAAAATAGAATTAATTTGATTCACTACGTAATAATAAACCACCAAACAAACCATATAACACGCAAAAAAAAGCCCACCTATCAGGTGGGCAACTTCATTATTATAAAACTTAAAACCCTGGTGTTTGTGACGCGGCAGTTTCCTGCCTGAAAACAAATATAACCCTCGGACATTAAATGAACCTTAGCACATAAAAAAATCACCACTTTTTATGTGAACCGCTCGGCATTTTCTTTTAAAAAAAAGCCCATCACAGAGATAACCGAGGATAAAAAAAACCAGATTATAAATGACACAAATATCAATGAATGACAAAAAAAATGTATCAGGTAATTAATAAATCCACCCACGCCAGCAAGAAAATCATTTCATGTTGTGCCTTCACCTATTATTGGTCAATACAGTCAACCCCGTCACCATAATTACCCAGAACCTATAGACAATGATAGATTCCCTCCGGTATGACTTTTTCTGGCACTCAGAACTATTACGTGGCAATGTGGCTTTGCCATCATTGCGTTCCGGAAATTCAGTTATCGGGAGATATACGAAGTGCCAGCCTCTTTTCCGAATGGTTTAAAAAGCAACTCGCATACGGCGAACCAAATCAGCAGTAATATTGTTATTGCTCGCCCGGCAAGCGAACTGTTTACTCTATGGCGTAAGCCGGAAACGCTCCCCATCCTGATGAGTCATGTCGCCCACATTGATATTATCAACAACACCGACTCTCGCTGGCGAATGAAAGCGCCCTTTGGCCTGTACATTGAATGGCTGGCGCGGATTGCCGATGAAAAAGATGGCGAGCTCATATACTGGCATTCACTGCCTGGCGCGCGTATTCCCAATGAAGGGCGCCTTACTTTTCAATCGATTTCCGATCAGGTTACGGAAGTCACACTGACCATTCGTTTCGAGCCGCCAGGGGGATTTTTAGGGAAGACGCTCGGGCAAATGTTCCAATTGCTTCCCAAAGAAATGCTGCACAAAACCCTGCGTCGTTTTAAAAGTTTGGCTGAAAACGGCGTCATTCCCCCTACGCTCTAACGGCATGGTGAAACAACCGGCAAAAGGCGTATCGCAGCAAAAAAAAGAGGGGGTCGGTCGGAATAAACGCACGCACGGCAGGACGAGAAAAAAGAGTGGGAAGCCGGACTCAAAAAATGAAAATGCGGTGGGCAGCCACCGCATGATAGACGAAAAATATTACTTCTTATCAGGCATCATCCGCAGCAGGGTATCATCTCTGACGACATAATGATGATAAATCGCCGCTAACGCATGAATACCAATCAGAAAGTAACCGCTGGTGGCAATAGCTTCATGAATTCCCCCCAACAGCTCCTTCATATCGTCATTTGGCTCCGCCGCAATCGGCATCGAGATGCCAAACACTCCCCATTCGATACCACGGAAATACATGCTCAGCATGCCAAGAAGCGGCAGGCTTAAAAACATCAGATACAAAATGCCGTGCATCGCATGTGAGGCAATCACAATCATACGTCCCGGCTTGGGTGTAATCGGCGGAGTCGGATGGAAAAACCGCAGCGCCACGCGCAGTAACATCAATACCCACACCGCAACCCCGCAACTGTAGTGCATTGCCATCATAAAGGCACGTTCACTGCTACCCCGCGAGGTGATACCACGCAGCTCCATTGATGCGTAAGTCAGGATAACCAGTAACAGCGCCAGCCAGTGCAACGCGATCTGGGATGAATGGTATTTTGCTTTCATAGAATTCCCTCTCGAATCTAACAACAGGAACCACAGCCTAATAAACAAAGATTAAGGCAGCATTAGTTTTTTGCTCACAACGGTTTCAAACCAGCTACAACAGTATTATCGACCCTGTCCCATCGGGCAAAAAAAATCCCGCCGGATAGCGGGAAAACATAACTACGCTCTGACAGGGATAACTCACACAACATTCAACAAGGGTTGAGCAGAACTCTAACAGCCAGAACGTATAGAACTGTCATCCGACAGTAAGGTTGATAAGCAGGATGTAAGGCGAGATTGGAAGGAACATCAGACATAATCGTGCAATAAGCACTGAAAAAACGTAGCGCAAGCGTCATGAGTGCGATTGGCGGCGACAACCGATACAGGCCGCCAACCGATGAGAGGCTAGCGACGGGAGTCCACCAGCATGCGTATCGCCAGCCCAGCCAGTATCGTCCCCATAAACCAGCGCTGAACACGTTGCCACAACGGGCGCCCGGACAAAAAGGTCGCGATAGAACCCGCGATCACAATCAATGACGCATTTACCGTCATACTAATGACGATCTGCGTTCCCCCCAGGATCAAAGACTGCCCCAGCACATGTCCTTGTTCCGGGCGGATAAACTGCGGCAATAGCGAAAGGTAAAGCACCGCGGCCTTGGGGTTGAGCAAATTAGTTACCAACCCCATGATAAACAATCGTTTATTGCTATCCGGTCGCAACGTGCGCAACGCAAACGGCGAACCACCGCTACGCACCGCTTGCCACGCCAGCCAAAGCAGGTAGCCAGCACCAGCCATTCTCAATGCGTCGTAAGCCAGAGGAACCGCCATCACCAGCGCGGTAATGCCCAGTGCGGCAGCGGTCATATAAAACAGAAACCCCAACGCAACACCTGCCAGAGAAACCAGTCCTGCGCGTTTTCCCTGACATACGGAACGCGACAACAGATAAATCATGTTCGGCCCTGGGGTCAACACCAACCCGAATGCAATCGCCGCAAAAGGTAATAATTGAGAAAAACTGACCATAAAAGACCCCATGACCAATGATGATAGAAAATAACCCCACAATTCCGGGTTGATCACAGCCTCACCCACCGCGCGTCCAGCTACTCTTCAGGTGGGTAGCGGTAATCCCAGCGGAAAAAACCATGCTCGCGGAAAGACCCCGACAGCAACGATTGCTTTTTGGTTTTCACATAGTTAGGCGGCGGACAGGTAACATTACACATCCAATAGCCGGGAAACCAACTCTCCATGCCGGGCAAAGCGGCTATTTCCGCATCAAACGGGTTCAACTCAGGCAATGAATAGTAAACGAACTCGCCAATCGAGTGCTCCACCCACTCCTCCGCACTGCCTTGATCCTCCAGCGGATTGGGATGCAACGGCGAGTAGGCCAAATCGACAAAGTCCCGGACATGATTCATCGACCACCCGCAAAACTCCAGCGTCCGGCGTCGGTCGGCCATTTCATACAGGCGATCCACCGTGGATGAAGGCAGCGGATCCGGCTGCTCAGGGAAGAATTCGTTATGCTTGTACAGGCTGAGCACCAGATAAGAAGCGACCAACGCCCCCAGTTCATGAATGACCAGCGCGGGATGTTCTCCCGCACCGCCGCCAATCACCAGATTCTCGGGCGAGCAAGAAAAATCATCCGCGCCCCACGGCGACTCCATCACGTCTTCCAGTGGGTGATAAATCGGCAATCCGTTCAGGAAACCGACAAGCTCATGTTTGATGGTATCGATGTAGCTCATAATTACCGGTGTTCAACGTCATCAATACAGAAAACCTGCCATGTGAGGCAGCCACCTCCAGCCAGCGCCCATCAGGCGCGACTGCATACACGACAGAATATAACCAATTTATCGCCCTCCCGGCGTCAATCTTTATGTGCAACGCCGCAATCTTCTCGCCGCCCGCCAGGAGTCATATTCACCCGCAGAATAAAAATCCAAGTAAAAAAATAAAAAAGAATAAAACAAAATAATCAACGACGATAAATCAAAATAAAAACCAACAAACTCATAATAAACGGCATTTATTATAAGTTTTCATACCCGTTTCAAGTACGTTAGCCTGCAGACCACACAAACAGAAGAGGGAAGACCATGAAACAAAAAGTCGCATTGGTCACTGGTGCCGGCCAGGGGATTGGAAAAGCTATTGCATGCCGTTTGGCCAAAGATGGCTTCGCCGTCGCGGTTGTGGATTTCAACGCTGAAACCGCCGATCGGGTTGCCCAGGAGATCAAAAGCCACGGCGGCAACGCCATATCGCTTATCGCTGATGTCTCGGATCGCGAGCAGGTATTCGCCGCTGTCCACGCCGCCCGCGACCGGCTGGGGGATTTCAACGTTATCGTCAACAACGCAGGCATAGCGCCGACCACGCTCATTGAGGACATCACACCAGAAATCGTCGACAACGTTTACAACATCAACGTAAAGGGCGTGATCTGGGGCATTCAGGCCGCAGTGAAAGCCTTCAGGGAATTGGATCATGGCGGGAAGATTATTAATGCCGCATCCCAGGCTGGTCATGTAGGTAATCCTGAATTGGCGGTTTACAGCTCCAGCAAATTTGCGGTACGTGGCCTGACCCAAACCGCCGCTCGCGATCTGGCATCCCTCGGCATCACGGTCAACGCTTATTGCCCCGGCATCGTAAAAACACCGATGTGGGCGGAAATAGACCGTCAGGTATCCGAAGCCGCAGGCAAACCGCTGGGTTACGGCACGGAAACATTCGCCAAACGCATCACGCTCGGTAGGTTGTCGGAGCCGGAAGACGTCGCAGCCTGCGTATCCTACCTCGCTGGGCCGGATTCCGATTACATGACGGGTCAATCCCTGCTGATCGACGGCGGTATGGTGTTGAGTTAATCCGGAGATATCGCGCAGGCCCCCGGCTGCTTTATAGCAATCGACAAAGCGAGAATGTTCGACATCGCCATATAGCCGGTTTATTCATACCGGCAACGTTTCGGACATCAGCGAAGGGAAAAAACAGGGGCGTCTAGCCTAGACGGGAAATCACATAAAACCTCCCACACTGTCACCGCTCGTATTGCCAGCGATGACAGGTGGGAAGCTGGCGTGATCAAACATGAATTAATCGTTCCACTTGGGGCTCAAAAAGGCGGCCAGAAAACCGGGGATCCCCACAACAACCAGAATGGTCAGGTACACAGTGACTGATTCCAACATGGTTTCCTCCTACGTCTGCATGTAACACAACCTCATTAATGACGATCACAGGCAGCATGCGCTGTTAACTCATACTATCGGCCGAATATTAAGCGAACATGATGGTTTCCAACATCGGATCAGACCGGGATCGCATTTTAGCCATTTCGACTGCATATACGGCACGCACCGCCTGCTCTCTCAAGCTAACCCGATAATGCCTAAATCAGAGTATTCTGGCTGGGTAAAAGCATGACAGGCGTACTGCCGCCTGATGATTCGTTTAAAAAAACGGGATAAAAACGAAGATGATGCAAGAAAAACAACGGGAAAATAATCTTTATATAAACGCTAATAAAGCATGTAAACCACAGCAATCGGGCGAAATAGTGTGACATCCCTATAGTTAAAAAAAATAAACTGATTAAAATCAAATAAATAAAAAAACGCCCTCCACAATCACCCTGGCCAACATCGCCATGGCAAACCACCCTCGGGCATACGATGTGATTGCCGCGCACATGGACGCATTAAGCAACGTTATAGTATAATA
This sequence comes from Musicola paradisiaca NCPPB 2511, assembly GCF_000400505.1. Taxonomy (NCBI): domain Bacteria; kingdom Pseudomonadati; phylum Pseudomonadota; class Gammaproteobacteria; order Enterobacterales; family Pectobacteriaceae; genus Musicola; species Musicola paradisiaca. Next base: position 1,113,644 of record NZ_CM001857.1, on the reverse strand, counting down.
ATTATACGTTTTGTTTACTCTCAGTATACGTCTTGTATCCCCATGCCCAACAATACCGTTACAGAACTCACTGCCGAACGCTCTCCCAAAGGACGCAGCTGGGGGCAGGAACGCCGCCTCCAGTTCATCGATTTCCGCCTGCGTTGGGAAGGGCGTATCAACCGTACCGACCTGACCGGCTTTTTCGGTTTGTCGATTCCACAAGCTTCACTCGACATCTCCCGTTACCTGGAGATTGCGCCGAGCAATATGACGTATGACCGTAGCGCAAAAACCTACGTCACCACGCCCGAATTCCAACCGGTCTACCCGCAAAGCTCCGCCCAACGTTACCTGGAAGAGCTGCTGGCAACCCACACCGGTATCGTGGATCCCGACGCCAGCTTCATCGGCAGCGCGCCGGATATCGATTGGGCATCTCTGCCGTTGCGCGCCGTTGACGAACAAACGGTGGAGTGCGTGATCCGCGCCATACGGGAAAACAGGGCCATCACCATTCTCTACCGTTCCGTCGAACAGCCGGAAGACAGCACGCAGTTAATCTCGCCACATGCGTTGGGTTACGACGGGCTCCGCTGGCATGTACGGGCGTATTGTCATCAACAACACCGCTTTATGGATTTCGTACTCACGCGGATCGTCCAGACCTTCGACCTGAAACCCAGCCAGATTGATACCACACAGGATCACGAATGGCACCGCATGCTGACGCTGGTACTGGCGCCCCACCCCGCCCTGACTGCCGCCCAGCGGCGCATCGTGGAAATGGACTACGACATGGTAAACGGCCAGACGCGATTCAACTGCCGTCAGGCATTCCTGCGCTATACGCTGCAACGGCTCGGGCTCCAGTCCACATTGGGCCACGCCCAGCCCGACGGGGCGCTGATCCTGAAAAATTCGGAAGAGATTGAACCCTATCTGCACGAGTCGCCCGGCAACGATTGACGTCATCCCACTCAACGCCAGCGGTTTGCCGCGGAGGGGTTCCGCATCACCGCTGGCGTCACCACACAGCGCTCATCGCGTTATCCCGCGCTTAACGCTGGCGAACCCAATCCCGGCCAGAATCGCTGTAATACCCGCAACCTGGTACAGATGCAGGCTCTCCGACAGGAACAGCATCGACAACAACACGCCGAACACCGGGATCAGGTGAATGATCAACCCGGCTCTGGCCGGGCCGAACATGTCCACACAGCGGCTGAAAAACAGATAGGCGATAAGCGAGGGAAAAATACCAAGAAACACCACGGCGGCCAGCGTGAAGCCATTCCACACTGCGGCCGCCGCTGCGGTATGTTCAATGATCCACAGCGGAAAGGTGGCGATCACCGTAATCAGTATCTGTACCGCCAACAACCCGGTGCGATTGATTTCCGCCGGCACCTTTCTGAGCCATAACGAATAGCAGGCAAAACTGCTCATCGCCGCCAGCAACAGCAGATCGCCGACGGAAAAAGACAGTGCCAGCAGCCCGGCCGGTTCGCCTTTGAAAATAATCGCCAGCACGCCGACAAACGACACCAGCATCCCCGCCAGCTGGCGCATCTGTAGCATCTGCCCGTAAAACAACCGCCCCAACAACATGATCAGCGCCGGTATGCACGAGTTCAGCAACAAGCCATTGGTGCCGGAGGTGTAGTGCAACCCGAAATAAACGCACAGGCTGAACGCCATCACCCCGCTCACCGACAGCAGGATCATCAATGGCAGGTGGCTCAGATAATAACGGGCGTCATGACGCAGGTGCTTCAGCGCAAACGGCAGAATACAGAGCAACGCAATGCTCCAGCGCGCCAGCGTCAGCGTCACCGGGGGAACCCAATCCCGGATAGCGCGGCCGATGATGAAATTCCCGGCCCACAACAGCGGGGGCGCCACAATAATCAGTAAAACCAGCCAACGTGAAGGCTTCCGGGCAACGGCATCAGATTGTTTCGGCTTTTCCACACAGGCACTCGATAAACGGATAATCAGCAATAGGCTGATACTAAAGCAGATAACCGCACCCTGTCGTGCCTTAAAAACCCCGGCCGGGTTAAGGACGCAGCGCCGAAGGCACCACACCGAAACGACGACGGAACGCAGCGGTAAACTTACTGTGCGACACATAGCCGACATCCTGCGCGATGACGGCGACCGGCCGATCGGACGATTGCAACAGCGTCAGCGCCGCATCCAGCCGAATATCCCGGACACAGGCGGCGATGGTAACGCCCTCCTGAGCCAGTCGCCGGTTCAGCGTACTGACGCTGACGGCCAGTGCAGCGGCCACCCCGGCGGCGGACCAGTCCGCATGGGGGCGTTGCGCCACCAACCGTTGCACCTTCTCCGTCCAGCTCAAGGCCGATGGCGGCGCCAGCACCACCCCAGCCTGTTCCGCCAGCAGCAACAACACCTCCAACACCCGGTGTTCGCGCAACGCGGCCGAACTCCCCGCCGTCTCCAGCGCCGCAACCGCACGCAGAAACGCCTCCTGAATACCGTTGCGCCCCACCACCCGGGCGAACGACCGCACCGGGCCTAACAACGCAAACTGACTGAAGCGTTGATAAAACCGCGCGGCTATCTCTGGCTGCAATGTCAGGATCCGCGCCACATAGTTTCCCTGCGGAGCGGGATCGTTAATCACATCCCACTGGGTGCCGCGCGGCAGCACAAACAATTCGCCGGGGACAAACACATTGCCGCCTTCCGGGGTGACGAGTTGTTTATTACCGGACACCACCAACCCAATCAGGTCGGCACGCATGACCACCGTGCGCAGCAGGTATTGGCGACGCGCCACGACTTGATGGGAAAACGCCTCGCTCATCGGCGCATAAAACGGCACCGGCTCAGCCCCGGCGGGCAACGGTATGATGTATTCGTTCAGCATGCGGGCAGATCGCTAATGATGAAAATGGAACAGAGGTTGCGCGAACCGGAACAACGACGCATTCGGCGCAGCGCTAACATGGGATTCAGCCTAACACGAGACACAGGAAACCCCCATGAAAAGACAGACCCGACACCGCTTCCCCCGAATGGCACTGCTGGCCGGTCTGGCGCTGGCGACCAGCGCGCACGCTGCAAGCCTGACGCTCTCCAGCCCGGCGATCCCCGCCGACAGCACCCTGCCCGCCAGTGATGAATTCAACGGCTTCGGTTGCAGCGGGAAAAACCAGTCGCCGCCGCTGGCCTGGCATAGCGCCCCCGCCGGCACCCAGAGCTTTGCAGTCACGGTTTACGACCCGGATGCGCCGACCGGTTCCGGCTGGTGGCACTGGATGGTGGTCAATATTCCGGCCGGCACTCACCGTCTGGCGGCTAACGCCGGCGATGTCGGCGGCAAGCAACTGCCGGCCGGCGCGCGCCAGTTGCGCATCGACTACGGCGTCGCAGCCTGGGGCGGCGTCTGCCCGCCGAAAGGAGATCACCCGCATCGCTACATTTTCACCGTCTATGCGCTGAACACTAAAACGCTGGACATTCCCACAGATGCCACCCCGGCGCTGGGGGGTTACATGATCAACGCCAGCACGCTGGATAAAGCCAGCTTCACTGCCTATTACGGCCGATAAACGTCGATGCCGTCATGGCAGGTCGATGGCTGGCTGATATTCCGGAGCACGAGCGCAATCGCGCCCCGGAATAATGCATAACGCCGCCGGATCATTTCCCGGCCATGACGCCGCCACATCGCCGGAAATCATGCGTATCGACCGGTACGCATGATTTCCCGGAGAACAGAAACCAGAAACCATTTATCCATATTCCAGACGCATTACCGACAACATCAGGAATGAAATAGCGGTTCATCGTCATGGCGTATTCCCCCTCAACCGCACGAGAATCAGCCTGTAATTAAAAACATAGCCGGCATGCCGCCTGACGCCGATTATCCCCGATTTCCCCGGGAAAATGACCGAAAACAATATTTGCTTGCGGTCACAAATTCCCCGGTAACGGCCATTTTATCCATAAGATCAGCGAATAATCCCTGACCTCTCGCGCCGGTAAAAACTACTGTTTTGTTATGACTCACCGCCCTACAGGAGAAAACCTGCGTCATCGCCTTCGCATCCGAATCACACTGGCCGGCATTCACGCCGCCATCGGATACGAAAGCCACTCATTGATGAGATTGCGCCCTACAGTGAAATAAGCACCGCAAGCATCAAATTTTATTGCGGGACGCACTCTACGACGTCTTGCCAATCATGACCCGAGAGGACAATTCATATGTGGAAACGCTTAGTATTAGCTTCAGCCATTTGTGCGTCCATGTCGTCTGTGGCTCTGGCTGCCCCCCTGACGGTAGGATTCTCGCAGGTAGGTTCCGAATCCGGCTGGCGCGCGGCGGAAACCACGGTCGCCAAAGAACAGGCGAAAACGCGGGGAATTACGCTGAAGATCGCCGACGCGCAGCAGAAACAGGAAAACCAGATTAAAGCCGTTCGCTCTTTCATCGCGCAAGGCGTCGACGCCATCTTCATCGCGCCGGTGGTGGCAACCGGCTGGGAGCCGGTGCTGAAAGAAGCCAAAGACGCCAAAATTCCGGTCATCCTGCTGGATCGCGGCATCGACGTTAAAGACAACTCGCTCTATCTCACCACGGTACGCGCCGACAATATCAAGGAAGGCGCGCTGATCGCCGACTGGCTGATTAAAACCGAAAACGGGAAAACCTGTAATGTCGTGCAGTTGGAAGGCACGGTCGGCGCCAGCGTCGCCATCGACCGGAAAAAAGGGTTTGAACAGACCGTCGCCAACGCCGCGAATATCAAAATCATTCGCTCCCAATCCGGCGATTTCACCCGCAGCGGCGGGAAACAAGTCATGGAGAGTTTCATCAAGTCGGAAAATAACGGCAAAAATATCTGCATGGTCTTCGCCCATAACGACGATATGGTCATCGGCGCCATTCAGGCGATTAAGGAAGCCGGCCTGAAACCGGGCAAAGACATTCTGACCGGTTCGATCGACGGCGTGCCGGATATCTTCCGCGCCATGCTGGCCGGCGAAGCCAACGTTTCCGTCGAACTGACGCCGAATATGGCCGGCCCGGCGTTCGATGCGCTGGAGAAATACAAAAAGGACGGCATCGTGCCGCCGAAACTGATTCTGACCCCCTCAACCCTGTTCCAGCCTGGCAGCGCGCAGGCCGAACTCGATAAGAAAAAGAACATGGGATATTAACCGACCGTCGTCCCCCCTCGTCCCGCCCCGCGTGCCAACGCACCGCGGCGGGACGCAACGGCCATTCACATCTCCGGCCATCACCAAGGGAGATAGCGCATGAACAGCTTCGACAGTCAGGACATCATTCTACGCACCGCGGGGCTCAGCAAAACCTTCCCCGGCGTCAAGGCGCTGGATAATGTCGATTTCAGCCTGCGGCGCGGTGAAATCATGGCGCTGCTGGGTGAAAACGGCGCCGGAAAATCCACCCTGATCAAAACGCTCACCGGCGTATACCAACGCGACGCGGGCGCCATTTATCTGGAAGGGCGTCCCATCTCGCCGAAAAATACCGCGCATGCCCAACAATTGGGGATCGGCACCGTCTATCAGGAAGTCAACCTGTTGCCCAACATGTCGGTGGCGGACAACCTGTTTATCGGCCGGGAACCGCGCCGGTTCGGGCTGCTGCAACGCCGTGAGATGGAACGCCGCGCCGCCGCGCTGATGTCCTCCTACGGTTTTGAACTCGATGTGCGCGAACCGCTGAACCGCTTTTCGGTGGCGATGCAGCAGATCGTCGCTATCTGTCGCGCCATCGACCTGTCCGCCAAGGTGCTGATTCTTGATGAGCCGACGGCCAGTCTTGATACCAAAGAGGTGGACATGCTGTTTACCCTGATGCGCCAGTTGCGCGATCAGGGCGTCAGCCTGATTTTCATCACTCACTTTCTCGACCAGGTCTATCAGGTCACGGATCGCATTACCGTACTGCGCAACGGCGCATTTGTCGGCACCTGCGAAACCGCGTCGCTGCCGCAGATCGAACTGGTAAAAATGATGCTCGGGCGCGAGCTGGAACAGAACGCCCTGCAACGCGCCGGACGCACCCTGCTCAGCGACAAACCAGTGGTGGCATTCAGCGGCTACGGTAAGAAAGGCGTTATTCAGCCGTTTAACCTGGCGGTACGTCCCGGCGAAATCGTCGGGCTGGCCGGGCTGCTCGGTTCCGGTCGCACCGAAACCGCCGAGGTCATCTTCGGCATTCGTCCCGCCGATAGCGGCAACGCCGTCGTCAAAGGCAAACCGCAGACATTGCGCTCGCCCCATCAGGCCTCTTGCCTCGGCATCGGTTTCTGCCCGGAAGACCGCAAAACCGACGGCCTCATCGCCGCCGCCTCGGTGCGGGAAAATATCATTCTGGCGCTACAGGCCCAGCGTGGCTGGCTACGCCCGATCCCGCGCCGGGAACAGTCGGCCATCGCCGAGCGTTTTATCCGCCAACTGGGTATCCGCACGCCGGGCGCCGAACAACCCGTCGAACTGCTATCCGGCGGCAACCAACAGAAAGTGCTGCTGTCGCGCTGGCTGCTGACCAAACCACAATTTCTGATCCTTGATGAGCCCACGCGCGGCATCGACGTCGGGGCGCATGCGGAAATCATCCGGCTGATCGAAAGCCTGTGCGCCAACGGGCTGGCGCTGCTGGTGATCTCATCGGAACTGGAGGAGCTGGTGGGATATGCCGACCGCGTGCTGATCATGCGTGATCGCCAGCAAATTGCCGAATTGCCGCTCGGACAGCTGTCGGTCGCCGCCATCATGAATGCCATTGCAGCATAAGGAGGATCCTGTGATGCCTCGTTCACTCGCCAATCCGGGCCCGAATAAACCGCCGTTTCGCTGGCCGCAGGGGATGCCGCAAATCGCCGCCCTGCTGCTGATTCTGTTGGTGGACAGTCTGGTTTCCAGTCACTTTTTTCAGATTGTGGTGCAGGACGGCCGCCTGTTCGGCAGCCCGATCGATATCCTTAACCGCGCCGCGCCGGTGGCGCTGCTGGCTATCGGCATGACGCTGGTCATCGCCACCGGCGGCATCGACCTGTCGGTGGGGGCGGTGATGGCTATCGCCGGTGCGGTAGCGGCGGCGCTAACGGTACAAGGTTACACACTGGCGCAGGTGCTGCTGGCGGCGCTGGGCGTCGGCATGCTGGCCGGGTTGTGGAACGGTATTCTGGTGGCGCTGCTGCGCATTCAGCCGTTCGTCGCGACCCTGATCCTGATGGTAGCCGGACGCGGCATCGCCCAATTGATCACCGCCGGGCAAATCGTCACCTTTAACTCGCCGCCACTGGCCTGGATCGGCAGCGGCGCGCTGTTCTATTTCCCGACGCCGGTGATCATCGCGCTGGCGACCCTGTGCCTGTTCTGGCTGCTGGCGCGCAAAACCGCGCTAGGTCTGTTCATCGAAGCGGTGGGGATCAACATCCGCGCGGCGAAAAACGCCGGGGTCAGCACCCGCACCATGGTGGTGATGACCTATGTGCTGAGCGGCTTGTGCGCCGCCATCGCCGGGGTGATCGTCGCCGCCGATATTCGCGGCGCCGACGCCAACAATGCCGGGCTGTGGCTGGAGATGGACGCCATCCTCGCCGTGGTGATCGGCGGCGGTTCGCTGATGGGCGGGCGCTTCAATCTGGTGTTGTCGGTGGTGGGTGCGCTGATCATTCAGGGCATGAACACCGGGATTCTGCTGTCCGGCTTCCCGTCGGAACTGAATCAGGTGGTGAAATCCATCGTGGTGCTGTGCGTGCTGATCGTTCAGTCGCCCAGCGTTGTTTCCCTGTTCAGGAAGGCCCGCCATCATGATAAAGCGTAACCTCCCCCTGATGATCACCCTGGCGGTGTTCGTGCTGGGCTACCTCTACTGCCTGACCCGCTTTCCCGGCTTCGCCTCTACGCGGGTGATCTGCAATATCCTCACCGACAATGCATTCCTGGGGATCATCGCCGTCGGCATGACTTTTGTGATCCTATCCGGCGGCATCGACCTGTCGGTGGGCTCGGTCATTGCCTTCACCGGCGTGTTTCTGGCCAAGGCGATCGGCGCCTGGGGGCTCTCGCCGCTGGTCGCCTTTCCGCTGATCCTGCTGATGGGCTGCGCCTTCGGCGCGTTCATGGGGTGGTTGATCGACGCGCTTAAAATCCCGGCGTTTATCATCACGCTGGCGGGAATGTTCTTCCTGCGCGGCGCCAGCTATCTGGTGTCCGAAGAGTCGTTGCCAATCAACCATCCGATTTACGACACGCTCTCGTCGCTGGCGTGGCGCATTCCCGGCGGCGGCCGTCTGAGCGCCATGGGGCTGCTGATGCTACTGATTGTCGTACTCGGCATCGTACTGGCGCGACACACGCGCTTCGGCAATCAGGTTTACGCCATCGGCGGCAACAGCACCTCCGCCAACCTGATGGGCATCTCCACCCGCAGCACCACCCTGCGCATCTACATGCTGTCTACTGGGCTGGCGACGCTGGCCGGCATCGTGTTCTCGCTCTATACCTCGGCGGGCTATGCGCTGGCGGGCGTCGGGGTCGAACTGGACGCCATCGCCTCGGTGGTCATCGGCGGCACGCTGCTGAGCGGCGGCGTCGGCACCGTGCTGGGCACGTTGTTCGGCGTGGCGATCCAGGGGCTGATTCAGACCTACATCAATTTCGACGGTACGCTCAGCTCCTGGTGGACCAAAATCGCCATCGGCATTCTGCTGTTCATCTTTATCGCCTTGCAACGCGGCCTGACCTCGTTGTGGGAAAACCGTCAGAACGCGCCGGTGCGCCGTATCGCCCCGCACTGATGCGGCAAAACCGGTAATCCCGTGTTCAACGTAGGGGGATGCGCCGCCTGGAGCCGCCCCTTACGTTGGCACTCGACGCATTAATCTCTACCGCATTAACCTCTGCCGCATTAACGCCTATTGCATTAACACCTATCGCATTAACACCTATCGCATTAACACCTACCGCATCACGGCGTGTTCCGCGTTGGCGACGTCGAAGCCTCCGCCGCCCGGATATCGAACGTGCCATTGCGTTCATAATGCGCCAACTGCGACGCCGCCCAGACCGACATCTTCGAACCGCTGTGCCCCACATGAGGAACAATCGACAATTGCCAGTTGAAAGGCTCATGACGACGCTGCGCCTGCTGGCGGGCCACGGCGTAATAATTCCTCGCCCGCGCCAACCGGTTGTCGCCCTGCGCCATCGCATGCGCGGTGCGCCGTAACAGCGGATGCGCCGGGTTGTTGTCGTGTTGCCCCACCGCCACCAGCAGCGGGAGCGCAAACAACGGTGCCAGGTCGTCAGCGGTTCGGGCCACCGGCGCGTGGGCCAAACCATAGGGCCACGCCACCTTGTCGTCAGTCAGCGTCCACCACCCTGCGGCGGCGCAGACAGCCGCTTTGACATGAGCTTCCGGCACCAACGTCAGCATACGGTGTACAAACTGACACCCGGCGCTATTGCCGAACAGGTAATAACGGGATTGCTGCGTGACGCCCTGTTGCCGCAATGCATCAAACAACGTCTCGATCACGCTGTATGACCACTGAGCCCGGGGATTGGGCAACCCGGTGGCGGCGTCGACCAGATTGCCGAGGTTATAGCCATTGACGCCGGGATAATCCTGCGTGGTAAACGCCGGCACCAGCACCAACAGATGGTTTTTTTCGGCGCTTTTTTGCCAGGCATCCCGGTAGTCGCCGGCATTGCGCTTAACGCCGGTCAGCACGAAAACGACCGGCGTCTGCGGCGTAACCTGCGCCGGCGCATAGCTGAACACCGTGATTGTCTTTCCGGTTCCCGGCAGTGGAAACGTCATGTCTCCCCGCCCCGGCGGCAACGTCGCGGCCAACAGGGTGTTGCTTAAAAACAACAGTAAAAACAATATCGTTACAGGTATCTTCACCGTCCCTCCTCAACCACCGCCATGCCAATACCCCCCACCCCATTTCCGAATGGTTTCCAGCGCGCTTCGCCTGCTCATTGGCCCCATGTCGCACGCCGGCGGCAAACTTGCCATCGGCCGGAATACGCCTATGTTTGAATACAGGGATAGCGCATGTTGTCACCGGGCAACGACCCGGCATCCAGATACCCAACCGCATTCGAGTAGCAGGGCCACCGGCTCGCGTGTTGAACAACGCAACGTGTTGGCCCGTGAGGTGACACCGCCAACGCACCTGCAACGTGAAGTATGACGGGTATCCCCATAGCGCTTCTTCCCCTTGCCACCCTTCGCTTTCCTTTCGTCACGCCACCAGGTCGCACGTTGGTTACACATAACGAGATGAAGCTGCCGCCAGTCCGGCGGTTGGCTTGTACGACGCTTTTTCGGGTGGTTGCATCATTTTTCAACGCACATGCATTTTTCGACGCACAGTTTTTCGACATCGACACGTTCTATCGAGAGGAAATGCCATGACTCGTAGCAAAAACCACACCGCCAGTACGCCTGAAGCAGAGCAACAACCGCATTACGAAAGCAGCGGGCGCAACCTGCTGAACCTGGATAACGCCGGGCCGATACAGATGGGGTTCTGGGTGCCTAATCGGGTATGGGCCACCGCCACCTATCTGATACCGCTGCGCGAACATATCGCCAAACGCAAACAGGCCAATACCTTGACGCCGATGCAGCCGGTGATCCAGAACTTTAAAAATTGGGTGACTCACCACAGCGTCTACCGCATGTGGATCAATAGCATGATCGAACAATCCAACGCCTATGTCGCCTCTCTGCCCGAAGCCACCCGCAAGCAAATCAGCGACGATGGCGACGTCATCTGGATCGACGGCTACGACAGCTTCTTCGAGATCCTCAACGAAATCATCACCACCTCGCCATCGTTCAACACCACCGCACAGGTGGGTACGCCGATGAATGCTTTTTTAGCGGTGGCGATGGGCACGCAAGCCGGCGTGGCGCTGTTCCACGACGCTACCTTTAATCAGCAGTTCCGCCAGGTGCTGGATGCCTGGAACAGCTTCCTGAAAAGCAGCGCCTCGCTCGACAAACTCGACATCGCGCAGCCGGAAAAAGCCGGCTCCTGGATCTCCAAAGCCGCGCATCAAGCCGGCGTCTGGCACCAGATGCAGCACGATCCTAAACTGCCGGGCTACGGTTTCGCCAGCTGGAATGATTTCTTTATCCGCCAGTTCGTGCCCGGCGCGCGTCCCTTCCAGGGCGATCCGCAAACCCAGGTAGACATCGGTTGCGAAACCACGCCATGGCGCCATGCCGATAAGCTGAAACTGGAGAGCAAATTCTGGGTCAAGGACATGCACTATTCACTGCTCGACTTGTTCGGCGGGCAACGACAATGGGCCAAACTGTTCGAAGGCGGCCAGCTCTATCAGGGGTTCCTTTCCGCCACCCACTACCATCGCTGGAACGCGCCGCTGGACGGTTTTCTGGTGCGCTCCTGGGTTGAGCCGGGCACTTACTTCGCCCAGCGTCCGGGGCAAGGCGAAGATCAGGGTACTTGGGAAGGCACCGAATCACAGCCCTACCTCGGCCATGTGGCGGCCCGAGCGGTGTTCATCTTCCGGCACAAGACCTGCGGCTACGTGGCGCTGATCTGCATCGGCATGGTGGAAGTCTCCAGCTGTGTGATCGAACCCAGCACCTTTATCGTTGAAGAGAGCGCCGAACCGGTCAGCATCACCCGCGGCGTCGAAATCGGCCACTTCGAATTCGGCGGTTCGACCCACATGATGATCTTCCAGAAAGATCGGGTCGCGCTGGAGAAATGGGCCATCAACGCCGCTCGCCATCGCAACGATAAAAACCCCACCCCGTTGGGCAGCGTGATCGCCACCGCGCTGGATAGCAAAGGCGAATAAGCCCCGCGTCGGGCGTCGGCTGCGGTCGGCGCCCCGTTATCTCCCCAGACCGGAACCTGCGCCTGCACGTTCCGGCTTCATTAAGGTCAGAGAAATCATGTGCACTACAATGATCATCACCCGCGGCGCCACCGCCGACGGCTCGACGATGGTGACTCACTCGGACGACGACGAGCTGGCGGATCAGCGCTTCATCCATGTGCCGGCGCAACGCCATGCGCCGGGCAGCTTACGCGGGATCGTCGACGGCACCAACGTCAGCTATCCGCGCCTTATCAGTCAGGATCGGGGCGCCGGTTATCAAACGCCAGGCTGGCCGGAAACGCCGTTGATCGGCGCAATCCCCCAAGTTGAGCACACTTACGCCTACTTCGACGGCAACTACGGCATCATGAACGAACACCATCTGATGTTCGGCGAATGCACCAACGGCGCCAAATACGAGCCGACGCACGTCACCGTGGAACAGGCGGCCGAAAACGACACCCATTGCCGCTTGTTCTACAGCGCCGAGCTATCGCGCATTGCGCTGGAACGCTGCAAAACCGCCCGGGAAGCGGTAGAACTGATGGGATCGCTGATTGACACCTACGGTTATTTCTCCACCGGCGAAACCCTGCTGGTCGCAGATGACCACGAGGGCTGGGTGTTTGAAATGTGCGCGCTGCCGGATGACCTCTATCATTCGGCCTGGGTGGCCCAGCGCGTCCCGGACGGCACTGTTTTCGTGGCGGCGAACGAATTCCGCATCCGGGAAATCCGGGAAGGCGACCCGGATCAGCTGTTCTCCCGCCATCTGCTGCCCGGTCTGAAAAAAGTCGGTTGGGCGACGCCGGAACAAGGCCCGGTCGACTGGCTGAAATCGGTCAGTTGGGGGGAATACAACCACCCCTACTATTCGCTGCGCCGCGTCTGGCGCATCTTCGATCGCCTCAACCCGGATCTCGGCCTCAGCCCGTGGGTAAACGGCGGCAGTTACACCACCGATTACCCCTTCTCGGTCACGCCCAAAACCCCGCTCGTCGCCCGCGACCTGTTCGCGCTGTACCGCGACCACTACGAAGGCACGCCGTTCGACCTGACCAAAGGCGTCGCGGCCGGCCCCTACGGCGATCCCAATCGCTACGTCGGCCCCTACGACGGCAACCAGAATAACGTGTCCAGCGACCGCACATTGCACGGCGCCTGGGAGCGCGCCATCTCGGTGTTCTATCAGGGTTATACCTATGTGGCGCAAACCCGTCCCACCGCGCCGGAACTGACCCGCGGCATCGTCTGGTTCGGCCCGGACGTGGCTTACACCACCTGTTTTACGCCCTTCCCGGCCAAACTTCCCGACCTGCCCGCCGCCTACCAGAGCGGCGATCCTCAGCAGTTCGATCGCCGGGCGGCGTGGTGGGCGTTCGATTTCGTCGCCAACTGGGCCCGGCTCAACTACCAGCGGATGTACCACGTAGACATCCAGCCATTACAACAGCAATTGGAAGCGCAACAGGAAATGCGCGTGGCGGCGTGGGACGACGCCATGGCGCAGCAACCGGATCCGGCGCAGTTGGCCCGGCTGTGCGACGATAACGCCGGTGAGATCCTCACTCGCTGGTGGGCGCTGGCGGACATGCTGATCGCCAAATACTCCGACGGCTACATCAATCCGCCGCCGCAACGCCCGCAGAATCAGCCCGCGATCCCCATCGGTTATCCGGCCGACTGGCTGGGCATCACCAACTATCGCGACGGGCCGACCGACTACGACATGCCGGTCTCCCCGGCGGCTACCCGCCGCTGACGGTACGACAGGGGCGCCAGATGGCCTTTTATCTGCCAACCTGGCGCCAAAGTTAACAGACCAATATTAAAACTTATCGGACAAATCCCCCCAATAATCCACCTCTATGATACTGCGCCTGAATGAGCAGTACGGACACGACGAAGTAGGGATAAGAGGATGAAGTACGGGCATGAGGATGTTGTGGCGTGCCGGTTCCCGCTTCATGCTATACTTCCGCCCAATCGCCACGCCTCGGTATTGGTCCTGCCAATTATCGTGGTCGATGTCTCATTACAGGAACATTCCCTATGCGGCTCTATCAGGAAATAGGCAACAAGATTCGGTCAAAGATACTGGATGGTCACTACCCGCTGGGGGCGCGCCTGCCGCCGGAGCGTGATATCGCGGAAGAGTATGCCGTCAGCCGCAGCGTGGTGCGTGAAGCGCTGATCATGCTGGAATTGGAAAACCTGATCGAAGTACGCAAAGGGTCAGGCATTTATGTCGTTCAGATCCCGCAGCCGGAAGACCAGACCACCGCCGCCGACAGCGGCTACGGCCCGTTCGAGTTGATGCAGGCCCGGCAACTGCTGGAAAGCGAGGTCGCCGCCTTCGCCGCCATGCAGGCCACCAAAAACGACATCATTAAAATGAAGCAGGCGATCGAGCAAGAGCGTCAGGCGCTGGATCACGGCAATGTGGACGAAAGCGCCGACGAACTGTTCCACTGCCTGCTGGCCCAGTCGACGCAAAACAGCGTGCTGGCCAACATGGTGTACGACGTCTGGCAGGCGCGCAAACGCAGCCCGATGTGGCGCGGCATCCATTCTCACACGGTGGATTTCAGCTACCAGCGACAATGGCTGGAAGATCACCAGCGTATTCTGCGTGCGGTATCGCGGCGCGACGCCAAACTGGCGCGCCAGGAAATGTGGCAACATCTGGAAAATGTGAAGAACAAACTGCTGGAAATCTCGGATGTCGATGACCCGTCCTTCGACGGCTACCTGTTCGAGTCGGTACCGGCGCCGCAGGAACCCTGACCGCCGCACACCCGCCTTTCCCCGAGATAATCATGGGCCCCGCGTTGCCGGGGCCCACATTTGCCGGCTTACAGTGCCGCGACGGCGGCTTTGGCGCCCTGTTGCGACAAGGTCAGGTAGGCGTCGATCAAACGGCTGACGAACGCTTCGTTTTGCGGCAGGTCTTCACCGAACACGCCGGTCAACGTCAACAAACCGCGCACCCGCGCAGCGCCGTCGGCGGTTTCCGCCACGATGGCCTGTACTTTTTCCGCCAGCGGGTCACGCACGTCGATGGCCTGCCCGTTATCGTCAACGCCGCTGACGTAGCGCATCCAACCGGCGACGCCCAGCGTCAGACAACGGTAATCGCTGCCGTGCTGCACATGCCAGCGGATCGATTCCATCATGCGCTGCGGCAACTTCTGGGTGCCGTCCATCGCGATTTGCCAGGTACGGTGTTTCAGTGACGGGTTGGCGAAACGCTCAATCAGTTGGGCGGCGTAGCCCGGCAGATCGACATCCGCCACATGCAGCGTCGGCGCCTGCTCCTGCAACATCAAACGCTGCGCCGCGCGGCGATAGTGCTCGTCGGCCATACAGTCATTGATGTGCTCATACCCCGCCAGATAGCCGAGATACGCCAGGAACGAGTGGCTGCCGTTGAGCATGCGCAGCTTCATCTCTTCAAACGGCAGCACATCGTCCACCAGCTGCGCGCCGGCCACTTCCCAGTCGGGGCGGCCGGTCACGAATTTGTCCTCAACCACCCACTGGATAAAGGGCTCGCAGGCGATGCCGCAAGGATCCGCCACGCCGAGCGCATCGGCGATCTCCTGCAACGTTTCCGGCGTCGCGGCCGGAACGATACGGTCGACCATGGTGTTCGGAAAGGTCACGTTGGCGGCGATCCACGCGGCCAGCTCGGCACTGCGTAAACCGGCCAGTTCCAGCACCGCACTTTTCACCACGTTGCCGTTTTCCGGCATGTTGTCGCAAGAAAGCACGGTAAACGGCGGCAATCCGCGTTCACGGCGCAACCGCAGCCCTTCCACCAACACGCCGATCGCCGAAGACGGCGCAGTCGGGTTTTCTAAATCCATTTTTTATCAATGGGTTGTCGACATCCAGCTTGCTGGTGCCGCGATCGATGCAGTAGCCTTTTTCCGTGATGGTCAGCGACACGATGCTGACCTGGGGTTCCGCCAGTTTTTCCACCACCGCGGTGATCCCCTCCAGCCGGGCGTGCAACGATTCATTGACGGAACCGATGACGACCGCCTGATTGCCGTCCGCGCCTTTTTCCAGCACGGTATAGCGATGCGCCTGGTTCCGCAGGCTTTGGAGCAGGTTTTCGCTGCCGAACAGCGTCACTTCGCAATAGCCCCAATCGCCCCCCTGTCGGTTAAGCACCCGGTCGGTCAGCAGCGCCTGATGGGCACGGTGAAACGCACCGAAACCGATATGCACCAGTCGGGTTTTCAATGCCTTGCGGTCGTAATGCGGTTGATGAACGGACGGCGGCAACGGGGTATTGGCGATCGTCGCGGCTAAAGGGGTGACATCAGAGCGTGAAGTTTTCATAGCGGAAATCCTGAATGCGTGTAAGGCCGTTAATCGGCAACATCGGGAACGGTACGTCAAACCCAAATTGGCCTGACCAAATATGAATAAAGCGCCTGTCGGCGCGCACCTGCTGCCGGACACTGTACTGTTTTCTGCCGAAACCCGGCAACCTGTTTGTCCAAAACACGGCATTTTGGTGATATTGGTCAACCTATTTGGCTTTGTGTTTGGATATCTGTCCTATCTGGTGTAATTTGTGACCCATTCAACGCCCAATTGGCCTGACCGATATAGGCAACAGGCTGCGGGTTTCTCTCATCTCCGAATCAAAGGTAAAAACACTATGGAACAGACCTGGCGTTGGTACGGCCCGAACGATCCCGTCTCGCTGGATGATGTCCGCCAGGCGGGCGCCACAGGGGTAGTCACTGCGTTGCATCATATTCCCAACGGCGAAGTCTGGTCGATAGAGGAAATCGAAGCGCGCAAAGCGCTACTGACCGCCAAAGGCCTGGTGTGGTCAGTGGTGGAAAGCGTACCGATCCACGAAGAGATCAAAACCCAGACCGGCCGCTTCGAGCACTACATCGCCAATTACCAGCAGACGCTGCGTAACCTGGCGCAATGCGGCGTCGATACCGTCTGCTATAACTTCATGCCGGTACTGGACTGGACTCGTACTGATCTGGCATACGAACTGCCGGACGGCTCCAAAGCCCTGCGCTTCGACCAGATCGCCTTCGCCGCCTTCGAGCTGCACATCCTGCAACGCCCCGGCGCCGAACAGGATTACAGCGCGCAGGAGCAGCAACAGGCCGCGGCCTACTTCAAAGCCATGACGTCGGCGGATATCGCCAAACTGACCGCCAATATCATCGCCGGTCTGCCCGGCTCGGAAGAAGGTTATACGCTGGATCAGTTCCGCGCCCGTCTGGCGGAATACCAAGGTATCGATCATGCCAAACTACGCGAACACCTGGGCTATTTCCTGAAAAAAATCGTGCCGGTCGCCGAAGAAGTCGGGATCCGCATGGCGATTCACCCGGACGATCCGCCGCGCCCGAT
This sequence comes from Musicola paradisiaca NCPPB 2511, assembly GCF_000400505.1. Taxonomy (NCBI): domain Bacteria; kingdom Pseudomonadati; phylum Pseudomonadota; class Gammaproteobacteria; order Enterobacterales; family Pectobacteriaceae; genus Musicola; species Musicola paradisiaca. Next base: position 1,096,373 of record NZ_CM001857.1, on the reverse strand, counting down.
TCTGGGCCTGCCGCGCGTGATGTCGACCATCGACGACATGCGCTGGCTCACGCAGACCGTCGACAGCATCAACAACGGTTTCACCATGTGCACCGGTTCCTACGGCGTCAGGGCGGACAACGATCTGGTCAACATGATCGAAGCATTCGGCGATCGCATTCACTTCACGCACCTGCGCTCAACCTGTCGGGAACAGAACCCGAAAACCTTCCATGAAGCGGCGCATCTGCAAGGCGACGTCAACATGGTGGCGGTGGTCAAAGCCATCCTGACCGAGGAACTGCGCCGCAAACATGCCGGCGACCTGCGCCCGATCCCGATGCGTCCGGATCACGGGCACCAGATGCTGGATGACCTGAAGAAAAAAACCAACCCCGGTTATTCCGCGATCGGCCGTCTGAAAGGGCTGGCGGAAGTCCGCGGCGTCGAACTCACGTTGAAACAACTGCAGTTCCCGGAACTGTTGTAATCCGCCCCACCCACGCCACCGCCGGGGGGTTTGCGCCTCCCGGCGGTGTTATCGCCATCCGGTATCGCCGTCACACCTCGTCACGCCAGATTTGTCCATGCCGCGCTGATGCGCTGTAATGGCTGCCGCAAGCATCCGGTATCACAGCGAGGGCATCATGTGGCAAACCAGAGCGATTGAAATCACTTCAAGCGATCTGTGGTCGTGGAACACCATCATCCGGGTGGTCGACTACGCCCGCCGACACCAATTCAACGCGCTGGTGCTGGGGCAAGCGGATTTTCTGGATCGGCTGGTGGCGCCGGATGCGTTCAAAATCCGCACCTATGACGATCACGACTCCAACCTGCAACATTTCAACTGCAACTACATCAATAAAGTAGCCCGCTATTGTGCTGACCGCCGGATCGATCTCTACCTGCAATGCAAAGAAATCAGCGTCACGCCGGATCTGTTCATCCGCCATCCGGAACTGCTCGGCAGGGACGGCAGCCTCGGCGCCGACATTCACTTCTGGTGCCAGTACGTCGCCGATAAGCTGTCGCTGGCGATGCAGCAGTTGCCCCGGCTGAAAGGGGTATTTCTGGCGATATCCAACACCGACAGTCTGGTACGTTTCGCCACGCCGTCCGGCGAAGAGTACGATTTGGGCCCGTCAAGTACCGCCTGCCCGCTCGATAGTCAGGACAGTTACAGCCGGCTGTACGACGCGGTGGAAAAAGTCATGCGCATGCACGGCAAGCAGTTGGTCGTCCGGCTGTTTCCCGCCAGCTACGACGATATCGACCCGGCGCTGGACTCCATCGCCCACTTGCCGGCCAATGTGCATGCCTCCGTCAAAATCACCCCGGAGCGTTTCTGGCCGGAGTTCCCCAACAACCCGGCGCTGATGTCGCTGCACGGCCGTGATATCTGGGCCGAGTTCGATTTCGCCGGGGAAGAGGTCGGCTGGGGCAATCTTCCCTGTCTGCGTCATGAAGAGATCGCCGGCAGAATGCTGTGGTGCCAGGCAGGCAATGCGGATATCCGGCATATCCTGTGCCGGATAACCTGGGACGGCATCAGCAACAACCTGATTCTTGATTCGCTCAGCGAATTCTCGCTGTACGTCTGCGCCCATCATCTGTCGGCGGCCCCCCACCGGCAAAGTCCACGCCAACTGCTGGCCGCCTGGCTACAGGCGCGTTTCGACTGGCAACCCGACGAGGAAACCCTGTCAACCCTGCTGGAATGTTTTGATCTGGCGCGGCAGGCGCTCTGCGGGGCGATTTACGTCAAAAAACATGTTTTCCACCGCCACAGTATGCTGCCCACCAGCTACGGTCAGGCGGTTTGGAGCCTGTACGGGCAGTTGAGCCGCAACCATTGGCTCCCCGGTTCAGGGCGCGATATCACCTTCGATCCGGCGCAACCGGCGCTTTCCTCCGAAAACCTGTACCGTATTTCTCAAGAAAAGGACGAAGCGTTGCATACCGCCAACGACGGCTACCGCAAAGCGATGGCGCTGGCCTCGGACAACGCGATGCCGCCGGCCTTTTTACAGCGCTGGTTACAGGAATGGCGCGGGTTGCCACTCTATTGCCGCCTGTTCGTCTACGCGCAGAAGGCGTTTTTCACCCTGCGTTACTGCCATCAGGTGGAGAATAACTGGCCGCTGCGCGAAATCGCCCGCGCCAATATTCAGGCGCTGTATGCGCTAAACCCGGAGCTGACGCAGTTCTCCATCGTCAATGCCGACTACCCGGTCAGCTACGATCATCTGCTGGACGCGGAAAAAGCCTTCCAGTTCACCGAGAGCCTGTCGGCGGAATTAAGCGCGCTGGATCAGCAGGCGACGAAGGCCGCGCGGCCGCATTAGGCGATGCATCCGACGCCGGATTTATTTGATGCCGATCCCACTTTTACCCCGCTGAGCCCCCTCGTCGCGGCGACCCGTGCCTTTCTCCGGCGTAAACCGCCATTTTTTCGTGAATGCCATCACATTGATGCCCGCCGCGCTCACTATGCCCATGACGTATATCCGGTTTTCCTCACCACGGAACCACAGGATGCGAGTCCCTTCACTTATCCGCGCAAAAGACCATGACGCCGCTATAGGTTGGCGCGGCGGCTATGTTTCAATTCCCGCATTGAATAACGCTGAGGAGTCGTTTTATGAGAATTTCGCTTGATGAGGTCACTATCAATCGGGATGGTTCCGTGTTGGTCACGGCCTTATTGCAACGGATGATCGACAAGATTCACGATGCCGGCGGCGGTACGCTGATCGTCACGCCGGGCATTTATCGTACCGGTACGCTGGTATTACCCTCCGATTTTTGTCTGCAACTCGATGCCGGCGCGACGCTGCTGGCCAGCGCTGACTATGGCGATTACGCAGCAGCGCAAACGCTGACCACGGCGGAGCTCTCGAACAGCGCGTTGCTGTACGCCAGAGGGCAGCAAAATATTACCCTGTGCGGCGCCGGGAAAATCGACGGCAACGCTGACGCCTTCTTTTCATCACAGGCGGATGAACAAGGATACCGGCTGCCCCATAGCCATCGCCCGCGCATGGTGGTCTTTGAAGATTGCCAGGCGATCAGGTTGCAGGACATCACCCTTACCCAATCGCCGATGTGGACGGTACATCTGGTGAGCTGTGCGCAGGTGTTTATCGCCAGAATCTGCGTGGATAACGATTTAACCATGGCGAATACCGATGCGCTGGATATCGACAGCTGCCAGCAGGTGCACATCAGCGATTGCCATTTCAGCGCCGCAGACGACGGTATTTGCCTGAAGACAACGCGCAAAACGCCGCAAATACAACGCCCGCTCCGCAATGTCACCGTGACGAACTGCACGCTGCGCTCAAAAAGCTGCGCCATCAAAATCGGCACCGAAACCTTCGCCGATATTGAGAACGTGACGATAAGCAATTGCTCGATATACGAATCAAACCGCGGCATCGGTATTATTTCCCGCGACGGCGGACGGTTCTCCCGGCTTATTTTCAGCAATATTACTTATTCATGCGCGTATGCCCATGCCTGCCATTGGGGAAAATCAGATCCGATATTTATTTCCGTTCGATTCCGTGATCCGGAAATTCGGCCAGGTAATATTTCCGATGTTGCATTCAATAATATTGTCGGCGTAACGGAAGGCGCGATTAATTTGCATAGCGAGATTCAGGGGGCGATTGAAAATATCGCATTCAATGCCGTTTCTATCCGCCAGTTGCCCTCAGATAATCACGCCCAGGGAGAATACGATATCCGCCCGCCCTGCAACCCGGAACGCCCGACCGGCATGGGGCTGGACAACGCCTACCGGGTGAATCCGCAGACCGGCCGCGCATTCGGCGTGGAAAAATACCCCGGCGGTTTACCGGCGATTTTCGCCAAAGGCGTCGCCTCATTACATCTCAACGACATTCAGATTATCCGCCCGGATCATTTACCGCCCGGCTGGAACCCACAGGCTATTGTGATGGAGGACGCAATAACCGCACCGTAATTATTATTTCAGGACAGCAGGCAGAAATAGAGCCCCTGACAGCATCAATAGACAGGCGCTTATTCTCCGGAGAATACGTTCGGATATTGTCGCAATAGGGCGAATATCCACGACACATACCTATAAAAAATAGCACCTGAATATCGCTCAGGAAAAAATAATTCGTATGGAACAGGTGCCGGTACCCTCAAAAAAAGAGGTCTTGATATGGCAAATAATAAAAGAGAGATCAAACTCCGTAACTATATCTGTTACGGATTGGCGGATGTCATCGGCTCCGGCGCGTTTACGCTGGTCAGCGCCTGGCTGTTATTTTTTCTGACCACCTTTTGCGGCCTGTCGCCGCTACAGGCGGGCTCCATCTTCGCCATTGCCCGTATTGTGGACGTGATCATGTGCCCGGTGATGGGATATATCACGGACAATTTTTATAAAACCCGCCTGGGGCGCCGCTTCGGCAGACGACGTTTTTTCCTGTTGCTCAGCGTTCCGCTGGTGACGGTGTATTCCTTTCTGTGGGTCGAGGGGCTGAATTACGGGTTCTACCTGGGGGTCTATATTCTGTTCGAGGTCGTGTACACCATGATCCTCATTCCTTACGACACCCTCTCCGCCGAAATGACGTCGGACTTTACGCAACGCGCCAAACTGACCAGCGCCAGAATGTACATCGCCCAGTTCTCCGGTTTTATCGCCGCGTTTTTACCCGGTCGGCTGGTCACTTTCTTCGGCAAAGAGTCATCGCTCTCGTTTTATTACACCGGCCTGATTTTCACCGTCACCTTTATCGTCGTGCTGTTGTTCGTCTATTTCGGCACCTGGGAACGTTCGGTGGAGGAAGTCGAAAGTCTGGAACGCCAGCACGCCAGTGAAGAAAAGATTTCCTTTGCGGAAAAAAGCCGGAATATCTTTTTCGACTTCGTCTCCACGTTGAAAATCAAAACCTTCCGCTCCCATCTCGGCATGTATCTGGGGGGATCGGTCGCACAGGATATTTTCAACTCGGTATTCACCTATTTTATTGTTTTCGCGCTGATGAATACCTCAGTGACCGCCTCCAATCTCTTGGGAACCGTCAACGCCCTGCAATTTTTCGGCGTCGGCGTCGCCACCTTCCTGACGCTGAAATTCTCGCCATCGCAGGCATTCCGCACCCAGGCCAGTATGGCGCTGTTGGCCTTCGCCCTCTTTGGCGCCAGCTATTTCACCCATACCGCCGGCCTGACGCTGCTGTACGTCGGCGCAGTTATCGCCGGCCTGGCGCGCGGCGGGATCTACGCCATTCCCTGGAACAACTACACTTTCGTCGCGGATGTGGACGAAATCCTGACCTGCAACCGCCGGGAGGGGATCTTCGCCGGCTTCATGAGCCTGCTGCGCAAGGCTTCCCAGGCGCTCTCCGTCTTTTTGGTCGGTCTGGCGCTGCAAATGTCCGGCTTTGTCTCCGGCCAAAGCGTCCAGCCGCAATCCGCGATCAACAGCATCATCGCCATCATGATCATCATCCCGGTGGTACTGACGCTGTTCGGCATCCTGTCTTCCTACCGCTTTAACATCAACAGCCAGACCCACGCGATCCTCAATCAGGAAGTGCAACGGCTGAAACAAGGCGGCGACAAAGCCGACGCCACCCCGGAAACCCGGGCGGTGATCGAAAGCCTGACCGGGCTGCCCTACGACCAGTCCTGGGGCAACAACAGCGTCGGCCACCATAACCGCAACCGGCTGTTAGCCAGGGAACATGCCGAACGTAGCGCCATGGCGATGGCGTACAAAAAGCCCTGACGACATGCCCCCGGCGCGGTCGGTGATGACCTGCGCCGGGAAAAATACCGATTGCCCGACGTCACCGTCAGGCGATCCTGATCGATCGGTTGACTCGGATACATATCTTCATGCAGCAAGCATCGCTTTACCCGCCGCCGCACATCCGGCGTGACGGGCTCTGGCAAAAACTGGGACTGCCGCAGCCGCTGTTCTGGGGCTATATCGGCATTTTTCTGTTCATTACCGGCGCCACCATTGAACAGAGCTGGCTGTCGTCGCTGTTGATTGCCTACGGGTACAGCGGCTTTCAAATCGGCGTCATTTCATCGGCCTTTGGTCTGTGCGTCGCGCTCTCGTCCTGGTTCAGCGGCATCGGCTCACAGGTATTCGGCCTGCGTACCCTGATGTGGGCCGGCACGATCGTCTTTTTCGTCACCTCGCTGCCGTTTGTGCTCTACGCCCTGCCGGGGAAAAACTACTACGCCATCATCATCACCTACATGCTGCGCGGCGTGGCGTATCCCCTGTTCGCCTATTCGTTTCTGGTCTGGATTAACATGCGCACGGACAAGGCCATTCTCGGGCGCGCGGTCTCCTGGTTCTGGAGCGCCTTTGCGGTCGGCATGACGATTCTCGGCCCCTGGTTCTCCAGCCTGGCCATGCCGCTTATCGGGGAACAGGGGGTGCTGCTGACCGGGTTTTTGTTCGTGGCGGCGGGTGCTTTTTCCGCGCTGGTGCTCAACCACGACCGGCCACCGGCGGATACCCGCGAGCAAAACCCCGGCCGGGCGTTCGTGCAGGGGCTGCTGATCATGTTTCAGCAACCCAAACTGGGGCTGGCGGTGATCGTCAAAACCATCAATGACATCGGCAAGTTTTCGCTGATTATCCTGATGCCGATTTACCTGCCCCGATTCGGCTTTCGCATTGCCGAATGGCTGACTATCTGGTCGGCGGTAAATATCCTGAATCTGTTTTCCGGCTATTTCTTTGGCTATTTGGGGGACATCATCGGCTGGCGCAAAACCGTGGTGTGGTTTTCCGGCACGCTGTGCGGCGCCTCGGCCATTCTGGTGTGCTATGCGCCGGTCTGGTTCGGCCACAGTCAGGCTGCCGTTTTCGCCGCGCTGGCGGTGTACGCCATCGGGCTCGGCGCGTTCGGCCCGCTGGCGGCGCTGATCCCTACGCTATCGCCCGGCAACAAGGGCGCCGCCATTTCGTGCTTGAATTTGGGGTCGGGGCTGAGCAATTTCGCCGGGCCGCTGATTGTCAGCCTGTGCATCGCCCCGCTGGGTATCGAGGGCACCCTGTGGGTTATCGCGCTGCTTTACTTTCTGGCCAGCCTGTTGACCATCCCGCTGAAAGCCCCTGAGTAATCCGGTGTCGTTCGCCGCCGGGCACCCAGCGCCGTTGTTCAGTCTTGGGCGCCCGGCATCAACAACGCCGCGTTGGGCTCGCTATCGGCAAAATACCGGCGCACATGTTGCAGCGTGCGGTGTTGACCGGGGAAAGGCAGCATCTGCTGCGCCTCATCGAACGTCGCCCAGTAATACTCGCTGTGCTCATGATTTAGCGTCACGGCGCTACCGGCATCGACATAGGCGACGAACACCGGCGCCAATGTGATTGCATTGCGATCCGCTTCATAAAACTGCTCGCAGATATCCGCCGAATACAGCTGCGTCAACCGCAGCCCGGTCTCTTCTTGCGCTTCACGCCGCGCAGTCTGCCATGCCGATTCACCGGGCTCGATGCCGCCCGCAATCTGACACCAGGCGCCATGCTGAGTGCTGCCGCTGCGCCGCAACAGCAGAACCCGACACGCCGTAGCGTCGCGGCTCAATACCAACAGCGAGATAGAAAAACACCTGACGGGAATGTCCTGACGCATCGATACACCTCATGGTTTTATGCAACTGGTTTTATTAACACGGTTTTCTGCAAATGGCGTTATGTGTATTCACGTAAACTTGATCTGACAGTTTTTTTGGCCGCGCACAATGAAATCTGACGGCCTGGATTGAGTGAGGAGCGGAGGTTGATCCTACTTGGATACAGTATAATGTGATCATTAAGAAAGACAGCTACACTTCCCTTAATTCTCCAATGCTGCTTATTATTTTTTTTGCGCTAATTTTACCGACACCGTTAATATTAATTAAGTCATTCTCGCTCATCCCAGATAGTGCCCTTAACGTATTTATCCCTGAGGATTCTAATGCATCGGTTATTTTTTATTGACACCATTAACCAATGGTTAATTTATTTGGTTTATCATAATAAAATTTAAAACGATCTAGTTTAGAAATGTATAAAGACATTACATCAGCTATGTTTTTTTCTCCATAGAAACGTAATATCCCGCTTTCGATTCTATTTTTAGAATCATTACATCCCGCATAAACTAATGCCTGAGCCATCTTATCGTCAATAGTCATGTTTGATTCAAAAATACTCAGTAAACTAATCGCATAATCAACATACTCATCTGCATCTACTGACCCAGCATCAGAAGCTGTGGTAGCCCCTTTATCGAGAAAATCAAATGTACTATCTAGTAATTTGGGCAACCAAATACCATCTCTTGGGGAACCATATATTGGGGGGATACTATCTCCTTTAAAAAATTCACCGTGTTTTTTTAAATACATCTATCGGGATCCGCAATTGGCATGTTGCATGGAACTGCATCCCTTCAATTATATCTTTGTTCTGTCTTGCTATATTCATATATTGCGAGGGGAGTTGTGTTATTTCTTCTGCATGCTTGATATTTTCATTTTCATCATTTTTTCTTCTTCCCAAAGATAAAATCATTAATGCCCATTTTCACCAACCCACCATCAGATTTTTTACCCAATATACGCTAAGTGAAATGCAGGTCAAACGATACACCATTAGGCCTAAATAGCTTCTCATATTACCGCTACACTTGTGGGAGGTGGTGCCCCGTTAGGAACGGGCCTTGCACAATGAGAGGTGAAGCATCAATGTGCGAAGTTATTTAGGTTCTGCCTCAGCCATATGTTATATATCCACTCCTTGCACAAAACCACCTGTCAGTTTAGGCCACTTTTTGTGCCGTAAGAGCGCCAGATCCAAATCAGGTCTGAGCTAATACATTCATGAACACGGTTTTCTGAATATCGGGTTCTGAATACCTCCCTGCAGTTACTGAAACAGGTAACGCAATTTATGAATGCAGCTTCACCGTTTCCCGGCAACCAACCTGGCCTGGCTAAAGTGGAGCGGTAATATGAGAAGCTATTTAGGCGCAGCTATTTAGACCACAGTATCAGCTGTTGAAATAGTAAAATCTTATCAATTTAAGATGAGAGCATTAGCGTATGAATAATTATTTCATATTCATCACATGGCTATTTCCCGAGCTATACAAAAATCACCAGTGAAAACTGGTATTAGTCACTCATATTATTGGAGGTTTATATGAACAAAGAATGCTTAGTTCCATTCCGTATGCTCGACAAGCAGGAATCCGCTGACTTTAACAATGGCAGAGCTGATTCATTGAGTAATGGTGAATAATTTTTCACATATAGGAAGCCGGCAGCTATGCTGTCGGCTTTCAGCGGCGTCAACTAGAGGTGTTTCATGAGCATACTGACTAAAGAGACTCAAAACGAATTGGCAGCTCTTATAGAAAAAGCTTTAATAGCTGATAGTAACCTAATTACTAGTTATCTTTCAGGATCAATCACGGAAGGGTTCGCAACTTCGAAATCTGATTTTGATGTATATGCTATCGTTTCGTCCGAGAATAAGCAATGTAATACTGAGATATTTATCCCATTTAATGACAAGATCTGTGAGTTAACTGTTGTAAGCATCGACAAAATAAATGAGATAATCAGCAACCTTAATAGTCAAGAGATAATAAGCTGGTATGAGTCGCACCTATTGCATAGATTACTAACAGGGATTTCTATACATCACGAAAGTGCATTATTTTCTTTGAAAAATAGTATCCCAAAAGATGAACTTTGTAAGTTTTTATTAAATAAAGCGAAAAAGTTCGGCGAGAAATGTTTTTCTGATTGCATGGGGAATATGATTGATAATGACTATATTACTGCAGCATTCAACGCTGAGCGAACGCTTCATGCATCAATAGACTGTATGTTAGCTTTTCATAACAGTACATCTACCCTGATTAAGTGGCGTGTAAAGAACGCAATAAAAAAATTTGGTAAAGATAACGAATATTTTAAATCTTATCTGCTGGTTTGTTCTAAAATTAATGTTATTAATGATACAAGCGCTCTTGAATATATCCAAGCAGTTGGAAGAGTATGGCAAGCAACGCTTGACTATATTCAAGGGAAAGAGTGTTGCGATGTAGAAATAGAGTTAAGGCAAGAAAGGCTTTTAGGACATTTAAAGATAAAAGATAACAACTCCATAATAAAAAAACCATTGTATAGAGTAATATTCGAAAGATCTAAATTAGTATTAATAGAAAGCTCAGCTATTTGTGAAATAACAGCTGATGCCTATAAAGTTTGGTTGTCTATTGATAATTCTAAAGATATAGACAAAGTTATATCTGACTTAAGTGAAAATGACATTGATTCTAATACAACAAAATTTTATATCGATGAGTTTTCTAAAATAGGTGCAATATTAAGGTAGCAACTATCATGAGGGGTATATGAATAAAATTAAAATAATAAGCCGTAATCATTGTTGGCGAACATTAGAAGGGGTAAAAACAAATGACTATAAAGAATATATTGATTTAGTGGATAATGGATGTCAATTACAAAGCGTTAATTTTATTTTACGTAATGCTGAAGAAATGATCATTGATTTAAGTAATTTATCAGAACATTACTCTTCTCTTTCTAGCGACGATATTATAAATTGCTGGGAAAGTATTCATTCATCTTTGGAAAGTGACACGAAAAGAGAGGGAATTATAAAGGGATATGCCATTGATCCTGAATTGGCTATTTCCGGAGTAAAAAAGAGTGATATTGTAGCGATAAAGTCAAAAATATTAGGTGAGTCATTAATAGAAACGCTTAACCACTATCATGATGCATATAATGCCAGAGGATTAAGCAAAACATATCCACTTGCAGATGCTCCTAAAGAAACAATAGAATTATATTCTGATTTTAGATATTTTTATAGTAAGAAAATTTATTTATCCTCCCTCGAATTATGTCCAACACTGAATATAGAAAAAATATATCAGGATCATATAATCTGAAAGTCAATAAACACTATAGCAAAAAACAAACTCTTTATAGTTTCTGGTGGTGTGCCAATAGCATTGGCATACCATGCAGCAACTAAAGATTCTAATATTTTTTTCTGTGAAGTGCATAGAGAAAATGATAGTGGTCTTCTATATAAAACAAAGTCTTTTGATGATATTTACCCGGAAATCAGAAAAAACAAGAGTGAAACTTGGGCTGTTATAGATAAAGCTTATACCGGAGGAAGTATTCAATTAGCATATAATAAACTTGCCAACATAATAGGACATAATACAAAAATACATAAAGTGTCTCTTTTCCCCAAAACACTGGAAGCATTTTCATCTTCCGATTATTCAATTTATGCAGGGCGTTTTTTCAATGTAAGAAAAACAATTCCTTTTCTTAATTCTAAAGAGTGGCATAAACAGCTAGTTTACATGGGAGATTGTCAAGATGAAGTTTATTTTTAAAAAAGAACTCCCTAATTACTTGGAGTTTTTATTTAGTGGATTAAGAGAAGATATAAGAAAAGCGTGGTTAGCTAAAATTTCTTTATGGCATTTAGATTATCAGGAACAATACAAAGGAGGTCAAACATCTGTAGACATATTTATAGATACACTAATCAAAGAATATTTTGATAATAAAGGATGCGATTGTTTTGTTTTATCAGAGGAAAACCCCAATTGTGAAGTTGATTATAAAAAATTAATTTTTATCATAGATCCAATAGATGGGACTCATAATTTAATAATGGGATATCATTCATTTACAACATCAATAGCAGTATATTACAACAATAAATACATTATGGGATGGGTGTATGATATTTCTAGAGATCTAATATATAAAGCAGCTATAGGCGAAGGTGCTTACATACAAAATATTTATGAAAGTAGAAAGATAAAAACGCAAGATAGAAAAAAACTATCTGATATGAGAGTATCGTTTCACCGAGCTAAAGATGATAGGTTAATAACACTACAAAGAGCTATTGTAGAATCAGCAGGAAAGATTCGAGTCTCATCATGCTCTAGTTTAGATATATGTTTGGTTGCAAGCGGTGTATTACACGCTTTTATCGATCTCTCAATTCATGGGCATGAAAGAGGAATTGACGTTGCTGCCGCAAAAATAATTTTGATAGAGGCTGGTGGTGAGATGATGTATTCAACAGGGACAACGTACGAATTACAGTTCCCAAGTGAAACCCTTATTAAAAAACATGTATCAATAATTGCTTCATCCGGTAAAAATACAAAGCAAGAAATATTGCGTTTATATAATGAGGTAGATATATGAAATCAACAGTATTGAAATTAAAAATTCTTAGCGAAGGGGTTAATTATGACTCTGAATTTTTACATGAATATAATAGAAAAGGTTCTTTCATCCCTAAGCGAAGGGCATATGGGACTGGGGATAGCTCTTTGGATTTTGCTGAGAAAAATACACCGCAAGAAATATTTTTAAACGACAGAACCATCATTGCATGTAATTATAATAAAAATTCAAAATATAGAATTTTCTTTGATTTTGATAAAAATGAGTTTTTTATATCGATTGATGGCCATTTGCAAGAAATAACATTCCCTGATAAACCGGATATATATGGCATCTTACTTAAGGATGGCAGTAGAGTGGAAGAATATGCTACTGTTTATGGTAACTCAACATTGGGATTTTTCTCGCCTGGACATTGTTATTATTTTAATAGTGATAGAGAATGTAAATTTTGCTCATTAGGAGAAGCTAGGAATTCAGTTTCCGATCATAAAACCTCTATACGGCCAGAAAAAGCAATGGAAGTAATGGATTTGCTAGAACTGCACAATATAGCTAGAATAAAGCGTATTCTTGTTAATGGAGGAACAACACGCAATTATGATGTTGGTTTTGAAATGCATAAAGAATTGTTATTAAAATTAAAACCACATTGTCTTCGAAATAATATTAATAGTCATTTGATATCTCTGCCACCAATGAATCTCGAAAAAATAAATGGAATAAAAAATTATGTAAATTCATGGGCAATAAGCATTGAAATATTTAACCCTAAAAAATTTAGTGAAATATGTCCAGGAAAATCTGAAGATTATGGCAGGGATAAATTGCTAGATGCATATAGTGCAGCTGTTCTCGAGCTAGGAAAAGGTAATGTTTATGCTGGTTTTGTTGCGGGACTGGAACCATTAGATGATCTCATTCAAGGGATTAATTTCTTCGCAGAAATGGGCGTTGTTCCAGCCGTTGCCGTATTCCATCCAGATCATGGTTCTAAATACGCCAATTATCCAAGACCATCTTTCGATTATATATATAGCGTATGTTTAGAAATGAGTCATCTCTATAAAAAATATGGTTTCAAACCTTTCATAGAAGGAAGCGGGCGAAACTCTTTAGACACAGAAGCATTTAAAGGAGAATTAATAAATGAATAATAAAGGTTTTTTTATAGCATTTGAGGGTAATGATGGCGCTGGTAAATCGACAGTGTCAAGAGATATTTATGATTCAATTGTTACAATATATCCTAATACTACATTCTTAGACAAAAATCACCCAGTCCTCGAGTCAGGATATGGAATGTACCATATGGGAAAGATACGTGAAATCCTTTGGGATTACGATATATCGGCTCCATTAGATGAGTTAGGAGATAGTCATTGGCTATTATTACTATCATCATGGTTTGCAGCTCTAGATTATGGCATAATAAAACCAGCCTTAAACGAAGGAAAGATAATTATTAGTGATGGATGGTTCTATAAATATATAGCACGTTTTTCATTGAAAAATGACATTATGAGAAATATTGCCAATGAAGTGTTTAATTTAAGTACAGAGCCAGATCTAACTATATACTTAGATGTTACCCCGCGAGTTGCTGCAACAAGGAAAGAAACATTGAAGCCAAGCGAATCAGGTATGCTTGAAAATGATAAAAATTTAAATTTTTCTTCTTATCAACAATTAGTGAGAGAACAATATTCTAAATTTTTTAATGATAAATGGATACATATGAACACCACTGATCTATCTCCAGAGTATTTGAAAGTGCATATAATAGAAATCATAAAATCAAATCTGGAAAAGCAAAAATAGTAACAAAATATTGGAGAGCTATTTTTATGGAGGCAATAAATTCTACACCACGGTTGATATGCGCATCCTTTGGGAACACGTTGTCATTGTATCTTGAATTAACGATATCATTTACATTAATCACATTCTTATGGAATGGTACTGCTTTACATTTAGCTCTGTACACATCATTTTATGCATTTTCAATACTTTTCTTAGGGCCAATAGTTTCTTCCTGGATTGATAAAAACCCAAAACCAAAATTATATTTATCTATATCTTCTATTGTGTGCTTTTTCCTTACATTATTACAATACGTGTATCCTGATATTTTATTCTATCTTTTAATTGTGATTATAAAAAACTGTTTCAGACTTACGATTGACCCTTCAAATATGATTCTCCTAAAGAATAGTTCAGTGAATTTAAGAAAAAACTTGAGCTACTTTCAAATGGTTGCTCAAATATGTAAAATGTCATCACCTCTTCTGATCGGATTTTATGTAATACACCATGATCCATTAAATATCTTGATTTTTATATCAATATCCTATCTGGTTTCATTTTTATCATATTTGATATTTATTAATGAGTTAGTATGTCAGCCTAAAGTGAATAATAACTCAAGAACTAATTATTTTAATGAATATCGGGGGATTATTATGGATAAAAATATTTCCCCTGCATTTATACTGGCATTGATTTCATCTGTATTTTTCTATTTATCAGATAGCCAGATAATACTAAAATTCTATGAAATGGGATTGACAAAATCTGATTATGGATATGCCATGAGTTTGTCGGGCTTATCGGGTGTCGTTGCCGGTTTTTTTATAAGCAAATCAGTTTTAAATGCAAACATAAAAAACATATTGTCATGCTTGATTTTCAGAGGTTTGGGATATTTTCTTATCCCTGCATCCTCTTATGCTGAGGATATATTTCATATCCCGAGGGAATATATAATGTATTTCGCCATGATAGTGATGGGGGGGGCGGTTTCAATAAACAGTATTCTACTGTCTACTTACGTTCAATATTTTTCATCAAAAGATAATACAGCAAAATCAACAAGTATGATTTCTTCATCGATAGGTTTTGCAATGTTTTCAGCTCCGCCTGTAGGTTCATTTATTACATATTACTTAGGGTTGAATGCATGCTTTTTAGCAACCAGTGCGGGTATCTTATTTATGGTCGTGATTTTTTTAATAAAGAAAAAAGATAAAGTAGAACGAGTTTTAATTTAATCATCCTACAAAATGATCTCCCGACAGGAGGTTATCACAGATAATCTATATTGATATTTATTTGTTTACAACGTCCATCAAGTCATATCTGAGTCGTTGAACCCATGACCGCAGGTTTTAATTACCCGGTCGTTATTACTATGAATGTGGCTTTGTTAAATTAAATCGAATTCTGGGCGAGAGTTTCTACAGAAGGCTCATTATCAGGCAATACGTACACTTTCTGGCATGACCTGTTCCCGGTTGATTAACACATTGTGATATCAGAAAAGTCCACTCCTGGCACAAAACCACCAGTCAGTTTAGGCCACTTTGTTGTGCCGTAAGAGCGCCAGATCCAGATCAGGTCTGAGTTAATACACTGATGAACACGGTTTTCTGAATACAGGGTTCTGAACATCCCCTGCGTACTTCACGTTGCCGGTGCGTTGGCCATGTGGCTCGACACGCGGGCCTGTCGCCCTGCAACTCAGCTTACTGGGGTAGGAGGAAAGGACGTCAATTTAACCTATCCGGCAGCCGCATAACGCGATTGAACCGGATAGGTTGAAGGGAAAAGCGGGGGAATGGATGATGCTGCCCCGCGTGCCGCGCCGGGCAGCGAAAGATCACGCATTCAGCGCGTCAAAGGCGCGGCGAATATCCTCTTCCGGCAGCCGGATGCCGATAAATACCATCACGCTCTCGCGCGGTTCATCCTCACGCCAATCGCGATCCCAGTCGGCGCTGTACAGCCGCTGCACCCCTTGAAACAACAGGCGCCGGTCGTCGCCGGCAATCGACAGTACGCCTTTGTAACGCAGCAAGTTGTCGGCGCAGTTCACCAGCAGTTGCTCCATCACCGTCGATACCGCCGCGATATCGAGCGGATGTGCCAGGCGCACCACCAGCGAGGCAATGGCGTTATCCGGCTCAATCAGCGGTCGGAAACGCGGCGGGGAGACCGGCAGCCGGTCGTTGAGCATAAAACCGTCCACCCCGAAGATAGCCCGGTGGTCAATCAGGCCGTTGACCACCCGATGGAGCGTGGCGCGTGCGTTGATGCGCGCCAGCCTCGCTTCCAGCGCCTGCGTATCCCCGGCCAGATCGGTCTTGGTTAATAACAGACGGTCGGCATAGCCCACCTGAGCCTGCGCCACGGTATGTCGGCTCAGCTGTTCGTCGGCATGTACCGCGTCCACCAGCGTGATGACGCCGTCCAGCAAAAAGCGCTGGCTTAAACGTTCGTCGGAAAAAAAGGTCTGAATCACCGGGCCCGGATCGGCCATGCCGGTGCACTCGATCACCAGCCGGTCAAACGTCAGTTCACCGCGATCGATACCGTCCAGCAGGTCGTGCAAGGCATCCGATAGCTCATTGGCGCTGCTGCAACAAATGCAACCGTTGCTGAGGGTAGTAATGCGGGTCGCCCGATCGCCCAGCAAGCCGTCGTCGATGGCGACCGCGCCGAATTCGTTTTCAATCACCGCAATCTTTTCACCGTGGTCGGCATACAACAGATGCCGCAGCAGCGTGGTTTTTCCGGCGCCGAGAAAACCGGTGAGGATGGTCGCGGGCAAGGGTCTGGTCATGGGAAAAACTCCTTTACGCTCAATGCAGTCTTAGCAGCGACATCGCCACTGCCAGGGCCGACGGATAAAAAAATACCGCCCGAAACGGGCGGACACTACAGGATGGCGATAACACGACCGCGGTCACGCCTCAGGATGGGCCGGGCCGTCAGGCATCACATCAGCAGCAACGGAAACCGCCTTTGCCGCTGCCGCCGTAGCGCGCTTGCTGGCGTTCCCGGAAAAACGCCTCATAGGTCATCACATCCTGATCCGGGTGGTTGGTTTTCATATGCTGCACGTAGTTGTCGTAATCCGGGATGCCCACCAGCATTCTGGCGGCCTGCCCCAGATATTTTCCCGCCTGCCCAAGATTTCCGAACATATCGCCCTCTCTTTGCATCAACGCCGGCAGGCCCTTACAGGTGCCTGCCGGCGACATGATCATCCCACGGCCATCAATGATGGGACGACATCTTCACACCACCTTCCGGCACCGGTACATAGGGTGTTTCCCGGTCGGAGCGATCAGACTGGCTGCGCCCCTGCAACGCGGTACGGATACCATAGAAGATTATGCTATAGACCACTACCAGGAACAAAACGCTCAACACGGCATTAGTATAGTTGTTGACGACGATGTGCTGCATATTGGCAATCTGCTGCGCGCTCAGGTCGGTGCCTTCGGCAATACGCTGTTTATAGGCGCGCGCCAGATACAGGAAACCTTCCAGCTGCGGGTCGTTGCTGAACAGCTTCAGCCCCAACGCCCAGGTGGTGCAGATCAGCAGCCATACCGCCGGCAGCATCGTCACCCAAATGTAGCGCGTGCGCTTCATCTTGATCAGCACCACGGTGCCCAGCACCAGCGCCACCGCCGCCAGCATCTGGTTGGAGATACCGAACAGCGGCCACAGGCTCTTGACGCCGCCCAGCGGATCCACCACCCCTTGATACAGCAGGTAGCCCCACAGGCCGACGCAACCGGCAGTGCCGACGATACCGGCGACCAACGAATCGGTTTTCTTGAGGAACGGGACGAAGTTGCCCAACAAATCCTGCAGCATAAAGCGGCCGGAACGGGTGCCTGCGTCCAGCGCGGTCAGGATGAACAGCGCCTCGAACAGAATACCGAAGTGATACCAGAAGCCCATGTTGGCGCTCGGGATGATTTGGTGGAATACATGAGCGATCCCCACCGCCAGCGTCGGTGCGCCACCGGCACGGTTAAGAACCGACGGCTCGCCGATGTCCTTCGCGGTTTGCAGGATTTGATCCGGCGAAATCACAAAGCCCCAGGAGCTGATGGTGGCGGCGGCGTGCGTCGTCACATCCTGCAATTGAGCCATGATAGCCGGCGCGTTGGCGCCGCCCAGCTCGTGCAGGTTAGGCATGGTGATGCCGAGCCCCACCGGCGGGGTGTTCATGGCGAAGTACAGGCCCGGTTCGATGATCGACGCGGCGACCAGCGCCATGATGGCGACAAAGGATTCCATCAGCATCGCGCCGTAGCCGATAAAGCGGGCGTCGGTTTCGTTCGCCAGCAGCTTCGGCGTGGTGCCGGAGGCGATCAGCGCGTGGAAGCCGGATACCGCGCCGCAGGCGATGGTAATAAACAGGTAGGGAAACAGCGCGCCTTTCCACACCGGCCCGGTGCCATTAATGAACTGTGTCATGGACGGCATTTTCAGTTCCGGGTTGATGATCACGATGCCGATCGCCAGGCCGACAATCACCCCGATTTTCAGGAACGTCGCCAGATAATCACGCGGCGCCAGAATCAGCCACACCGGCAGCAGCGCGGAAATAAACGCATAGCCAATCAGCGCAAAGGTGATGGTGGTGTCTTTGAAGGTCAGCGCCGGGCCCCAGTACGGGTCGTGGGCGATGACGCCGCCGAACCAGATCGCCAGCAGCAGCAGCACGATGCCGATCACCGACACTTCCCCCACCCGTCCCGGACGCAAGAAGCGCATATAGATGCCCATAAACAGCGCAATCGGCACGGTGGAGCAGACGGTGAACACGCCCCACGGGCTTTCCGCCAGCGCTTTCACCACAATCAACGCCAGCACCGCCAGGATGATGATCATGATCAGGAAGCAGCCGAACAGTGCAATGGTGCCGGGCACCGGCCCCATTTCCTCTTTGATCATTTCACCGAGCGACACACCGTTGCGACGGGTGGACATGAACAGCACCATAAAGTCCTGCACCGCGCCGGCCAATACCACCCCGGCCAGCAGCCACAGCGTGCCGGGCAGGTAGCCCATCTGGGCCGCCAGCACCGGCCCGACCAACGGCCCCGCGCCGGCGATAGCGGCAAAGTGGTGGCCGAACAACACATTGCGGTTGGTCGGCACATAGTTGAGCCCATCGTTATTGACCACCGCCGGCGTGGCGCGGTTGGCGTCAAGCTGCATCACCTGGCGGGCGATATACAGGCTGTAATAACGGTAAGCGACCAGATAGACGGCCACGGAAGCCACGACGATCCACATCGCGCTGACGTGTTCGCCGCGACGCAGCGCGACAACGCCAAGGCAGCAGGCTCCAATGAAGCCCAACAGTGCCCAGGGGAGATGCTTGAGAAGTTTATCTTTCATCATCTTTCACTCTTTTTATTAGTAACCTGTCGCGACAATAATCAGCCTGACAGTCAGGTAACAGCGGAATTTGGTTTAGCGGTCGGATAGGCCGACGACCGGTCGCATACCGAAATGAGTGGCGATGATAGGGAGGGCAATTGACGAGAAATGTCCGGCGCCCCGCAAGACTGCTGATGGCGCCGCAGGAGAAAAACCGGCCGCCGGGACGGGCCACCGCGGCAGCGGCGCGCATCACGGTGGAACTACGCCGGGGCGTTACCCTTTCAGGCCCAGCAACTGTTTGAGGGTTTTCAGATAGCGACGGCTGACCGGCAGCATCTGCCCGCCCTTCAGCACGATTTCGGCCTGGCCGCTCTCTTCCAGCCGGATTTCACGCAGAAAATCCATATTCACCAGATACTGCCGGTGGCAACGCACCAGCGGCGTGCGGCTTTCCAACGTTTTCAGGGTCAGCTCGGTAAAGCACTCTTCCCCCTGCAAGCCGGTGACGTAAACCCCGCTCTGCCGTGAACTGGCGAACTGCACTTCGCTGGCTTTCATCAGGTAGATACGGCTGTGCCCGGTACAGGGTATGTAATCGAGGTGGCACTGATGCCCGGCCAGTTGGTCAATATTCTGCGTCGGGCGTTCCCGGTGCAGGTTGTTCAGGGTCTTGGCCAGGCGCGGCGGATCGATCGGTTTGAGCAGATAGTCGAACGCCTGCTCCTCAAACGCCTTGATGGCGTACTCGTCATACGCGGTAATAAACACGATATAGGGCATGTTGGCCGGGTCGATCATGCCGACCATCTCCAGCCCGCTGATGCGCGGCATCTGAATATCCAGGAACACCACATCGGGATGCAGCCGGTGGATGGCGCCGATGGCCTCCACCGCGTTGGCGCACTCGCCCACCAGTTCAAGCTCGCTGTCCTGCTCCAGCAAACAGCGCAGGTTATCTCGCGCCAGCGGCTCATCATCCACAATCAGTACACTCAACATGATGGGCTTTCCTTACCAGGCAGGGTCAGATGGATGCGGGTGTAACAGTCGGGCTCGCACTCCACGCTCAGGCCATACTCATTGCCGTAGCGGCTGCGGATGCGTTTATCCACCAGATTCATCCCCAAACCGGTGCAGTTGGTACGCGGCTGATACAGACCGGCATTATCCTCAATGCTCAACAACAGACGATCCCCCTGCTGACTGGCGCTGATGGTGATGATACCCGTGCCCAGCAAATGCGCAGTACCGTGCTTGATGGCGTTTTCCACCAGCGGTTGCAGCGAAAACGCCGGCAACCGCATGCTCATCAGCGCCGATGGCACATCAAAACGAATCTGCAACCGCTCCTGAAAACGCGCCTTTTCAATCTGCAAATAAGCATTCACATGTTCGAGTTCGTCAGCCAGCGTCACCACCTCTGCGGAACGTTTGAGGTTCTTGCGAAAAAAAGTCGAGAGCGACTGCACCAACTGGCCGGCCTGGTCGCTGTCGCGGCGGATCACCGCCAGCAGAGTGTTGAGCGCATTAAACAGGAAATGCGGGTTGACCTGGGCGTGCAGCAGTTTGATTTCGGACTGCGTCAGCAACTGTTTGCTGCGCTCGTACTGCCCCGCCAGAATCTGCGCCGCCAGCAGCCGGGCAATCCCTTCCCCCAGAGTACGGTTGATGGAGCTGAACAGGCGGTTTTTGGCTTCGTACAATTTGATGGTGCCAATCACCTGATGATTCTCGCCGCACAGCGGGATCACCAGCGTCGACCCCAGACGACAGGTCGGCTGCAACGAACACTGATACGGGGTTTCATTACCGTCGGCGTACACCACTTCGTTATTTTCGATGGCGCGCCGGGTATGGTTGGAGGCGATCGGCGTACCCGGCAGATGGTGGTCGTCGCCGATGCCGATAAACGCCAGCAGCTTCTCGCGATCGGTAATCGCCACCGCGCCGATATCCATCTCCTGATAGATCACCTGCGCCACCCGCATACTGTTTTCTTCGTTGAACCCCTGATGCAGGATCCCCTCGGTACAGGCGGCAATTTTCAGCGCCCGGGCGGAAAACGCCGAGGTGTATTTCTCAAACATGGCGCGCCGATCCAACAGGATGCGCATAAACATGGCGGCGCCGATGCTGTTGGTGACGATCATCGGCGCGGCGATATCCTTCACCAGCTTCAACGCGTCATCGTAGGGGCGCGCCAGCGCCAGAATGATCGCCATTTGCAGTATTTCGGCGATGAAGGTCACGCCGGCCACGGTGAACGGGTTAAACAGCCGGTCGATCCGCCCCCGCCGCATCAGTTGGCGGTGCATCATACCGCCCAGCAACCCTTCGACGATGGTCGACACCATGCAACTGAATGCGGTCATCCCGCCTAACGAATAGCGATGCAGCCCGCCGGTCAACCCCACCAGCGCCCCCACGCCCGGCCCGCCGAGCAAGCCGCCCAGTACCGCGCCGATGGCGCGCGTGTTGGCAATAGAGTCTTGAATATGCAGGCCGAAATAGGTGCCCATGATGCAGAACATGGAGAACATCGCATAACACAGCAGCTTGTGCGGCAACCGCACCGTGACCTGCATCAGCGGGATAAACAGCGGGGTTTTACTGAGCAGATAGGCGATAACCAGATAAACGCACATCTGCTGAAGCAACAGTAAAACCAGCTTGAATTCATACATGATAAAAAACCTGGACGGGGCAGCAATCAGGACGCTGAGAATACCTTGGGAACCTACCCTAACACAAAGGGGATGCGTTGCTTTGCGCGGCATCGCGTAATTCACATCGCGGTGTTCCCGTCGGCGCCGGCCGAGTACGCCCGGTCACGATGTTTCACCACTGCTCGGCGTGCCGGGCCGTCATGCGGCAATGCCGCCCTGCTCAATCAGCACCGGCGGAGCACGCGCAACCATCAGGCCATCCGGTATCAACCTTCTCCGCCTAACCCGCTTCACCAAACAGGATGCGGGTTATACCGAAACACCGGCTGGCGCGGCGATCAGCGGATTTCATTGACGTACATGAAGTTCCCGGTAGTGAAACGGTGATGGGCCAGGATCACCGGCATCGCGCTCTGATCGAACGAGATTTCGTCAATCACCATAATCGCCTGCGGCGCTTGCAATTCCAGCAACCGGCAGTCCTCTTCGCTGGCCAGCTCGGCGGTAATCTGCTCTCGCACCGCCGCCACCCGAATGTCGTAGCGATCCATCAAAAAGCGGTACAGCAACGGCGGCACCGCATCCTGCGCCGGGAAATCCGGCAGGCGGGCTTCCGGCAGCACCATGGTTTCATGCATCACGGGCGCGCCGTCGATCTTGCGTAACCGCTTGAGGTAAATCACGCTGTCGCCCGGCTGCAACTTCAGCTTTTCCACTTCCTGCTCGGTTGCCAGCGCCCGGTGATAATCCAGCAGGAAGGTGTGCGAATTGAGCAACCGGCCATCCTTGCCGTGCAGGCGAAAATAGCGGAAGAAATGGCTCAGGTTATGCAGCGGCGCCCACCCAGTCACGACCGTGCCGGTTTTACGGCGGCGCATCAACATCCCTTCGGTGGTCAACGCCGCCAGCGCTTTGCGCACCGTGCCCACCGACACGCCGAAATCGGCCGCCAGCGCGTTCTCGCTGGGCAACACCGTACCGGCGGCCAGTTCGCCCACCAGAATCGATTCGCTGATGTAGCGCTTCACCACCTCATAACGCGGGGCGCCCTCAAACTCCTCAAGACGCCCAAAACTCACGGCATCCTGCTCGTCAGATCGTTTCATTATCATGAATGATTACCTATTGACCGGCTCGCTAACCTGCATTATCTATAAACTATATAGAAATACAACAGAGTGAGCACGACATGAGTGTGACCGCCCCCTTTCAGCAGGCGCTGAGCGCGATTGCTGATGATGCAGCCGCCATTTTACAGGATATGAGCAGCATGCTGGCGGTGGATACCAGCTTCCCGCCCGGCCTGGGCTATGGCGCGTTCGCCGAGTTGATGGAATCGCTGCTGGCGCCGATGGGGTTCCGCTTTCAGCGGGTGTCGGTGCCCGAAGCGCTGTGGCGTTCGCCGGACGGCAGCGCACGCGGCGAGCGCGTCAACCTGCTGGCGACGCTGCCCGGCGACGCAGCGGAAAACTGCAACCTCTATTTTCACGTCGATACCGTGCCGCCGGGTGATGGCTGGCATTATCCGCCGCTGGCGCTGAGCCAGGACGGCGAACGGCTGATCGGCCGCGGCAGCGCCGATATGAAAGGAACGATTGTCGCCACATTGGCCGCGCTGCGTGCAGCGCAAACGTTCGGCCTCAAACTGCGTTTCAACCCGGTGCTGCTGCTGTGCACCGATGAAGAGGGCGGCCTGTATCCCGGCATTCGCTATCTGGCGGAACAGCAGTTGTTTCAAGGCCATATGCTGAGTTTCAACGGCGGCGCCGCGCCGCGCATTTGGGCCGGTTGTTTCGGCAGCCTGGACGTGGTGATCCGCGTGACGGGGCGCTCGGCGCATTCCGGCGACCCGGTGGGCGGCATCAACGCCATTGAGGAAAGCCTGCCGTTGATGAACGCGCTGATGGCGCTGAAACAGCAGGTTGAACAGCGCGCCTCCGCCATGCCGTCGCCGCCGCATTTTGCCGGCAAACCGTTGACCTCCCGTCTGACGCTGGCGGTGGCGCACGGCGGCAGCAAAGGCTCTACCCTGCCGGAGCGTTTTGAATTGCTGGTCAACCGTCGCTACGCCCCCGAAGAGCCGTTCGACGCCGTCTGGCAGGAATTGACTGACTGCATCACGCAATCGATGTCGTCCTCCGCCGCGCTGAGTACGGAATACCATCTGATCGGCCATCTGGCGCCGGTCAGCGACCCGACCGGGCCGCACTGGCCGCGCTGGCAGCACGCGCTCGGCCTGGGGTTCGGTTTCCGCGCCGAGGAATTCGCCGCCTGGGGCTCCTCCACCAGTTCCGATATGGGATGGGTACAACAGGCGGGCATTCAGGAAATTCTTTTAGGGGGTCTGGCGCGGCCGGACAACCACATTCACGCCGCCAATGAGTACACCACCATACCGGACGTCGTCGCCTTATCCCAATCCATTCTGGCCTATCTGGCCGAGGATTTTTCGCCAACCCAGGGTAATTAAGTAACAGAAAACCAACAACAATTGACAGACAACAGACAGAGGAAACCGCGATGTGTGCAATGAAAGGAATAAACCGACGGCAGTTTATTACCAACACCACGCTGATGACCGGCGCAGCCATGCTGCCGTGGTCATTCCATGCCAGCGCGGCCGATGCCAGCGTCATGACGGCGGGAGGCACGCCGCAGAAAGGCGGCATTCTGCGCATCAGCGTCGATCAGGCCATCAATATGCTCAACCCGCAGCAGGCGCGCGTGAACCCCGAATATCTGCTGGCTGAACTGCTCTACAGCGGCCTGACCCGGCTGACGCAAGAGATGAAGGCCGAACCGGATTTGGCCGCCAGCTGGCAGCCCAATGCCGACCTGACGCAGTGGACGTTTACGCTGCGCCCCAACCTGAAATTCAGCGACGGCACGCCGTTGACCGCCGACGACGTCGTCGCCAGCCTTTCCGCTATTCTGGATCCGAAAAACGCCTCGCCGGGGATGCGTAACATCGGCCCGATCAAGGAGCTGCATGCCGACGGCGCCGATAAGGTGGTGATTGTCACCCAAGCGCCTTATGCCGACCTGCCGGTCATGCTGGCCTACCCGGACGCCAAAATCGTCCCCGCCGCCATCGCACAGGGGCAACTGGCCCGGCTGTCCAAAGAAGCGCTGGGCGCCGGCCCGTTCATGTTGGCGTCGTATGAGCCCGAGCGCAAAATCGTGGTAAAACGCAATCCTCATTACTACGACCCGAACCGCCCGTATCTGGATGGCATAGAGATCGTGGTCTACCCCGACGCCATCGCTGAAAGTTCCGCGCTGATCGCCGGCGATACCGACTTGATGATGGCGGCGCAGCCGAGCGAGTTCAAACGCCTGTCCGCCGCCGCCGGCATCCAGCCGCTGCGCGTGCCGTCGGGCCAGTTCCTCAATATCAATATGGGCTGCGACCAGAAACCCTTTAACGACGTGCGGGTACGTCAGGCGCTGGCGCTGTGTATCGACCGCAAAGCGATGGTCGATTTCGTCGCCGACAGCTACGGCACCCCCGGCAACGATACCCCGATCAACGCCTCGTACCCCTGGTATCGCAATATGCCGCTGCGCCAACCTGACTATGCCAAGGCCAAAGCGCTGCTGGCGGAAGCCGGGTACCCGGACGGGCTGGATATCACATTGATCGCCTCCGACAAACCCGCCTCCCGCACCCAGTTGGGGATCGCGGTACGTGAAATGGCGAAGCCCGCCGGTTTTCGCATCAACGTGCAGACCATGGCCCACAGCACCTATCTCGATCAGGTGTGGAAGAAGGGCAACTTTTACGTCGGTTTCTACAACATGCAGCCTTCGCCGGACGCGGTGTTCTCGTTGCTCTATACCTCCGATGCCGCCTGGAACGAAACCCGCTGGAACAATGCCGATTTTGACGCCGCCGTCGCCGGCGCGCGCGGCACCACCGACGACGTCAAGCGCCGGGAGTTCTACGGTAAAGCGCAACAACTGATGCACGAACAGGTACCGTCGGTCATCCCGGCCTTCTTCAACCTGCTCTCCGCCGGCCGTGATTATGTGCACGGTTATGCCCTGCATCCGCGCGCCGCCGTGTTCCGTCTCGACCATGTTTGGTTGACGGCGCAGGCGCCGGTTCGCCGAAGCTAAGCTGAGGAGCCGCCGTGAGCGCGAGTTATCTGTTAAAACGCCTGCTGTTGGTGATCTACACCCTGTTGGTGGTGTCCGTGCTGGTGTTCGGCATTACCCAGTTGCTGCCTGCCGATGCGGCGGTCACGCTGCTCGGCCAGCACGCCACCCCCGAGGCGCTGGCGGCAGTCAGGGAACGCCTCGGGCTGGACGCGCCCGCCTGGGTGCAATACGGGCACTGGCTGGCGGCGGCGTTGCACGGCGATTTCGGTGTCTCCATGCGCACCAATTTGCCGGTCGCGCCCACGTTGCTCACGGCGTTGTCCCGTTCGCTGCTGCTGGCGGCGTGCGCCCTGTCGCTGATGCTGCTGGTGGCGCTGCCGCTCGGCGTCTGGGCGGCGGTCAGAAAAGGCAAACTGGCGGATGTGTTGGTCAGCGTGCTGTCCTACATCGGTATTTCCTTTCCCGAGTTCGTCACCGCCACGCTGATGTTGCTGCTGTTCGCCGATATCTGGCAGTTGTTGCCGGCGACCGGTTACGTCCCGCTCAGCGAGAGCCTGATTGACGGCGTGCGCCATCTGGTGCTGCCGTCGGCGACGGTAGCGATGATTCTGGTGGCGCATGTCTCACGCATGGTGCGCTCGGAAATGGTGGACGTGCTGCATACTGACTATATCCGGGCGGCCTGGCTGAAAGGGCTGTCGCGGCGGCGCATCCTGTGGCGGCACGCGCTGCGCAACGGCCTGTTGCCGGCCATCACCATCGTGGCGCTGGACGTCGGTTATCTGCTGGGCGGCATCGTGGTGGTGGAAGAGATTTTCGCCATTCCCGGCATCGGCCGAGAGCTTATCGTCGCGGTGCAGGCGCGTGACCTGCCCACCCTTCAGGGCGGCGTCATGATCCTGGCCTCCACCTATGCGGTCGTTAATTTTCTGGCCGACCTCGCCTACGCCATGCTAGACAAGCGGATTCACTATGTTTGACGTACTCAAAAAACTGCTGCATACCCCGCAGGGCATCGCCGGGGTCAGCGTCCTGCTGCTGGCGCTGCTTGTCGTTTGTGCCGGCGCTCATCTGGCGCCAGCCGACCCGGAGGCGATCTCGATTCTGGCGCGCTATAAGGCGCCCAACGCCGCGCACTGGTTCGGCACCGATCAGCTTGGGCGCGATATTTTCAGCCGGGTGCTGGTCGGCGCCCGCACCACCATTCTTTATTCGCTGCTCGCCACCACGCTGGCGATGGTAGTCGGCTCGGTCATCGGCACCGCCAGCGCCTATCTGGGCGGCCGGATGGACGAAGGCATCATGCGCACCATGGATGCCGTGATGTCGATCCCCAGCCTGCTGTTCGCGCTGTTGATCGTCAGCACGCTGGGGCAAAGCAGCCTGAATGCGGTGCTGGCCATTACCATCGCCTTTGTGCCGGGCATGGTGCGCATCGCCCGCAGCGTGGCGTTGGCCGTGCGCCAACAGGATTACGTCAATGCCGCCATCGCCCGCGGCGAATCCGCCGGCTATATCATCCTGCGGGAGATGCTGCCCAATATCGTGGCGCCGATCATCGTGGAATCCACCATTCGCGTCTCCTTCGCCATCATGCTGTTCGCCACCCTGAGCTTTCTGGGTCTGGGGGCGCAACCGCCGCAGCCGGAATGGGGGCTGATGGTGTCCGAAGCCCGCGCCTACTTCTTCAACGCACCCTGGATGATGCTGATCCCTGGGCTGGCGATCGCCATCGTGGCGATCGGTTTCAACCTGCTCGGCGACGGGCTGCGCGACGTTCTGAATCCGAGGAGCCACTGATGCACAAGCACGACGCAGCGATACCCGCTGACGCAACGGCGCCGACGAAAACCGCCGCACCGGTGCTGGCGGTCAGGGATTACAGCCTGGACTACACACTGCCGGACGGCTCGCATCTGCCGGTGCTGCGGGATATCACCCTGCATGTGAACCGCGGCGAAGTGATGGGGTTGGTGGGGGAATCCGGCTCCGGCAAAACCACGCTCGGCTGGGCGATTATGCGCTGGCTCGCCGGTAACGCGGTGGAGCGCACCGGCGAGATTCACCTCGGCGCGTTGAACCTGCGCACCCTGGCGATGGACAAACTGCACGCGCTGCGCGGCGGAAAACTGGGGATGATTTTTCAGGATCCCAGCGCCTCGCTCAACCCCACCCTAACGCTGGGGGAACAAGTCACCGAGGTGCTACGCCGCCACCGCCGCCTGAACGCCAGAGAAGCGCAGCAATATGCCGAAACCCTATTACGCGATGTTGACCTAAAACATCCGGCGCAGATGATGCAACGCTACCCACATCAGGTCTCCGGCGGCGAAAAACAGCGCATCCTGATCGCCACCGCCTTCGCCTGCCAGCCCGACTGCCTGATCTTCGACGAGCCCACCACCGCGCTGGACGTGATCAGCTCAGCGCAGATCCTGGCGCTGTTTGAACGGCTGCGGGAAGAAACCGGCGTGGCGGCGTTGTACATTTCCCACGATCTGGCGCTGGTCTCGCGCGTCACCGACCGCATCTGCGTGCTGGAAAAAGGTCGCATCGTTGAGCGGGCGCAATCCGGCCAACTGTTTAGCGCGCCACAACACCAGTACACCCGTCGGCTGATCGCCGCGGTGCCTAATCCGTCGTTACGTTTGTTGGACGAAACCGCGCCCTCGCCGCACCCGCTACTCACCCTGAGCGACATCACTATTCAGTACGGCCATCACCGGCTGCTGGATAAGTTGCTCAGGCGGCAACCGAACCACACCCGGGCCGCCAATGCGGTATCGCTGACCGTACACGAAGGCGAGATTTTGGGGATCGTCGGCGAGTCCGGTTCCGGCAAATCGACGCTGGCCAAAGCCGTCACCGGCCTGGTGCCCTTTACCGGCGAGCTGGATTTTCGCGGTTATAGTCTGTTCGGCCGGGCGCAGATGGATAAAGACTACCGCCGCCGGGTGCAGATGATCTTCCAGCACCCGGACGCCTCGCTCAATCCGCGCAGGCGTATCGGCGACATCATCGCCCGTCCGCTGCGGTTGTACGGCCTGCCCAACGGCGAAACCGAAGCGCAGGCGGTCGCCCGGCTGCTGGAGGAAGTCCGCCTGCCGGCGTCGATGGCGTCGCGCTATCCCCACGAACTGTCCGGCGGCCAAAAACAGCGGGTGGCGATCGCCCGCGCCTTCGCCCATCCGCCGGAGCTGGTGATTTGCGACGAGATCACCGCCGCGCTGGATGTCTCGGTGCAAGCCACCGTGATTGAGCTGTTGCTGGAACTGCGACGCCGCTACGGCACCGCCTACCTGTTCATCACCCACGATCTTAACCTGATCCAGCAACTCGCCCACCGCATCGCGGTGATGTATCGCGGCGATCTGCTGGAAGTTCTGCCGGGCCATGCCATGACAGAGCAG
The DNA here is from genome assembly GCF_000400505.1 of Musicola paradisiaca NCPPB 2511. Lineage (NCBI taxonomy): Bacteria > Pseudomonadati > Pseudomonadota > Gammaproteobacteria > Enterobacterales > Pectobacteriaceae > Musicola > Musicola paradisiaca. The sequence goes on along the minus strand of NZ_CM001857.1, from coordinate 1,066,759 downwards.
GCGCAGCACCCTTACACCCGTGCGTTACTGTCCGCCATTCCGACGCCCGATGCCTTATCACCGGCTTCACCCTCATACACTGAATGAAACCATCATGACGAAAGAACAGTTACTACAGAGCATCGATACCGAATTTTGTCTGCGTTTTCTGGCAAATATGGTGCAACACAAAAGCTACAGCGCCACCGACGGTGAACGTCAACTGGCGGAATTTATGGCCGAACGGATGCGCGAGCTCGGGCTGGAGACCCAACTCACGCCGGTGCCGGGCGGCCGACTCAACGCTATCGGCACCCTGCGCGGCACCGGCGGCGGCCACAGTTTGCTGTTCAACGGCCATTTGGACACCAACCCGGTGACGGAAGGCTGGACGGTGGATCCCTGGGAAGGAAAAATCGACGACGAATTCATCTATGGCATCGGCGTATCCAATATGAAATCCGGCGATGCCGCCTATTTCTGCGCGCTGAAGACGCTGATCGACGCCGGCATCAAGCTGAAAGGCGACGTGGTGCTGACTTACGTGGTCGGCGAGTTGCAGGGCGGCATCGGCTCCATCGCGGCGATTGAGCAAGGTATCCGCGCCGACTATTTCATCAACGCCGAACCGACCGATATCCAGGCGTTAACCATGCACGCCGGTTCACTGATGTTCACCATCGAACTGACCGGTGATACCCGCCACCTCTCCAAACGCGAACAGGCGGTGGACGCCATCGCCGCCGCCGTAGCGCTGATCCCGCAGTTGAACGCCATGACCTTCAGCGGCGCGCAGAGCGATGAACACCGCAGCATCAACCGTTGCCATGTCGGCACCGTACACGGCGCGCTGGGGCGCGAGCTTGAAGAGTGGCGGCCGCCGCAGGTGGCGGATTTCGCCCGCCTCAAGGGCTCCGCCCGCTTTGCACCGGGACAGACCGTCGCCGGCGTGCTGGCGGATATTCAGGCATTGCTGGATGCGCTTTGCGCCCGCCACCCCGGCCTGAAAGCGGAGCTGTTCGACGACGGCGAACGGGATAAACCCACCATGCTGCCGTTCGAAGTGTCCCGCGCATCGGCGATTGTGCAGGCGGTTAACCGCGCCTATCAGCAGGTGCGCGGCGAGCCGCAGCCCAGCGGCGCCATCACGCCGCCCGCGTTTTACGGCACCGACGCCGCCCACTTTTACCAATTGGCCGGTATGGAAGGCATCGTGTGCGGCCCCGGCGGCAAGTTCAACACCATGCCGGATGAGCGCGTCCACATCAGCGATTTTCTCGACGCGGTGCGTATTTATCTGCTGGCGATATTGGAGATCTGCCAACCGGAGGACAGGCTGTCATGACCGCGCATGCGCCACTCGCGCTGGCGCGCACCCGTGCCGCCATGCAACAGGCGGACGTCGAACTGTTGTTGATCGACCACGGCGAACTGCTGGCCTGGCTGACCGGCTACACGGTATCGGAAACCTGTTACCGCGCCTGTCTGGTGCCGCTGGAGGGCGAACCGTGGATGGTGCTGCGCCAGTTGGACGAAGCGCCCTGCCGCGCATTGAGCAGCCTCAACGCTATTGTGGTCTATGACGACCATCAGGATCCGTTTCAGGCCGTCGCCGACAGCCTGCTGGCGCGCGGTTTCGGCCATGCCCGGCTCGGCGTCGATTTCAACTCCTACGGCATGACGGTGTATAACTGGCGGCAACTGTGCCATCGCCTGCCTGCGGTTCAGTGGCAGGCGATGGATGGGCTGAGCGACCGGCTGCGCAGCGTTAAGTTCGCCGATGAACTGGCGGCGCTGCGTCAGGCGGCGCGCATCGCCGACGATGCCATGCGTGCTATCGCAGACGAAGTCACTACCGGCTGGCGAGTGCGCGATGTGGCCGCGTTGGCGGCGCATACCTTTCTGCGCAACGGCGCCGATAGCGGCGAAACCGGGCCGATCGTCTGCGCCAACGGCGATAACGGGTTTCTGCATGCCAGCAGTCACGATCATCGTCTGAGCGCCGGCGATATGCTGCATGTGGAGTTGATCCCGAAGGTAAACCATTACAGCGCACGGCTGATGCGCCCTTTTCTGATCGGTACGCCAAGCGCCGAGCAGCAACAGATCGCCACGCAGCTGATCCGGTTTCAGGATGCGCAAATCGCCGCCATGAAACCTGGCGTCAACGCCAGCGACGTGGACGCGCTACTGCGCCAGGCGGTGCTGGATGCCGGCCTGCGCGAGCATTACGGCAACGTCACCGGCTACGCGCTTGGCCTCTATACGCGGACACCTCGCCCCAGCGATTTCTCCTGCTGCTTTACCCCCGCAGCCGACTGGCGGCTGGAAGAAAATATGGTGTTTCACATGTACGCATCCGCCCGTTCGTTGGCGTTCAGTGAAAGCGTGGTGGTCACACCGCAAGGCGGGCGGCGGATGAGTTCACTGCCGCGCGCCCTGTCGTCGTTATAGGCTCGCCGCACCGGGATACGTTCACCGGGGGACGCTCACCGCCGTGTTCTCCCACCGTCGTGTTCTGGCCGGGCCGCGGGTTTATAACCCGTCGATCCTGAGACAGGAATCGCGAGACAGGCGAAGGCCCATCCATGGGCCTTTCATCCTCCATCACACCGCACGATCAGGGGCGGGATGCCGTGCCGTCAGGCGTTCTCGCCATCGTCCAGGAAGGAATGCCGCCGTCACAGGGGTATTTCTCCGCCAGGGTTTCATTGATATCAATGCCTAAGCCCGGTTTGTCGTTAACGTAGGCATAGCCTTGATCGATCTCCGGACACCCCGGGAAGACTTCGCGCAGTGCGTCATTCATCGGCGTATATTCCTGAATGCCGAAGTTAGGCGAGCTCATATCCAGGTGCATGTTGGCGCATACGCCCACCGGTGAAATATCGCCCGGGCCGTGCCACGCGGTGCGGACGCCGTTCAGCTCGCTGTACACCGCCAGCTTTTTCGCCGGCGTAATGCCGCCAATCGTGCTGACGTGGCAGCGGATGTAGTCAATCAGCTTGTTATCAATCAATGGCTTCCATTCATTGATATTGACGAAGAGTTCCCCCATGGAAATGGGTGTGGAAGACTGCTGACGCAGCATTCTCAGCCAGTCGATATTTTCCGGTGCGACGGGGTCTTCCAGATAGAAGAGCTGGTAAGGTTCCAGCGTTTTCGCCAATTGGATGGCGGTGACGGGCGTGACGCGCTCGTGGACGTCATGGATAAATTCGATGCCGAAGCCCAGTTTATTGCGCAGATGCTCAAACAGGCGTGGAACGCTCTTCGCATAGGCTTCCGGGTCAAAGTAAATCCCCGGCGTTTTGCTTCTCGGCGAGCGTTTCGGTTGAATATTCTTCGCTCTGGCCAGTTGGGTGGCGATGAGTTTTAAATCATCGGTACCAGCCCCGCCGTACATCCCCATCTGGCAGCGAACGTACTGATACCCTTCCTCCATGCGGGCACGAATATTGTCTTCCACCTCGACCTCGTCGCCGCCATCCGTGTGGCAGTAAAGGGGGATCCCGTCCCGACATTTTCCGCCCAACAGTTCATAAACCGGCATACCGGCCAGCTTCCCTTTGATATCCCACAGCGCCATATCAACGCCGGAAAGGGCATTGTTCATGATCGGGCCATTACGCCAGTAGCCGCTGACCGCAGCAGACTGCCAGATATCTTCGATACGAGTGGGATCCTTTCCGATCAGAAACGGCGCCATGTATTCATCAATCGCGCTTTTGACCGCAAAAATGCGCTGGGTGAACGTTGCGCATCCCAGGCCATACAATCCGGGCTCGTTGGTTTCCACCTTAACCACGGCCAAATCAATACCGCCGGGGGCGGTAAGAATGGTTTTCACATTCGTTATCTTGAGTTTGCTCACGTTAACTCCTTAATTCAGTAAGTTAGCCAGTTCCCGGCCATCCCGACGTAACAGAAATACCGAAAATTTGTAAGTTGTCCTACAACTAAGCTTGTTATATCACGACCAATGATGACGGGAATATCATGCTTAATATTTTGTGATCACCATCACTATTACACACAAAAAATCAATAATTAATTGATAAATAACAATAAAAACCCTGGTTGCTATTTTTTAACACAGGGAAGTGTGATCGTTATTACAAAAATAATTATCACTTATTGCTTTTAAACGCGAGTCGAACCACTCTCCTAAAACGATAGTCGTCATACAAATTAATAAATCAAGGGGGACAACATGACAGCTTTATTCGACTTGACCGGGAAAACCGCGCTGATCACCGGCTCCGCACGGGGTTTGGGGTTTGCCTACGCAGAGGGATTGGCCGCCGAAGGCGCCAGCGTCATTCTCAATGATATCCGCGACACCTTGCTGCAAGAATCCGTCGGCAAGCTGCGTAATAAAGGGTACAACGCACAGGGCATCGCCTTTGACGTCACCGATGAAGACGCCGTGGAGCAAGCCTTCGCCGCGCTGGATGCACAAGGCGTGCAGGTTGATATCGTCATCAACAATGCGGGGATCCAGTATCGTAAACCCATGGTGGAACTGGAGTTGGAAAACTGGCAGAAGGTTATCGACACCAACCTGACCAGCGCCTTCATCGTGTCCCGTACTGCGGCCAGGCGCATGATTGCCCGCGGAACCGGGGGCAAGATCATCAATATCGGTTCACTGACCAGCCAGGCGGCAAGACCCACCGTCGCCCCCTACACGGCGGCCAAAGGCGGAATTAAGATGCTGACCTGCTCTATGGCGGCAGAATGGGCGGCTTTCAATATCCAGACCAACGCGATTGGCCCCGGCTATATTCTGACGGATATGAATACCGCCCTGATTGAAGACGAAAAATTCGATAGCTGGGTTAAAAGCAGTAACCCGTCGCAACGCTGGGGCCACCCGGAAGAATTAATTGGTACGGCGGTATTTTTGTCATCAAAAGCCTCCGATTATATAAACGGCCAGATTATTTATGTCGATGGCGGCTGGCTGGCCGTGTTGTAAATATCCGAACCCAAATACTCTACACCTTGCCTTTAACATGCATGTATATCTGCCGTCGAATGACGACGACAGATATACCCTATACAACACAGGTACAAACATGAAGGCTACAAAAAATCGCTTCTTTATTTTATCGCTGCTTTTTATTGTGACCGCGATAAATTATATGGATCGCGCCAATCTGGCGGTGGCAGGCTCAAATATTCAGAATGATTTTAGTCTGACTCCGACGCAACTGGGTTTGCTGTTCTCTATGTTTACATGGGCATATGCCGCAAGCCAGATCCCTGTCGGCTATGTACTGGATCGTATCGGTTCGCGTATTTTATATGGCGGCGCGATTATTCTATGGAGCGTCTTTACTTTCCTGATGGGGTTTGCTTCTCATCATCTTTTCGCCACGGTAACAGCCTCTTTTATTATGCTGTTGGTGTGTCGCGCACTGATTGGCGTTGCGGAAGCACCTTCATTTCCATCCAATACCAAGATTATTGCTACCTGGTTCCCCGACCATGAACGCGCACGCGCAACGGCAATCTATTCCAGCGCGCAATATATCGGGCTGGCGTTGCTGACCCCGGCGCTCTCTTTTATTGTGGCGCAATATGGCTGGGAAATGTCGTTCTATTTATCCGGCGCCGCCGGGATCCTGTTTGGCATCTACTGGCTGATCTACTATCGCGACCCGCAACACAGCAAGAACATTAACCAGGCCGAACTCGACTATATCAAAGCTGGCGGCGGTTACGGCTCCGTTAATCAATCGACGGTGAGCGAAAAAATCAGCTGGCGGGATATTAAATATTTTTTGAAACGTAAAACCATTTGGGGCCTTTTTATTACCCAATTCGCCTGTTCGTCAACGCTGTATTTTTTCCTGACCTGGTTTATCGTCTATCTGGAAAAAGGGCTGCACCTTTCTATTTCCAAGGCCGGTATGGGAGCCATGCTTCCCTATATTATGGCGATGTTCGGCGTATTATGTGGCGGCACGTTAAGCGACATGTTGCTGAAAAAAGGAAAATCACGAACTCTGGCCAGAAAATTACCCGTACTGATGGGGCTGTGTCTGACATTAATTATTGCCACGGTCAACTTCTTTGAAGATCAACCTATTATTGCCATCATCATTCTGTCCATCGCCTTTTTTGCCAATGCTTTTTCAAATCTGGGCTGGGTGGTATGGAGTGATGTTATTCCCCGTAATTACCTCGGCACCATGGGCGGTTTTTTGAATATCTGCGGCAACCTTTCCGGCATTGTCAGCCCGATAGTCATCGGTGTAATTCTCGAACGTACCCATAATTTTCAATATGCCATGTGGTATATCGCAGGCGTCGCCGGGATGGGAATTTTAGCCTACGTATTCCTGGTTGGAAAAATTGAAGTCATTTTGCCGGAAAAAGATAACACCCCGGCATCAGATGAAAAAATACTGAATACCGCACCGGTTAATAAATAATGAGGTTGATATGAAAAGCACTGAAAAAATTAAATGCAGCGCCTGTTTCGCTCATGGTGAAAAAGATGTCCGTGTAGAACAGCGTGAAATTGAATACAGCGACAGCGATGTGCTGGTGAAAGTGGCCTGTGGCGGGATATGTGGTTCCGATATTCATTACTACCAACACGGCCGCGCAGGAATGTCGATTCTGAAACACCCGATGGTAGTCGGCCATGAGTTTGTGGGCGTAGTGAAAAAAGCGCCGGAGAACAGCGGGTTGCAGGTAGGTCAGGCCGTTGCGGTTAATCCCTCTCAACCCTGTAATCACTGCGATATGTGCCTGTCGGGGCGCCAGAATCACTGCGCCACCATGCGGTTTATGGGCAGCGCGCAATTTAACCCGCATGTGAATGGCGGCTTCTCCGAGTATGTGGCCGTTAAACCGGAACAATGCATTCCTTACGATAAGGGCGTACCGGCTAACGTGATGGCCTTTTCAGAACCGCTTGCGGTTTCAATCCACGCCGTAAAAATGGCCGGGCAATTGACCGGTAAGAAAATCCTGGTGATCGGCGCCGGCCCCATCGGTTGTTTGATTCTGGCGGCGGCCAGAAGCGCGGGAGCCACCGAGCTGGTAGCCTCCGACCTCAGCCCCCGCTGCCGGGAATTGGCGTTGCAGATGGGGGCGACAGCGGTTATTGACCCACAGGATGATGCCGTAATTGCCGCGTACCAGCAGCATAAAGGCTATTTCGACGTCGTGTTTGAAGCCTCCGGCGCACCGGCTGCGATTGCTTCAACCGTCGGCTTCACCCGCCCTTGCGGCACCATTGTGCAGGTTGGCATGGGAACCAGCCCGGTATCCTGGCCGGTCTCAGCCATGCTGGTGAAGGAAATCAACTGGGTTGGCTCATTCCGCTTTATCGACGAGTTCGCCACTGCGGTCAAATGGCTGGAAGACGGGCGCGTCGATCCACGTCCGTTAATCAGCGGCGAATACCCACCTGCCGATATCGAGCAGGCATTGATTACGGCTGCGGATAAAAATGTATCGGCAAAAGTGCTGATCCGGTTTGAGTGATCACTACGATGACAAGCCACCTGCACGCAGGTGGCGTTAACCCGCCCATGCCTTCGCGAGCGCTTTAATCCGGCAAAGTTAAGTGATATATAATGAATTATTGTAGGACATCATATGAAGTGTCGCGGTGAACATTAAATCCATACAAAAACAAAACGTTGTCAATGCGGTTTTCGACCAGATAAAAGAAAAATTGCTTGATGGCAGTTGGACGCCGGGCAGCCGTCTTCCGTCGGAGGCAGAGCTAACGGCCTCCTTCAATGTCAGCCGGGTCAGCGTGCGCAGCGCAGTCCAACGGTTGCGGGATTTGGGGATCGTGGTTACACGTCAGGGCAGCGGCAGCTACGTCAGCGAAAATTTTAATCCGCAGATGCTCAGCCATGAACCCAAACCCATCATGCACCTCAGCCGTGAAGAATTTCACGATATGATGATTTTTCGCCAGACGGTTGAGTTCAAGTGTGTCGAATTGGCCGTCGCCAATGCGACCGAGGAAGATATCCAGTCCCTCGAACAGGCACTGCACAGAATGCTGATAAATAAAGGAGATTATAAAAAATATTCTGAAGCCGATTATGATTTTCACCTCGCCATTGTTAAAGCGTCGCATAACAGCATCTTTTTTAACGTCATGAGCTCAATTAAAGACAGCTATTATTACTATCTTGAAGAGTTGAATCGGGCGTTGGGAATTACGCTTGAAAGCGTTGAGGCGCATATCAAAGTCTATATGTCGATAAAGAAAAGAGATGCGCATACCGCGGTGGAAGTATTGAACGAGGCGATGTCAGACAATGTCTACGCTATTGAAAAACTTAAACAATCTGAGTCCGATGATAACGGCGAACACCCATAACGTTGTTCGGACGCACGCCAACCACGGATCGTCCGGCCTCCTCGCACCGCCGTCAGGCTTGGCGTCCCTCCCCGATTGCAGTATTCCCGCTTGAAGAAACGCCCTCTGCCGGGCCCCATAAATCGGGTTTTGCCTCCCCACACCATCCGGTAGCCTGCCTGACCCTCGAGCCGTTCACGTAACCGCCATCTGAGCCGCCGACCCGCAATCTGTTATGGTACGAAGGCATGTTAATGATGCAGACAACCCTGTGCCGTTTGGTACAGGTCGTTAATGACTATTGGTATTGGGGATAGTGATGATGTCTGAAAATCCAACCGTCGCCCTCGTGGGCCCGGGCGCTATCGGCACGACCATCGCCGCAGCGCTGCATGAGGTTGGCCGCACGCCAACAGTATGTGGCCGTACCGCGCATGATCATCTGGAGCTTCGCTTCGACGGCGGTCAGGTGGTGGTACCTGGGCCCGTACACACGGATCCGGCCGGGATAAAGAGAATGTTCGATCTGGTTTTTATTGCGGTCAAGTCGACGCAGATCGCCGCTGTGGCGCCATGGTTGTCTGCATTATGCAGCGCAAAGACCGTCGTTTGCGTACTGCAAAACGGCGTAGAGCAAAAAGCGCTCTTCGCGCCGTATTTATCCGCAAGTTTGGTTCTGCCCTCCGTGGTGTGGTTCCCTGCCCAACGCGAGCCGGACGCCTCAGTCTGGCTACGCGAAAACGCACGGCTCACGTTACCGGACACGCCGGAAGCCCGTATCGTGCAGACGGCGCTGCACGGCACGCGGTGCGCGGTCGACGTGGCGGCGGATTTCACCACCGTCGCATGGCGAAAACTGCTGCAAAACGCGGTTGGGGGGCTAATGGTTTTGGCCGGTCGCCGCGCCGGCATGTTCTCCCGTGCTGACATCACCGGGCTAGCGCTGAGCTATCTACAGGAATGTCTTGCCGTAGCGCGTGCCGAGGGCGCGGCGCTTAGCGACGATGTGCCGCGGGAAATCGTCGATAGATTTCATCGCGCCCCGGCCGACTTGAGCACATCGATCCTCGCCGACCGACAGGCCGGCCACCCACTCGAATGGGATTGTCGCAACGGGGTGGTTCAAAGATACGGACGCGCTCATGGGATCCCAACGCCGATCAGCGATCTGATCGTACCGCTGCTGGCCGCCGCCAGCGATGGCCCCGGTTGATACTCGTGCCGACGCCCCCCAGACGAACGGTGTAACGAAAGCAGCCACCCCGTGATTCCGTCAGGTTTGTCGCGTACTGACCATGCATAAAAAACGCCCCCGCATGACGACATGCAGGGGCGTTTACGGGTGAGCTGCGGTTCGCCGGTTAGCTGCGATTCTCTTCGATGTAGCGAGCCAGATCCGCCGGAGTCTTCAATACGTTAGCGACTTCAGTCGGCGGGATCATGCAACCGTAAACGTCCTGCACTTCCAGCACCAGATCCACCGCCAGAATAGAATCGAGGATATCGGACTCGATCAACTCATCGTTAAAACCCACTTTGCGGGATAAGACCTTTTCAAACAGGGCGAGTATTTCTTGTTCCATCATTTTTTCCTGGCGTAATTAATTGGTACGAGCATGTGTATCTAATAGTTTACGATCGATTTTGCCGTTAGGATTCAGCGGCAACGCATCTTTGACAATAATTTGGGAAGGCACCATGTAGTGCGGGATCACCTTCGAAAGCGACGTCTTGATCACCTCCGGGGCTAAGTCCGTCACGCAGAAAGCCGCAATACGCAGCACTCCGCCGCCCGATTTCATCAACGGCAGAACCACCGCTTCGCTGATATCCGGCATCGCCAGCAGGCGATTCTCAATCTCGTTGATTTCAATACGATAGCCATTCAGTTTGATCTGGCTGTCATTGCGCCCCTGACAATACAGGATCCCGTCTTCTTCGTACCCCAGATCGCCGGTTTTGTACCCCCGGAACGCTTCACTCTCCCGATGCAGCAATTTTTCCGCGTTCTCCTGCGGCAGCCCAAGGTAGCCGCGCATCACATTTTTGCCCCAGATAATCAACTCGCCCTCAGCCGTAACCTCCATGTGAGAGTCCGGCATCATCGTACCTACCGGCAACAGATCGTTTTCGCTGTGCAGGATATCGTCGGTAATTTCGATGACCGTGGTCGCGATAGTCGCTTCCGTCGGGCCGTAAGAGTTGAGGATTTTGGCGTGCGGGAAGCGGCGGCGTAGCTGTTTTACCAGCGCTTTGTTTAACACTTCGCCAATGAATACGAAAACGCCGAGATCGGGTAAATAGTCACTATTGAATTGCAAAGAGAGCAGTCGCTGGTAGGCAAAAGACGGTGTTGAAACCCATACGGAAACACCGTTGTTTTTCAGGCGTTCAAGCCAGTTTTCTGCGGCGATATCTTCTTTGGCATTCAGGACGATATGCCCTCCGGTTGCCAGATTAGCCAACAAGGGGATCAAGGAGAGATCGAAGCTGAATACCGCATGGTTCATCAGCACCGGCGTTTCCGGCAGCGAAAAGTCCTGACGCACCCATTTCATAAAATGCCACAGGCTTTCACGTCCGATCTGTACCCCTTTCGGCTTACCGGTGCTTCCAGAGGTGAACATGATATACGCGAGATCCTGCTCAACCAGTACCCGGCCAACCTCGCCGGTAGCCACAAACTGCTTTGCCGCGATGTCGTAATAGTAAGGCGCGCCGGCCAACTGGCAGATCTCTTTGAGCCGTTCCTGAGGATAGATGCAATCCACCGGAATGTACGGAATGTTATGCAGCAAGCAGCTATAGATAGCGACGGCAAATTCCGCTTGTTGATGCCCATACAACACGACGGGCACACCGGCAGGTTGCTGGCAATGCTGGTAACGCTGCGCCCAATCCGTAACCGCGACAGAGAGCTGTTGCCAGGTTATGGCTTCGTCGCTACCGCTAATCGCCAGCTGATGTGGATGCGCGGGATCAAGTAATGCCGCACGCAAGAAATCTTGCAGTTCCAGAAGTTCGGAGTGAAGGTTCATAGTGGTGACATTCCGCTAAAGATGTAAAGGGAGACAGCGGCGCTTGCCAGCGTCAGAATTCGTCCCAAAAACACAATAACTGGATAATGTAACCAGTTGCTGAGCGTCGGACTGCGTTTGGCTGACCACTGTAACATGTTGTGAGTAACGGAAATGGCGCCAAACAGCGCGCCGCTTATAATGTAGTGTCGTTCGAGTCCGTTCCATGCGCCCATACAAAACAGGGTGCAAAAAATACCAATATTCTGTGCCAGTGTTTTGTTCTGACGGAAAAAATCCATCTTCATCAAATTCATATAAATCGGCATAAAGACCACATCCCGCAGCCATTCAGACAGACTGATATGGAAGCGTCGCCAAAAATCCTGCGGGTTTTTAGCCAGAATCGGCATATTAAAGTTCGCCGGAATATTCAGGCCAAATAAACGCCCAGCCCCAATAGCCATATTGCTATAACCAGCAAAATCAAAATAAAGATAAGCGCTGTAGGCCAGCGACATCACTACGCCAACGCTTAACGTGAACGGACGATGGCTCCATGACTGAACAACCAGGTTATCGATCAGCGTGGCGAATAAGAACTTTTGGATAATGCCGACAAAGATTTGTTCCATCGCCGGTAAAAACTGCTCACGGGTAATAGTGAAGGTGGGCTTATTAATATCATTCACCCATGTCCGCCAACGATACATCGGCCCGGCGGTGATAATAAAAGGCATAAAGAGATAGCAGAAATACTGTAAAAAACTCCGCCCCTCTTTTTGAGTCCGGTAAAGTAATACATCAATGGCGCGGAAGGTCATAAAGGACAGGCCGAGCATCCCCCAGTGGTTATTAAGGTGTAATTTCACCAGGAACAGCGGGAGCAACGTCAGGCTAACCGCCTGCCAGGTTTTCAACCAGCCCTTCTCTTTCACTGTGACAAGAATATAAAAACTGAAGAACACCGCCACAGGTACAATATAATCACCCTGGAAAATATATCCCCAGCCTAAGGCCACCAGCACGGAAAAAGCGGATAAATAAGTTAGCCGATAATTAAAGACCCGATTAATCAGCGCAAACAGCAGTGCTGATAAAAACAGAAAGAAAAAAATGTTCCGGAGCTATACATCATTCATCCTTCAGAACTTTTGATATTCAAAGTGCACTTTTAAACTCATGCTGTCATCAACAGAGGTCCACGCGATGATCGTTACCGCCAGCAAGAGATAAAGAAAGAAAAGGCGAATAGCGTGTTTCATCATTTAAAACTCTCAGCAATAAAACGATCCATGGCGACCCATGCAGGATCGGTAGGGTGCAGACGATCCCAGTTCCAACCATTCTGATAAGGCTGCGCATACATATCAAAGTAGGGAACCTGATTTTGCTCCAGCATAGCCCGGATTTGGCGATCGACCGGCTGGAATTTCTCGCTATTCTGAATCGCCCACGGATTGACCGCATCGACAATCACCACCAGCTGGACATGGCGCTCTTTGAGCAATGTGATTGTCGCCTGGAAGGCTTCCATTTGCGCAGGGAAAACCGGTGCGTCGTCCCACACATCCTGCGTGGGATCATCGTCAAAAAAAGACTTATCCATCCACATGGTCTCGGCACTTTGTTGACGAGACTGATTCAACACATGGGCGTTAGCCAATTCGCGATCCCAGTCGGGAGCCCTCTCGGCATTTGGCTGATGTGGCCACGGTTTCGCCGGCTGAGGAACAATCCGCAACATCGCCAGCCAGTCGTTTTTTATCATTTCGCAGAAAGTCGCAAACTGATAACTCACTTCCTGCCAGATAATTTTCGGCTGCCAGCCATAGATCTTCATTTGACTGAAAGTTAAATGACTGATCTCTTCTTCATTAATATGTTGTAAATAATCCACCAGCAAAGGACGCGCCTGCGCATCCTCCATCAGGGGGTTAAAAACCGGTGCGGGGAAATTATCGGCAAAAACTGTCGGCGGGATACCATCACCATAAAAACTATCGGGCGCCAGTTGCAAAACGACTTTACTGTTAGCGTTGAGATCATTTTTAAAGCGTAAGAGCAGTAAAAAATGGGTGATATTATCGATATACACATCGCCATAGGCGACAACCGGTCGCTTTAGTTGGTTATTAAAGTAATTATATACCGCGTAATGCTCATCCTCTGAGGTAGAGACCTCTGACGCCCCGATGAAAAAAATCGCATTTCCCTGCAACGCATGCGAAATGGCCGCTATTTTTTCCTTTTGCTCCCGGGGCGTTCCATCAATACTTTTAATCAACGGTTGGAATTTTAACGGCGGATCAAAGCTTGTCACCAGTGGGTGAATGCTAAGAAACAGAATGGCCAGGATAGCCATCAAGATATGTAGGCAGAAAGTATTTTTAATTTTCATCATAAAGTAAAACTACATGACTTTTATTTGTTTAAAATATGTTAATTTTTTATCTTCACAGCAAACCGAACACTGTATTTTTCGACACTATATACCAGGCTAATCTTCGATGATGAGCATTGCTGTGTAACGGTATGTACAGTGTTCAGCGCTGTTCCCAGCAGCAATATTGTACAACCCGTTTAGTCGCGGATAACCGGAACATACACAGAGTGCGACGAGGGTCGATACCCTAAATAATTCGGGTTGCAGGAAGACAGCAAATGAGCGAATCCCAATGGGCTTATTCCAGTACGCGATTCGAGCAGACGCCGTCATCCGAGAGCTTATAGGGCTTGTCTTTAGATTTGACGGTGTCGACCTGCCTGGCATTGAGCTTCATTGAGACCGAACAGAGAATCCCCCCACCGATACCCCCAACTCACCGTAAATTTCTGTGAGCGTGAGTAGACGAGCAGAGACAATAAGGGCCGTGAAACCGCGTATTCTAAAGGTTTAAAGGGTGTCTGAGTAGACTTGAGGAGACGTTAAAATAGGTAGGATGGTGCCGGTAATAGGAGTCGAACCTACGACCTTCGCATTACGAATGCGCTGCTCTACCAACTGAGCTATACCGGCTTTGAGAGAATCATCCTGCGAGTGCATGACGATAACTACGGGGTGACAAACTAGTGAAATCGGTTTTCCAAGTCAATACCTTGATGTTCGTGTGATGATTTTCTAAGCGGTGGGAATACCGCCCGGTACGCGGTGGCGTTGCCGGGCGGTGGTTTTATTCGCGGATCAGATCATTACCGTAGCCAATCCATTTATAGGTGGTCAGCGCTTCCAACCCCATCGGGCCGCGCGCATGCAGTTTCTGGGTACTGACGGCGACTTCCGCACCGAGCCCGAACTGGCCGCCATCGGTGAAACGAGTGCTGGCATTGACATAAACCGCCGATGAATCCACTTCTCGGACGAAGCGCTCCGCGTTCGTCATCGAGTGCGTCAAAATCGCATCGGAATGTTGCGTCCCATGCTGGCGGATATGCGCAATCGCTGCCTCCATGTCGTCCACGATAGTGACGTTAAGGTCATTCGACAGCCATTCGTCATCGTAATCCTGTTCGTTTACCGCCACGACCCGCGCCGGCCCCTCAAACAAATGAGGCATCGCGGAAGCGCTGGCATGCAAAGTGACATTCGCCAGTGCCATTTTCTCACTGAGTTGCGGCAGAAAACGCCCGGCAATCGCCCGATGCACCAGCAGGGTTTCCAGACTATTGCAGGCGCTGGGACGCTGTACCTTCGCGCTTTCGATAACGACCAGCGCCTTTTCAAAATCAATGCTTTCGTCGGCAAAGATATGGCAAACCCCAATTCCACCGGTAATCACCGGGATGGTGGACTGTTCGCGACACAGTTTGTGCAAGCCTGCGCCGCCGCGGGGGATCAGCATATCCACATAACGATCAAGCTTCAGCAACTGGTTTACCAGCTCACGGTCAGGGCTTTCAATCGCCTGAATAGTCTCTGCAGGCAAGCCATGCTGCTCCAGCGCCTGTTGAATGACGTTTACCGTTGCCGCGTTAGTGCGATAGGTTTCCTTACCGCCGCGCAGAATCACGGCATTGCCGGTTTTCAGACACAGACTGGCGACATCCACCGTCACGTTCGGACGGGCTTCATAAATGACGCCAACAACGCCCAGCGGTACCCGGCGGCGCTCCAGTTTCAAGCCATTATCCAGAATGCGGCCATCGATAACTTCGCCAACCGGATCGTTCAGGCGGCAAACCTGACGCACGTCGTCGGCAATCGCCGACAACCGCGCCGGAGTCAGTTGCAGGCGATCCAGCAACGCGGCGCTCATACCGTTTTCTCTGGCATCGGCCACGTCCAGCGCATTCGCGGCCAGAATCACACTGCTCTGCGTTTCCAGCAGCTCGGCGATGGTCATCAGAACCTGATTTTTCTGCGATGAACTCAACGACGCCAATTGATAAGACGCCTGCTTTGCTGCTTTCCCCATGTGCTCCAGCATCGTCTGCTCCTTAATTGATAATCATGTCGTCCCGATGGACTGCCACCGGGCCATATTCATAACCGAGGATATCGGCGATTTGCTGGGAATGATGCCCGGCGATCATCCGCAGCGCATCGCTATTGTAACGAGTGACGGCATGCGCGAGATCCCGGCCCGCCAGGTTACGAATGCGAATCACCTCACCGCGGGAAAAATTGCCGTCCACATGGCGGATGCCTTTCGGCAACAGGGAACTGCCTCGCTCCAGAATCGCCACCGACGCACCGTCGTCCACAGTGATTTCACCGGCCGGCGGCGCACCGAAAATCCAACGCTTGCGGCTTTCCAGCGGCGTTTCCAGCGCATGAAAGCGGGTTCCGACCGACACATCATTGATCACATCGCCGATCACGCCCTGGCGGCTGCCTGCAGCGATAATGACATCGATCCCGGCGCGACAGGCGACATCCGCCGCCTGTAGTTTGGTGGACATGCCGCCAGTCCCCAAACCAGAAACGCTGCCGCCGGCGATTTGTCGCAATTCATCCGTAATGCCCTGCACTTCACGGATCAACTCCGCGTCAGGGTTGGATCGCGGGTCGGCAGTAAACAACCCGGCCTGATCCGTCAACAATAGCAGCTTGTCGGCATCCGCCAACATCGCAGCCAATGCGGACAAATTATCGTTATCGCCGACTTTGATTTCGGCCGTAGCGACCGCGTCATTTTCGTTAATAATGGGAACGATATGGTTATCAAGCAGAGCGCGCATGGTATCGCGGGCATTGAGGAAACGCTCACGATCCTCCAGGTCTGCGCGCGTCAACAGCATCTGCCCAACATGAATGCCGTAGATGGAAAACAGTTGCTCCCACAATTGAATCAGTCGGCTCTGCCCTACCGCCGCCAGCAACTGTTTGGTGGCGATAGTAGGCGGCAACTCCGGATACCCCCAGATGTTCACGCCCAGCCGCAATCGCGCCAGACGTCACAATGACAATACGATGCCCCGCTGCATGCTGCTGGGCGCACTGACGCACCAGTTCAACGATATGGGCACGGTTCAGGCGACGCGACCCCCCTGTCAGCACGCTGGTGCCCAGTTTTACAACCAAAGTCTGGCTGCCACTCATAGTCTTTCTACCGTTGCGTTGTTGATGTATGAAAATAAAATAAACGGATGTTGTAACAGGAGAGACGCGCTATGCCAACAGGCATAACGCGAAACACCACGATCAAGCCGCTAATCGGCAAGCATCACGGTCGTTCTGAAAGGGAAAAGGGAGGTTCGAGTTCCTGTACCAGATTTTTCAGCCGGATGTGGAAATCCTGCTGGGTTGTACGTACTTTTGTTTGCACCTCAGGCTCCTTAATAGGCTCATCAAGCCAGTTGCCCGCCTTGTCAAACAAGCCAAAACGGTATGAATAAAACAGGGTCTGCTCCTGAGCGTCCAGCTCCAGCCACCATCCCCAAAATTCGCGCGTTTCCGGCGCTGGTTTGATACTGACACAGACCGCCAGACAGTCAAAGAAAAACCGGTTATCGCCACATTGATCTTCGCGCAGATAAGGCCCTAGAGAGGCAAAGCGCTTTATGAGTCTGCTTTTTAATCCCATATGATCATCTCCTCAGATTGCGCCTTAATGATTAGTAGAAGATCAATGATTTATCAACCCGCATTGCCGTTATCCCCCGAGTAGCACGACAAAACGTCGCAGCAGACGAAGGGGTTGCTTAGAGTACAGATTCCGATAACCGGCGCATCCGCGTCGTCGCCAATCGAAAATACTGCTTGTCCAGATACATCGCTTTATCGGCCTGCGCCATCAACGCTTCCGGCGTCATCTCCGGCTCCGTCATCGCAATGCCGATACTCAGCGATATGCTTACTTTCAGCGATTCATCTAGCGGAATCGGCTCCTGCATGGCTTGACGGATGCTGTCCGCTACCCGTTCTACGTCACTGACGTCATGGATATCCGCCAGAATCAGGGCGAATTCGTCGCCTCCCAGCCGGGCCGCTAAATCCTGCTTGCGGGAATAACGCGCCAGCCGATTCGCTATCGCTATCA
Organism: Musicola paradisiaca NCPPB 2511; assembly: GCF_000400505.1. Classification (NCBI taxonomy): domain Bacteria; kingdom Pseudomonadati; phylum Pseudomonadota; class Gammaproteobacteria; order Enterobacterales; family Pectobacteriaceae; genus Musicola; species Musicola paradisiaca. The sequence continues at coordinate 1,048,940 of NZ_CM001857.1, read as the reverse complement.
GCACCTGATCGCCTGCGGCATGTCCATAGGTATCGTTGATATGCTTAAAACTGTTGCCGTCCATAAACAGCAATGCCGCACTCGTCTGATGGTGCCGATCCGCCAGAATGTTTCCCAGCGCCCCCAAAAATGCCGTGCGATTCGCCAACCCGGTCAAGGGATCGCGCAACGAACGTTCGAGCAGAGAGTCATTCTCCTTGCGCATCTGCTGCTGCCAGCTTTCGATTTCATCCAGCAAGCTATTGAGATCATGCCCAAAACTGTCGAGCTCGGCGATTTTCACCTTGGGTATACGTCGGGAAAAATGACGATTATTACGAATGTCGTGCACGACTTCGGCAATATTGTGCAGAGCCTGGATCAGACCGCGGTGCAGACGGTGGGAAATAAAAATAGCCAATATTGACGCCAATAAAATGCACAGCGTCAGCGACAACAAAGAGAACGAGACGAACTGTCTTATCGTCGTATCGGTACCGGCAATCTCCAGATACCCCACCAGTTGTCCGCGATGATAGATGGACTGTTTTACCGAACCGCGAAACAGCCAGCGCGAGGTAAACAGGGAAAACCAACCAGGCTCCTCTTGTTCTGCGGCACGCCAGTTAGTCAGCACATTACCCTTGGCATCGCTCAGCACAGCGCGACGGAATTGCTCCTGCTGGCCCAAACTCGCCAGCATTTCGTTCGCCGCCGTACCATCGCGAAAAACGACTGCCGCTTCAACATTACGGCTCAGGGTATAGGCCAGCAGCTGCAGATTTTTATCCGCATACTGTTTAAAGGAAAACAACGAAGCGGCGGTAATCAGCATCCACGAAACCACCATGGTGATAATCACCACCAGCATATTAATGCGGGTCAATGCCTGCCTGAATGTTGCATTCCCGGCGCAATGAGGCGTGTTAGGTTCTGAACTATTCACAATGTTCATCCCGAGTCTTAGCGAGAATCAAAACATCAGGATTTACACGAATTCCAGTCCGAACCAACGCATCCATATTGATGGAAAAACTCACACGTTTATCAGCAAAAATCAGGCAAAAAGAGCTCCCGCCAAGACACCTGGGGGATTGTTCGGAGATCGTCAGTAGCGGCTGGCCCTGGACGCGGTTGATAATCGCCATCTGCTGGGCTTCGTTCTCTTCGCCAAAGTAGACGACATCGCACCCGGACGATAAAAACTCCTCGCTATTTTCCACTTTTATCGCTTCAAATACCGCTTTTTCCTGCAGATAAGGCGGTGTGATCAACGCCGATAAAAAATGGGAGGAGGCAAATACGCACAGTAACGGTTTTTTATTATGGAATATCGGCCATCGGGAATAACTGATGATGCCCGATACCGTCCGTCGGACATCCGATGCGGCCACCTGTGCCAGGTCATCTTGCAGGTCTGGAGTATGCGCCCATGAAAAATTCAGGGTTAACGCCGTGATAAACGCAACAAAGAGCGTCCTCTTTTTGATCATGTCGGTATCAGGCCGTTATCAGAACAAGTAAACATTAGCGATGAGGAAGGACAGCCTCGTCGCGCCATCATATGCCATGACATTCTTTGGAAGCGATGACTAAGAGCGCTCATGCAACCAGGCAGTGACTTGTTGCAAGGCGGAGTCGAAATTTCTGTACACCGGAGAGAAATCCAGCGACAGCAGTTTCCCATTCGCTGACGAATCGGTTATCAACAGGGATTCTTCCTTCGGGCTGATGACATCGCCTCGCCAGAACGCCGATAGCATCGGCGTCGGGCAACGTCGGCCAAGTAATCCCTGAGTTTTCAGCGAATAACGCCCCATTTCCGTCAGCAACGCCGAGTCGGTTGAAAACGGCATGCCCAATCGGCTGGCCATGACATCCATGTACATATCGGGAACCTGACTCTGCCGTTGGGAATCCGCCAGCAAATGGTGAACGATGGGCCCCAGACAGGCCACCCCTTTCAGACGACCTGCCTCAAGATAAGCCAGTCGAACAGCGATATTAGCGCCAAAACGGAAACCGAATGCCGTCACCCGGGAATGATCGACCCAAGGCACGTCCGGCAGGGCTTTAAGCACTTGCTGATGCAGAAAACTTGAATCCTGATCAAGCTTCCAGCGGGAGGAAAACCCAACAGAAGGAACATCCACCGTCAGCATCGCCATCCCCGCCGGCGCCAGATAATCCAGAAACAGGCGATGATAATCGCTTTGCAGCATGTCCAGACTGCCGCACATCAGCACAGTGGGATAAGGTGCGCGCCCCTGCGCCGGTAGATGCAAAAACGCGGTCAAACTGCCGCCCCCTTCCACCGGAAAAGCCAAATTTTTCAGCTCATAGCTCAACAGCCCGGCGGCTTCTTCATAAGCACGGTTAGACAACGTCTGGGCCTGCTCCGCCAACTCATCGCCCTTAAGATGGGGATATGCGGCGATACTGTACAAATTGGCGGCATTCAACCAGTGCTGACCCGCCGCGTTCGGATTTTGCTCATGGGTCGCCTGTTGCTGCTGACACATCCCCTGAGCCACCCATTCATAAATCCAGTTTCCACTACGGTAGCCGATCACGGTATCCAGCAACTGTTGATGGCTGCGCTCGGCCTGGCTGGCGGCGATACGAGACAGAACTTCTTCGATCTCCCAAGGCCCCACGCCGCGCCAAATCCACATCAGCCGGTTAAGCATACGATACCAGTTGCGATTATGCCGGCCTTCCAGCGCGGACAGCATCGGCTTATCCGACACCGCCTCATTACGAGTCCGATGGATAAGCGTGGAGGTCTCCTGATGTTTTACCCTGGGTTTAAACAGCGTTTCGGACAAGTTGGCCTGCACAACAGCCTCCGTGGATAGCGCAAAAGAATATGCTGGGGAGTTTACCTAACAGCCTGGGAAGAAGACAAATGACGCCGCAACAAACGCCACAAAACGCATACGCCCGGCAAATGCCGGGCGTAAACAGGAAATACAGAAAAGAATTGGGAAATCAACGACCAGACAACGGCGGTACAAACACCACACCCATGTCCCACGGCTGTTCAATCCAGGTATCCTGCGGAATATCAACAACGTAATCATCGACTAACGGCCGGCCGGCCGGTTTGGCGAAAATCGTTACAAAATGAGCTTTGGGGTACATCTCGCGAATGGCTTTGGCGGTTCCACCGGTATCCACCAGATCGTCAATCACGATAAAACCTTCACCATCACCTTCAGCGCGTTTCAATACTTTCAGTTCTCGCTGATTGTCATGATCGTAACTGGAAATACACACGGTATCGACATGACGAATACTCAATTCACGGGCCAACAACGACCCTGGCACTAAACCACCGCGGCTGACGGCGATAATGCCTTTCCATTGTTCGGCCGGCAGCAGACGCTGAGCCAGTTTACGGGCATGAATTTGCAACATATCCCAGGTGACGACGTATTTTTCACTCATAAAATCTATCCCGGCCAACGCTGACGTTGGACTTAACTAGAAGTCGGAGGGGGGAAATAAAGTTGCGCGGCATTATAGATATCTGATCGGACAAAAACCAGAGCTTATGCGAGTTTCCCGGCAACCATAACGAATTGGTAATGAAACCTCCGTCATGTATGTAAAAAATTATTAGACCACATGTTACAGCCAGGTTAAAAAGCAACTGAATAAAAAACAGCCAGGAGAACACCTATGAATACATTCGATCAGATGCTCCTCGCACAACTGGACGTGTTAGCCCCTTTATTATGCATTGCGCTGGCCATCTTGCTCTGCGCCGAATTGATAATCAGTTTCCGCATTCTTGCCTATCGACGGCTCGTCCCCATCAGAATACAGCAACGGACGCCAACCCAGACACCAGAACAAACCCCGCCACGCTGAACCTAATGCCCGGGGATACCCCTCCCCGGTTTTATTTCAATCTGCACATAATTGATAATCCATATAGTCACGCCACTCTCCCCCTCTGTTGGAAAGTGTTATCCTCTGACACCTCGCCTGAACATTCAGGCCGTTCCGTATTTCCTGGCGCCCGCCATATGGCGGCAGCCAAACTGGAGAGATTAACTCGTGTCTGCATTATCCCAACTCTCCCCACAGCCGCTGTGGGACATTTTTGCCAGCATCTGCGCGATTCCGCATCCGTCCTATCATGAAGAGCAGATCGCCGCCTATATTCTCGCTCGGGCCCAGGAATGCAGTATCCATGCCGAGCGAGATCAAGTGGGTAATATCCTGCTGAGAAAACCGGCCACCGCCGGAATGGAGAACCGCAAACCGGTTGTTCTGCAGGCACACTTGGATATGGTGCCGCAGAAAAATAACGATACTGTCCACGATTTTACCACTGACCCCATTACCCCCAGGATTGACGGTGAATGGGTCAAAGCCTGCGGCACGACGCTGGGTGCGGACAACGGTATCGGTATGGCATCGGCACTGGCCGTTCTGTTTGACGACAGCGTCGAACACGGCCCATTGGAAGTGCTGTTGACCATGACGGAAGAAGCGGGCATGGACGGCGCTTTCGGCCTGCAACCGGGCTGGCTACAGGGTGAAATGCTGATCAATACCGATTCCGAAGAAGAGGGCGAAGTTTATGTTGGCTGTGCGGGCGGTATCGATTTCAAAACCCGCTTGCCGCTGACGCGCGAAGCGCTCCCGGCCGGTTATCAAACACTGACATTGACCATTAAGGGACTGAAAGGCGGCCATTCCGGCTGCGATATTCACCTTGGGCTCGGCAACGTCAACAAACTGCTGGCGCGTTTTCTCGCCGAACAAGCCATCGCGCTGGATCTGCGCATTGTCGATCTGCACGGCGGAACCCTGCGCAACGCCATTCCACGCGAAGGCGCCGCCACGCTGGCGGTTGCGGCCGACAACGTCGCATCGCTGCAAACGGCGGTTCAGCATTATCTGAGCACGCTGAAACTGGAGCTGGGCGCCGTAGAGAAAAATATCGACATTAAACTGGAGCCGACGGAAAACGGCACGGCCGTGCTGAATATCGACAGCCGCGACCGATTAATCGCGCTGCTCAACAGCATGCCGAACGGCGTTATTCGTATGAGTGATGATTTCAAAGGCGTCGTCGAAACTTCGCTGAATGTGGGTGTCGTTACGCTAAATGATACCCATGCGGAGATTCACTGCCTGATCCGCTCGCTGATCGACAGCGGCAAAGAGTATGTCGTCGGCGTCCTGACGTCGCTGGGCCGTCTGGCTGGTGCGGAAACCGTCACCAAAGGCGGTTATCCGGGCTGGAAGCCGGACGCGACCTCCCCGGCCATGCAACTGGTACGCGAAACATATCAGACGCTGTTCGGCAAAACCCCGAATATCATGGTGATTCATGCCGGGCTGGAATGCGGTCTGTTCAAGAAGCCGTATCCGGAAATGGATATGGTTTCGATCGGCCCGACGATTACCGGCCCGCATTCGCCCGATGAAAAAGTCAACATTGCCAGTGTGGCGCTGTACTGGCAATTGCTCACCGCACTGCTGAAAGCCATCCCGGAACGGCGTTAATCAACGCGCCTCTCGCCTCAATGCAACATCGTGCCTGGCTGATGGGCACGATGTCTCTCCCCTTCGCACTACTCCCATTGAAACACCAACTGGCGTTCCAACTGGGGATCCAGTAACGAAACGTGCAGCCCCACCAACCGAACACCGCGCGATTCCCGACGCTGCTGCCAGGTTTGATGCGCCAGCCGGATCAGATCAGATTTGTTCAGCTTCGGCCAGACGTGCTCCTGCGTCGTCTGCCGGAAATCATCGAATTTCAGCTTTACCCCCTGTCGGGCGATATGCAGATCCGGCCGGACGCGCCGCAGACGGGCCTCAAGTTCAGCGTACAACCGCTCGATCAACGCCTCACAGGCCGGCCAGTCATGAATATCCTGGGCCAGCGTGGTTTCCACGCCGACCGACTTACGTAAACGTTCGGGGGAAACCCGGCGTTCATCAATCCCGTGGCAGCGCTCCCACAGTATCCGGCCAAACTTGCCAAACTCCTTCAGCAACTCCGCCAACGCATAACCCCGCACATCAGCGCAATTGTGCAGCCCCCGCTCGGCCAAACGCCCTGCGGTCACTTTACCCACGCCAGGAATGTTCGCTAACGGCAACGACAGCAGAAACGGCTCCATGTGCGCCGGTGTTATCACGAACAGCCCGTCGGGCTTATTTTGCTCCGACGCCACTTTGGCCAGGAACTTGATGGGCGCAACGCCTGCGGACGCGGTTAACTGCAATTCATTGGCTATCGTTTGACGGATTTCTTCGGCGATCAACGTCGCGGAACCACTGCATTGCGTACTGTCGGTCACATCCAGATAGGCTTCGTCCAGCGACAGGGGTTCGATCAGCGAGGTATAACGGGCGAAGATCTGCCGAATTTGATACGAAACGGCTTTATACACGTCCATCCGACCGGGCAACAGCGTCAGATGAGGGCACAACCGCAGCGCGGTAGCCGTCGCCATCGCGCTGTGAACGCCGTAACGGCGTGCCGGATAGTTGGCGGTGCTAATCACGCCGCGCCGATCGGCTCGACCGCCAATCGCCAGAGGAATATGGCGCAGACGCGGGTTGTCCCGCATCTCTATTGCCGCATAAAAGCAATCCATATCGATATGAATGATTTTGCGCATCGCCCCTCCTGAAAACTGTATAAATATACAGCCTCATTGCTAAGGCGGCAAGGCACAACCAACGCCGGAGAGACGCTATTGCTCGTAGGTAAGTCGTACCGAAAAACCGCCCCAAACCGGCACATACCGTCGGGAAAAAAGCACGTATCGCCTCCCGCTCCATCGATGGCTAAACAGACCGGCTTTTTATGCTTTTTACGCTTTGAATCAGACAAGAGGCAATGTTAATGTGGCAACGCTACACACCCGGAGCGGCGTCCGCCGGATAAAACCGACACAGTTTCCACTGAAAATACGGCTCTTTCGGGTAGGTAAGGGAAATACGGACCATACCGTATATAACAACAGCTCCAGCCATCCAGGATTCATAATGCAAAAAGTCGCACTATCGCTTGCGATGTTGTTTTTTTTGCCTTCCGTTGCCATCAACAGCCATGCCGCTCAAACCGCGCCGGTAACGACCAATACGACACAACAGCCCCTGCAACAGCCGCAGCAGTCCGCCATCGGTTCACCCGTGTATATCCAGATTTTCAAGGAAGAGCGGGTATTGGAACTGTATAGCAAATCAGGGAATGACTATCGTCTGGTGCAGAGTTACCCCATCTGCAAATTTTCCGGCGGGTTGGGGCCGAAGAAGACCGAAGGCGATTTCAAAAGCCCGGAAGGGTTTTATCAGGTGGATTTACGTCAGTTGAAACCCGACAGCCGCTACTATCGCGCCATCAATGTCGGCTTTCCCAACGAATACGATCGCGCTCAGGGGTATTCCGGCCGTTATCTGATGATCCACGGCGAATGCGTGTCCATCGGTTGCTACGCGATGACCAACAAGTCTATCGACGAAATCTATACCTATGTCGAAAAGGCGCTGCGCAACGGTCAACAGAAAGTGGATATCGCTATTTATCCGTTCCGGATGACGGAGCAAAACATGAAGCGTCACAGCCGTTCGGTGGATTACAAATTCTGGTCGCAGTTACAGCCGGGTTATGCCTTTTTCAACCTAACCCATCAACCGCCCGCAGTATCGGTGGCGAACGGCCAGTATGTGATCAACAACAAAACCATACCGGCCAGTCCGCCCGCATCACACTATGCGTTCGCCCAAGCGAAATAAGACAAACTCACCTGGCATGAGCGCATGCCAGGTTTCATTGCCGGTGAGCGGTAATGTCGCCAGCACAGTGACCACGTCGTCAGGCGTGGTTTGTTGCTGAAAGTCGATTTCCACATCGTCATCAAGCAGCGTTGCCTTGCCGAACGGCGCCCGCCGGGTAATCCAGTGCAAACGGGTCGAACAGTACCCCATCACGAAATCACCGTCCGACAGCAGCATGTTGAATACCCCTTTCTCCCTGAGCTGATCCGCCAGCGAAGCAATGTAACGGAACACTGACGGCCAGTACGTCGGCTTACGCGGATAACGCTGAGACAATTGATGCAGCAGCCAGCAGAAGGCATATTCGCTATCCGTTTGACCTACCGGCCGGAAATTGCCGGTTTTCAGACTACGGTAGCCCTTCAACTGGCCGTTGTGGGCGAACGTCCAGTTACGTCCCCACAGTTCACGGGTAAACGGATGGGTATTCTCCAGCGTGACTTCGCCGCGATTCGCCTGCCGGATATGAGAAACCACAGCGCGGGACTTGATAGGATAATTTTGCACCAATTGGGCGATGGGAGAGTCGCAACCAGGCAGAGGATCCTTGAACGTTCGACAGCCGTTCCCCTCGTAAAACGTAATCCCCCAGCCGTCACGGTGCGGCCCGGTACGACCGCCTCGCTGCATCAACCCGGTAAAGCTGAAACAGATATCCGTTGGAACATTGGCGCTCATCCCCAGCAGTTCACACATCGTTAATTCCTTGCCCCCTCTCCGGCGGCGATCAGTGGCCCGCCATTTCTTTCTCAACCAGTTGAATCAGAATGTGAATCGCCTTGATATGCACTTCCTGAATACGGTCGGCATAGCCAAAATGCGGAACGCGAATCTCGACATCCGCCATTCCCGCCATCTTGCCGCCGTCCTTGCCGGTCAGGGTAATCACTTTCATGCGCTTAGCGCGAGCGGCGTTGATCGCTTTAATGATGTTGCCGGAATTGCCCGACGTAGAAATACCCAGTAAAACATCGCCTTCACGCCCCAGGGATTCCACATAACGGGAAAAGACGAAGTCATAACCGAAGTCATTGCTGACGCAAGAGAGATGGCTCGGATCGGAAATCGCAATGGCCGGATACCCCGGGCGATTCTCGCGGTAGCGGCCGGTCAGCTCCTCGGCAAAATGCATGGCGTCACAGTGAGAGCCGCCATTGCCACAAGAAATAACCTTACCGCCGGCTTTGAACGCATCGGCCAGCAATACCGCGGCATTCTGTATAGATTGAATATTGGCGTCGTCACTTAAAAATGCGTTCAGCGTGGCAGCCGCTTCATTCAACTCATTACGGATTAAGTCCTGATACATGGAAACCCTCTTATTCAGTGAAATCATGAATTTTTCGACCAGAAGTGTAGCGGATCACCCATACTGCGAGAAGCAAACAATCGTCAAACGGTAGCATTGTACACAGCGGGCATGCCCCGCGATCGCTTTGTGAGTTGAGTTGTAATTACGATGTAAATGAATTGATCGAAAACATACCCTGGACTACAACGACACTATAGCGGCAAGTCGGACCTCTTTGCCAGGCTGACCCATAGATACGGGAGAATGCGCATATGGTTACGGTCAGTATTCTACTTCTGCTCATCATTACAGCTGTTCTGTTCTACCATCAGGTTCCTTTGTGGCTCAGTGGGATATTGCTGGTCGCCTGGTTCGGCGGTCTGGCATGGCTTGGTGTTTGGTCTTACTGGTTGCTGGCGCCGTTAATCCTTCTGTTATTGCCGCTCACCCTACCGCCGTTGCGCAAGCGGCTGTTTTCCGCCACGGCGCTGAAACTGTTCCGACGCGCGATGCCCGCAATGTCCAGCACCGAGAAAGAAGCTATCGACGCAGGCACCACCTGGTGGGAAGGCGAATTGTTTCGCGGCGCGCCGGACTGGCGTCAGTTGCACGCCTACCCGCGCCCGACGCTGACGCTGGAGGAGCAGGCGTTCCTGGAAGGGCCGGTGGAAGAGGCCTGCCGTATGGCCGACGATTTTGAAATCACCCATGAACAGGCAGACCTGCCGCCGGAGCTCTGGCATTTTCTGAAACAGCACCGCTTCTTCGCGCTGATCATCCGCAAAGAGTATGGCGGCCTTGAATTTTCCGCCTACGCCCAGGCGATGGTGCTGCAAAAACTGGCGAGCGTATCCAGCATTCTTGCCATCACCGTCGGCGTGCCGAACTCGCTCGGGCCGGGCGAACTGTTGCAACACTACGGAACCGAGCAACAGAAAGATCACTACCTACCCCGGCTGGCGCGCGGCGATGAAATTCCCTGTTTCGCGCTCACCAGCCCGGAGGCCGGCTCCGATGCCGGCGCGATCCCGGATTTCGGCGTAGTCTGTTATGGACAGTGGCAAGGCCAGCAAGTGCTAGGAATGCGGCTAACCTGGAACAAACGCTACATCACGCTGGCGCCGGTCGCCACCGTACTGGGGCTGGCGTTCCGTCTGTATGATCCCGACCACCTGCTGGGGGACAAAGATGATATCGGCATCACCTGCGCGCTGATTCCAGCGCACATGGAAGGCGTCAGCATCGGTCGCCGTCACTTTCCGCTCAATGTGCCGTTCCAGAACGGCCCGACCCAGGGCAACAACCTGTTTGTCCCGCTGGATTGCATCATCGGCGGGCCGTCGATGGCAGGCCATGGCTGGCGCATGTTGATGGAATGCCTGTCGGTCGGGCGCGGGATCACCCTGCCGTCAAATTCGACCGGCAGCCTGAAAGGCATCGCGCTGGCGACCGGGGCCTACGCCCGCATTCGCCGCCAGTTCCGGCTGCCTATCGGCCAGATGGAAGGGATCGAGGAACCGCTGGCTCGCATGGCGGGCAATGCCTACGTCATGGACGCCGCCGCAACGCTCATCACCGCCGGGATCATGCAAGGCGCACGCCCCGCCGTGCTGTCCGCCATCGTGAAATACCACTGCACCCATCGGGGTCAGCGCGCCATCATCGACGCCATGGACATCGCCGGTGGCAAAGGCATCTGCCTTGGCCCCTCGAATTTCATTGCTCGTAATTATCAGGGCGCCCCCATCGCGATTACGGTAGAGGGCGCCAATATTCTTACTCGCAGCATGATTATCTTCGGGCAGGGCGCCATCCGCTGCCATCCTTATATTCTGAAGGAAATGCAGGCGGCGCAGGAAAACAACCTGAAGGATTTCGACCAGGCGCTGTTCGGGCATCTCGGCCATGTCGCCAGCCGCTTGCTTCGTAGCCTGTGGCTTGGCGTCACCAACGGCAGAACCAGCGCGTCCCCGGTCAACGACGCCACCCGCCGTTATTACCAACGGCTGAACCGGCTCAGCGCTAATCTGGCGCTGTTGGCGGATGTCTCCATGGCTGTACTCGGCGGCGGGCTGAAACGCCGCGAACGCCTGTCGGCGCGGCTTGGCGATATTCTCAGCCAACTGTACCTGGCCTCCGCTACGCTCAAACGCTACGACGAAGAAGGCCGTCAGAGTGCGGATTTACCGCTGGTACGTTGGGGCGTGCAGGATGCGCTGCATCAGGCCGACCAGGCCATCGACGCACTACTGGCCAACTACCCCAACCGGCTGCTTGCTCGCGTGCTGCGCGTGATGGTCTTCCCCTTCGGCGCCGTCAACCCGCCGCCGTCCGATGCGCTGGATCATCAGCTGGCGCGGTTGCTGCAAACGCCGTCCGTATCCCGTAGCCGTCTGGGGAGAGGTCTGTATCTGAAATCCGGCGCCCGCCACGCGGCAGCGCAGATCGAACATGCGTTGCAGGATGTACTGGCCGCAGAGCCCATCCACCAACGGCTGTGTCAGGCTGCTGGCCGCAGCTTGCCGTTTATGCAGTTGGATCGATTAGCGGAGCACGGCCTGGCGGAGGGAACAATCACGTTGGAAGAAGCTGAAATCCTTCAAAAAGCGGAATCCAGTCGGCTAAGAACCATCAATGTGGATGATTTCGCGCCGGACAGGCTGGCCAGCCGTAAACCGACGCAACGTCAGACGCAAAACGAAACAGCGTAAACGCCCCGCGAAGCCGGTTGCAGCCGGCTTCAATGCGTTCCCCAGATGTCACGCTGTACTCTCAGGCGCCGCTCTGGCGTACCCGCGCCAGCAACGCTTCCGGGCTGTCGATATGCGGTGCGGCCAACACCAGCGTTTTTCCTAATACGATTGCGTGGCGTTGGCAGGCCAGGCGGGCTTCCACATCCGCAATCGTCTCCAAATCCGCCACATGCGCCAGGCCGACGGTACGACGAATCAGTTCGGTACCGCAGTAGCCGACGGTATCCCGCCAGACCTGCTGCAGGAATTGCTCCGCATACCCTTCGACGGCCAACGCCGAATCCCGGCTGTTTTCCCGGGCGAGCACCGTAAAACGGCGGGCAAAGGTATGCCATAGCATCACGATATCCTCCAGCCGCCGTTCCCGCGCCGCAGCCGCTTCACGCGGTGCCTGCAACCCCGGCAAGCCGCAGTAATTGAGCAAAAGATTGCCCAGCGCCGAGCCGATATCAAAGCCCATCGGGCCATAGAAACCGAACTCCGCATCGATCACTTTGAGGCTCCCTTCCTTCACGAAGATGGAGCCGCTGTGCACGTCGCCGTGCAGCAGCGCTTCCGCCCGGGTCAGAAATGCATGTTTCAGTCCGGCTACCGCGCATTTCAGCGCCGCATCTCGCCACAGCGCTTCGACCTCGGAACGCAAAGCCGGATCGAACTGATTACGCTCATGGTCGGTATAAGGATCGGTAAAAAACAGATCTTCCGTAATTTGGCATAACTCAGGATTGGTGAAACGGCTCACCGCCGCTTTCTTCTCATGAGGATGCTGATAGAAATCGGAATAGTGAAATAACGTCTGGGCCAGATATTCACCCAGCTGTGCTGCCGCCAGTGGATAATCGCGCCCCTGTACCAGACCGCGACGCCAGATCTCATGATCGGACAAATCTTCCTGCACCATCACCGCCAGTTGCGGATCATGGTGCAGCACTGTCACGGTATGTTGCGGGCAGTAACGCGCGTGCGACAACAGGGTTTCCGCTTCGATGCGGGCGCGATCCAGCGTCAACGGCCAAGACTCACCGACGCAGCGCACATAAGGCAACGCTTGTTTGACGATCACCCGACTAATACCCTGAGAATCACGGATCTTAAAAACCAGGTTCAGATTGCCATCGCCGACTTCCTCGGCGTCAATCAACGACTGCGGATCCGCCACACCGCCGAACTGGCGGGCGTACTGCACGGCATCCTGTGCAGTAAAGGTACGGTAAAGCGACATAACCAACCTCTTTTGTCTCGGTGTGTTTGCGTTACTCGGTTTATCTGTGCTTTTAGACATAAAAGCATTTAGACGTCTATACTTCCGCAAGGCATATTGGCAGAATAGGTTCCCCGACGCAATAACGCAACATGGATTTAACCACTCATGCAGACCTTTAACACCACCAGTCTGAAAGTCGTTGATAACCAACTGTGGATCCTCGACCAACAGGCGCTGCCGCAGCAAAAAATCTGGTGCCCCTGCCCCGATGTCGCCACGCTGGTCGACCACATCCGCACGCTGCGGGTGCGAGGCGCGCCCCTGATCGGGCTGTCCGCCAGCCTGCTGCTGGCGCTGTTGGCGGAACAGGGGATGCCGCCGGATGCATTAGCACAGGCGCTGGAAACGCTGCGGGCATCGCGCCCGACCGCCGTCAACCTGATGAACAACCTCGATCGCATGAAACAGGCGCTGGCAGCGGCGGATTTCACCGGCGCCATGACGCAGGAGGCATTGCGGCTGATTGATGAAGACAAAACCTTGTGCGATCGCATCGCCGGGCACGGCGTCGGGCTGGTCAAACCCGGCAGTCGGCTGCTGACCCACTGCAATACCGGCGGATTGGCGACGGCGGGCATCGGCACCGCCATCGGGGTGATCCTGCGCGCTCACCAGCAAGGCAAGGTGGAAAGCGTCTGGGTGGATGAAACTCGCCCATTGCTGCAAGGCGGCAGGCTCACCGCCTGGGAGCTGGGTGAGTTGGGCATTCCTTATCGCCTGATTTGCGATTCTATGGCCGCCAGCCTGATGGCGCAGGGCCAGGTCGACGCGGTGTGGGTAGGCGCCGACCGCATTGCCGCCAACGGCGACGTCGCCAACAAGATAGGCACCTATAGCCTGGCGGTGCTGGCGCACTATCACGGCATTCCGTTCTATGTCGCCGCGCCGCACACCACGCATGACCCGCATTGCCCCAATGGGCAGGCTATCCCCATCGAGCAACGCGCCGCCAGTGAAGTCACCGGCGTCGCCGGCAGTTTCGGTCAGTGCCAATGGGCCCCAACGGATGCCGCGGTATACAACCCGGCGTTCGACGTCACGCCGGCGGCGCTCATCAGCGGTTGGGTGCTTGATAACGGCGTGGTGACGCCGCAACAGGTGCACGACGGCATTTTTCAACCCACACAGGGATAAGCGAGAGAGTGCGTGCCCGCCCACGGGCACGCGACTGCCAGCGGATTACGCCAGCTTCGGGTAAGTATCGGCGATGGTGTCGCCGGTGAAGTGAGCAATCCAGCCGTCGGGATTGTTGAACAGGCGGATGGCGGTGAAATGCGGCGCCGATCCCATATCGAACCAGTGTGGAGTGCCGGCCGGAACCGACAGCAGATCGTTCTTCTCGCACAGGATCTGGAAAATCCGGCCGTCCACATGCAGGCAGAACAGCCCGGCGCCCGCCACGAAAAAACGCACTTCGTCTTCCGCGTGAGTATGCTCGGACAGGAACTTGGCGCGCAGCGCCTCCTTCTGCGGACTATCCGCCCGCATGCTGATCACATCCCAACTCTGATAGCCCTTCTCCGCCACCAGTTTGTCGATCTCATGTTGATACGCCGCCAGCACCTCGTCGGCGGAAGGGGCATCGCTGAGTGGGCGATCCGCCTGCCAGCGCTCGAAATGCACGCCGATGGCGGCGAGCTGCGGTTGGATCGCCGCGGCGTCGTTACTCTGCCACAGCGGCTGTTGGGCATCGGCGTCACTGAAAATGGTTAACGCGCTCATGGGCGGTTCTCCTGTTAGTTGGCCTGATAGGCATTCAGATCGATCTGATCAAAACGGTTTACCTGACGATGACGGCTGTCGGTATCCGCGTCGTCACGGATCAACTGGCAGGTATGCCAGCCCGCCTGTTCGGCGGCATCCAGCTCCTGCCGGATATCGGACAGGAACAGCAATGCATCGGGCGATGTCCCTATCGACCGGGCGATATGCTGATAGGACGCCACATCGCGTTTGGCGCCGACGCGGGTATCAAAGTAATCGCTGAACCACGGCCGCAGGTCGCCCGCTTCGCTATGGCCGAACAGCAAATGCTGCGCCTCCACCGAGCCGGAAGAGTAGACATACAGCGCCAGTCCCTGTGCGTGCCAGGCGCGCAATTGCGGCGCCACATCGTCATACACATGGCCGCGAAAATCGCCGTTACGGTAGCCGGTACGCCAGATAATGCCCTGCAACACCTTCAGCGCCGGCGACTTGCGATCCTGATCCATAAACTGGTTCAGCACGACCAGCAGTCGCGCGGCGTCGGCCTGCGGCTCGCCCATCTCCTGACGCAGCACATCCAGCGCCCCGGCGATTTCCGGCACCTCATCCGCTTGCGCCAGCGTCGCCGCCAGCCGTTCGCGGGCATAGGGAAACAGAACATGATGCACAAAACGGATATCGCTGGTTGTGCCTTCGATATCGGTGACAATCGCTTTGATCATTTGGCCTCCAGTAATCGTCGTTGCAATTCGCACTGGAACAGAAACTCCAGCCCTTCGAGGTGGCGGCGGGCTTCCCCCACATCCCGCCCCCAACAATACAGGCCATGGCCGCGCACCAGAAAACCGTAGCGCAAAGGCGCAGTCTCGTGCAGAGCCGCAACGCGGGCCGCCAGCGCCGGAATGTCCTGATCGTTGTCGAAAATGGGGATCGTCACCCGATCGAGATGCGTCCGCTGGCCGCTCAGGGATTTCTGCATTTCATATCCTTCCAACACCAACGCCGCACGTTTCTCCACCCGAGACAACACGGTCGCGTTCACCGAATGCGTATGCAGCACCGCGCCGGCCTGCTGCGGCAACAGACGATACAGCAGGGTGTGCAGGCCGGTCTCCGCCGAAGGGGTGCGCCCGCTGGGGATATGATTGGAAGCAATATCCACTTGCAGAAAATCCTGCGCCTGCACGTTGCCTTTATCCTTACCGGACTCGCTGATCAGACACCATTGTTCATCGAGCCGAACCGACATGTTGCCGCCGGTCGCCGGGCACCAGCCTTTCTGACCGATCCAGCGACAGGCGGCCACCAGCTCGCTCAATTGCGGGTTGTTACTCATAAATCATCCTGTACAGGTGAAAAGGCAGCGCTTGAGTCACAAAGAATTAGGCTGCTTAGTCTATTTAGTTATGGCTTAGTGGGTTATGGAATTTAGCCGTTTAAACGTCCAAGCGTCTTGATTGCCAAATACTAGCATCGTGTTATATTGGCAGCAATACAGGCTTGCAGGAGTCCTTCTTCCGTCATGAGCGCCGCACTAATTCCCGACAGTAAGCTACCTTCCCTCGGCACCACGATCTTCACGCAGATGAGCACACTGGCGCAGCAGCATCAGGCCATCAATCTGTCGCAGGGGTTCCCGGATTTCGACGGCCCGTCGTACCTGAAAGAACGGCTGAACCACCATGTCAGCCAGGGCGCCAACCAGTACGCCCCCATGACCGGCGTCACCCCGCTGCGCCAGGTGATAGCGGAAAAGACGGCGGAACTCTACGGCTGGCAACCGGATGCGGAGACTGAAATCACCGTTACGGCAGGCGCCACCGAGGCGTTGTTCGCCGCCATCAGCGCACTGGTGCGCCCCGGCGATGAAGTCATCTGCTTCGATCCCAGTTACGACAGCTATGCGCCGGCGGTGCAGCTAGCGGGCGGCGTGCTGAAACGGCTGGCGCTGCAACCGCCCGCCTTCCGCGTCGACTGGGCAACCTTCGACACACTGCTCAGCGACCGTACCCGGCTGGTCATCGTCAATACGCCGCACAATCCGTCCGCCACGGTCTGGCAACGGCAGGATTTCCAGCAACTGTGGCAGGCGATCGCCGCACGGGAAATCTACGTGCTGAGTGATGAAGTGTACGAACACATCTGCTTCGCCGCCGAGGGCCATGCCAGCGTGCTGGCGCATCCGGAACTGCGACAGCGCGCAATCGCCGTGTCTTCGTTCGGTAAAACCTTTCATATGACCGGCTGGAAAGTGGGCTACTGCGTGGCGCCGGCGCCGCTGAGCGCCGAAGTACGTAAGGTTCATCAGTACCTGACGTTTTCCGTCAATACGCCGGCTCAGTTAGCCATCGCCGATATGCTGCGACAGCAGCCGCAGCACTGGCGCGAGCTGCCCGACTTCTACCGCGCTAAACGCGACCGCTTCGTCAACGCGCTGTCCGGCAGCCGGCTGGACATCCTGCCCTGCGAAGGCACCTACTTTCTGCTGGCGGACTACCGCGCCATCTCGACGCAGGACGACGTCAGCTTCTGCCGCTGGCTGACCGAGCAAGTCGGCGTCGCCGCCATTCCGCTGTCGGTTTTCTGTGACGCGCCCTTCCCTCATACGCTGATTCGGTTATGCTTTGCCAAACAGGAATCCACACTTGACGCCGCCGCGGAGCGCTTATGTCGACTTTAAAAATCACGTTGTTGCAACAACCGTTGGCCTGGATGGACGGCCCGGCCAACCTCAACCATTTCGACACCCTATTGGGTGACATCACCGGCCGCGATCTGATCGTGCTGCCGGAAATGTTCACCACCGGTTTTGCCATGGAAGCGGCTCAAAGCAGCCTGGAACAGAGCGTGGTGGAAAGCTGGTTGCGTCAGTGGGCGCAGCGCAACAACGCGCTGGTCGGCGGCAGCGTGGCGGTACAGACCAACAACGGCGCAGCGAACCGTTTCCTGCTGGCGGATCCGCAGGGTAACGTCTACCAGTACGACAAACGCCACCTGTTCCGCATGGCGGACGAACATGAATATTATCAATCCGGTGAAAGCCGGCAGGTTGTGGAATGGCGCGGCTGGCGCATTCTGCCGTTAATCTGTTACGACCTGCGCTTCCCGGTCTGGTCGCGCAACCGGCAGGATTACGATCTGGCGCTGTACGTCGCCAACTGGCCGACGCCGCGGGCGCCGCACTGGAAAACCTTGCTGACTGCCCGCGCGATTGAGAATCAAGCTTACGTCGCCGGTTGCAACCGCGTCGGCACCGACGGCAACGGCCACAGCTATCAGGGCGACAGCCGGATCATCGACGCGCAGGGCAACCTGCTGGCCAGCGCGCCGGACAATCAGGCGGCGCGCATCGACGCCGAACTGTCGCTGGAAGCATTGCAAAGCTACCGCGAAACCTTCCCCGCCTGGCGCGACGCAGATAAGTTTAGTTTGTGAATTATTCCGCCCTACTCCTACTTAACGCTGCCAGCGATGCAACCACGCAGCGCATTATCCTGTAGGGCGGTTTTCACCACGGAGCAGACTAGCGCCTCTCTGGCGCACCTTCCTCCACCGTGTTATCTCCCTTAATACCAGCAGCCTTACTGTTGGTTCTGACGCCATCAGCTCTGATGATCAGAATTCAGCGAACATCGGTGATATAAACAACGGGTTATCCCCTTAATTACAGCGAGTCTGCCTGTAGCCCAATCACGTTCCTCTAGTCAAAAGCGATTAACTGATAGTGTGAGTCTCCTCATGCGGGGAAATACGAGGCCAGTAATGCACATGGTGTGTTGGAATAACGTGAGTGTGACAGAGGTCAAAAAAAATTAATTCTTAACAATTGATAAAAATTTATGCTCGATCCTTTTATTAACACCATTGTAACATTCACACCCGGTACGTATTGAACGGCTATAAAGGAGTGACTGTCGGTCAATTGATTACAAGGAAGCTGTCATAAATGAAAGATCGCGTGAATTTGGTAGCAATACGCCTCAATAAAACAGGCAAGTATCCCAATCGCCCCGAACAATAACCCCAGTTAGAACAGCAATTAAGGAAGAGGCTATGAAGAGTATTGGCATTATAGGATGTGGCCCCAGAGGATTGAGTGTTATTGAACGGATAATTCGCCTTATGGAAGCAGCTACTCGCGAAAGGGTATGCTCGACTTTGCTACAACGGCGATTACCCCCCTGGCGGCATTGATGTGACGACGACAATGCAAGTGCTGAATAAAAATGGCGAAATACACAAAAATATGTGGGCGCTCGGATTACCTACAGAAGGAAACAAATTCTACACTTTTATTGTTCCCAGACCTGGAGTCAATTCAACAGCGATTGTTGACGCGGGGAAAGCGGTCAATCAATTGTTGGCACGTCTGATAGAGACAGCAAAGGTATCCGTTTATGTTGAATAACCGAATCATTAATCGAGACAGTTTAGCGGGTATGGGAGCGACGCTGATAGGAAATGGAATAGGTCGATTTGCCTATATTGCCTTGATGCCCGCATTAATTCAAAGTGACTGGTTTAGCAAAAGTGAAGCCTCATATTTAGGGGTGGCAACACTTCTAGGCTATATATTAGGCGCACCGGCAGCCAATGTTTTATTACGTTACTTTAGTGCAGGCCAATTAATTCGTGCAGCTATGTTGGTTAGCAGTTTTAGTTATTTTGGATGTGCGCTAAAAGAAGCGCCACTGAACTGGTTTTATGTTTGCCGCACGTTGGCCGGAATAGCGGGTGCGTTGTTAATGGTTGTTGCCCCCCCGGTCATTGTTCGTAAATACAAACCCAGTGTAAAAGCCAGAGTAAGTGGCGTTGTTTTCTCAGGCATCGGACTCGGTGCAATGCTATCAGGCACGCTAATCCCATTACTTATTTATTTCAGTATCATGTCTGCTTGGTTAGGTATGGGCGCGATTGCATTCGCAACAACAGTATTGACATGGAGTGCATGGAAAAACACTGACAAAACCTCACAACCTATTGATGCTAACGTCTCTTTTTTTCAGCTTTCTAAATTTCAAATAAGGAGCGTAGCACTTATTTTATTGGCTTATACCTGCAATGCGATTGGATATCTACCACATACTTTATTCTGGGTTGATTACATCGTAAGAGAATTAGGTATGTCATTATCTGCATTAGTCGCGACCAGATCTGACATATCAGCTTGAAAGAGTGAGAGTTACCGGTTTTGATATGGGTGTCGAATCCTTATACAAAACACTAGAGGTAACTCTCATGTTGCATACTAACAATCCTGTCATCAAACACAAAGCGGGTTTACTGAATCTGGCCGAAGAACTTGGTAATGTTTCGAAAGCCTGTAAAGTCATGGGCGTATCGCGCGATACTTTCTATCGTTATCGGGAGTTGGCTGAACAAGGCGGTGTTGATGCGTTAATCAACCGAAGTCGCCGTAGTCCGAACTTGAAAAACAGAACCGATGCAGCAACGGAACAGGC
>NZ_CM001857.1:1009694-1028569 GCF_000400505.1 Musicola paradisiaca NCPPB 2511 | reverse complement strand
GACCAAAGCGATGTCGCCACAAACCAACGGTATCTGCGAACGGTTCCATAAGACGATATTGCAGGAGTTTTATCAGATGACATTCCGTAAAAAACTGTACGGAGACATTGATACTCTGCAATCGGATCTTGATGAATGGTTGCATTATTACAATAATGAACGAACTCATCAGGGAAAAATGTGCTGTGGGCGGACGCCGATGGAAACATTACTTGATGGAAAACGCATCTGGGCTGAGAAAAATTTAAGCCAGATGTAATCTGACAGACACCTGTATAAATAACCGGTAACTGTCAGATCAAGTCTGAGCTAATACACATTATCCAGTGGTGGTTTTTTCTGGGCGACATTTGGTGTCGGCGCAGTTATTGGCCCACTGATTACGGGTAATCTAGGTGATAGATTTGGGCTGAAACGTTCACTTTGCATCGCATTTAGTCTGAAAGCGCTAGGAGTCGCACTACCGCTAGTCAGTTCGCATCCGGCCGCATTATTCCTGTCTTCATTGTTGGTTGGTATTTTTACTCCGGGAACCGTGACGCTGGTATCGACTTATATGTTGGAATGTGTGGGATATGATCTGCATACAAAAGCATGGAGTGGCATGACACTCTCTTTTGCAATATCGCAAGGGGTGGTTGGTTTTTTAATGGCGTATTCTTTAAGTCAATTGGATTCATACAACGTATTGTTTGCTATCAGTACCAGTGCGCTATTACTTTCTGTGACTTGCATCATGTTGACATCATCGCACCCAATTTCAAAACCTATTTCCCAATCCATTTAGCCCAATAAAGGACTATGCATGCAACTGTACCTTAATGAAACATCCCCTTTCTCACGTGTGGTCGTCGCAACCGCTCTTTTATCACACTGCTCACCACTCACATTTATTTGGGTTGACCCCTGGAGTTCCCCCATTAATCTTAAAAGCGTCAATCCATTTTGCCTGATCCCCACTTTGGAACTTGGTAACGGAGTGGCTCTTACCGAAAGTTTATGCATTTGCCAGTATTTAATTGCAACCTATCAACCCCAAGCGTTACGCCAGGTAGACTCGGCACAGGCCAATGAAATTAAACAGTTAGGGGCAGCAAAGACGCTGATGGACATTGCGTTTCGAACCGCAGTATTAGCACGCTATACCGAAAGTGATAACGCGCTTATTCAGAGAGGGCAGGCCGGTATGATGGAGGCGCTGAAACAGCTCAATAAAGAGATCGGTGATGAGGGAATCAATACCCATCTGACGCCAAATCTTGCCACATTGTATTTCCATGCGGCTCTGGAATATGTCCAGTTTCGTCATGGTGCGTTGTTTAATGAGGTGGACAATGAACATGTGGTCGATTTCCTGCGATGTTCCCCTTTTGCTAGCGTACTGTCGCTGATCAATACGACGTGTTTAGCTAAGAAACCTGATTATGCCAGCTTACTTTCTGGTTTTATCCGGTAGCCACGAACATGGTCTGGTCGTCAGGCCGACGTTCACTTTTTATGATGCGCCATCTGTTACCGAATGAATATTAATGCCAACCCACACAGACAATAATTCAGCCATGACGACCGTGTTCATTCGGGTATTTTCTTTGCCAGTAATTGGCGGTATTTAGGGTATTACGTATTACATGTCATTCCCTATTATGATGATATTGTGATGACGACGCACCTTCACCAAAATAGAATATGGCTGATAAAAAATTCAATTTATGACAGTCACTGATGGCAACAGAAGAAATAAAGCGGGAGCGATTATCGCTCCCAATATCACCGACCACCCGGAAATGTATTGTTAGAAAAAAACGCACGCTAATGCCAAACCATGGCACGGTGGTCAATTCCAGGAGGTTCACACTCTCTTCTTCATCCACCATGAGTGAATGATGTGGCCTACGCCACGCCAACGGTTTCCACTTAAAGATAAAACCCTCGACATACCGACATACGATGGCAGCACATGCCCATCACCCGCGGCCCACTGTATACCTCAGCGATATCCCAACACCGTCAGCCACAGCGCCTGCAACGCCAGCGCCACATCGTCGGTCAATACCGATTCATCCGGATGGTGGCTGACGCCGCCCTTGCAACGGACAAACAGCATTCCCACCGGCCAGCGTTCAGCGATGGCGATAGCATCATGGCCCGCGCCGCTCGGCAGTCGCAAATTGCGGCCCTGCACCGCCGTCACCGCGTCGGAAAGCCGCTGTTGCAGTGCGTTGTCGCACGGCGTCGCCGCGATGCGGTAATACTCTTCGGCGTTAAACGCACAACCGCGCGTGGTCGCTATGGTCTGAGCCAGATCCAGCAACTGTTGCAGCAAGGCATCCAGCGGCGCGTCGGCCGGCCCGCGAATATCCAGCGTCAGCCGCACTTCCCCCGGGATCACATTCGCCGCCCCCGGCAAACATTGCAGGGTACCGAACGTCGCCACCAGATGCGGGTCGCTCGCCAAAGTGAGCTGCTCCGCCCGCGTCATCCAGGCGGCGGCGGCAGCCAGCGCGTCCTGCCGCTGCGACATCGGTACCGTCCCCGCGTGCCCCGCCAGGCCGGTAAACGTACAGTTCAACCGCCGGGCGCCGTTGATGGCTGTCACCACCCCCAGCGCCAGCGCCGCCTGCTCCAGACAAGGCCCCTGCTCGATATGCAATTCCAGATACGCCGCAATCTCCCGCGCCGCCCGTTCGGCGTCGCCAATGGCATCGACGTTCAGCCCGGCGGTGTGCAACGCGCTGGCGACGGTGACACCGTCCGCATCCGTGCGCGATAACCAGTCGGACGGCCAGGTACCGGTCAGCCCCCGGCTTCCCAGCAGGGTAATGCCGAAACGAGTGCCTTCTTCGTCGCCAAAACCGACAATTTCCACCGCCAGCGGCAGCCGGATCCCTTGGCGATGCAAACTGGCGACGGTTTCAATCGCGCTCAACACGCCGAGCATGCCGTCATAGCGCCCGGCGTTGCGCACCGTATCCAGATGAGAACCCAGCAGCAGCGCCGGCGCGTCGGGCGTGTGCCCATCATAACGCCCGCAGATATTGCCGACGCTATCCTGCCAGACGCGCATGCCGGCTTCCTGCATCCATTCGCCGACTCGCCGATTGGCGCGCAGATGCTCCGGCGACAGGTAGACCCGCGTCAGTTGACCGACAGTCTCGCTGATGGCCGCCAGCTCATCGCAACGCTGCATTACGCGACGTGCGGCGCACTGCGCTTCAGCCGCCGTCAGCACGTCGCTCATGCCGGCTCCTTGCGGTTGCGGTAAACATCCCACGCCGCCTGCATCGCCGCGCCTTGAACCGTCGCGAACCCCAGATGATTCAGCACCGCTTCCAGCACGCTCAGCGTCTGCATCACGCAATCCTTTCGGGCGTTATACCCCATGGTGCCGATACGCCAGATCTTGCCCTGCAACGGCCCGAACGAGGTGCCGATCTCGATGGCGAAATCCTCCAGCAGCAGCTTGCGCACCTGTTCGCCGTGGACGCCTTGCGGGATCACCACCCCCAATACGTTGTTCATCTTGTTGGCAACATCGCCGTAAGCTTGCAGCCCCATGCCTTCGATGCCGGCCAGCAACGCATCGCCGTGCAGCCGGTGACGGGCAATACTGGCATCCAGCCCCTCTTCCAGAATAACGCGGGCGCATTCCCGGGCAGCGAACAGCATGCTGGTGGCCTCGGTATGGTGATTGAGGCGCTCCGGCCCCCAATAATCCATCACCATGCCGAGGTCGAAATAGTTGGAATAAATCATTTCGTCGTCGCCGTCCTGATGGTCGGCGGTACGGATGCCCTGCTCCACGCATTTACGCTGGCGAATCACCGCCTCCATGCGCGGGCTGAGCGTGACCGGCGAACTGCCGGACGGCCCGCCCAGGCATTTCTGCAACCCGGCGGACACCGCATCCAGCCCCCAGGCGTCGGTTTCCAGCGGGTTGCCGCCGAACGACGCGGTGGCGTCGGTGTAAAAAAGGACGTCATGACGACGACAGATATCCCCCAGCTCCGCCAGCGGTTGCAGCATGGTGGTCGAGGTATCGCCCTGCACGGTGAGCAGCAGGCGCGGCTTCACCCGCTTAATGGCGTCTTCGATCTGATCCGGCGTGAACACCTCGCCCCACGGCGCTTCGATGGTGTGCACATCGGCGCGGCAACGGCGGGCAATCTCGCACAACAGATGGCCGAAGCGGCCGAACACCGGCACCAACACCCGATCGCCAGGGCGGATCGCCGATACCAGAATCGCCTCGATCCCGGCGCGCGACGTGCCGTCCACCAGCAGGGTCCAACGGTTGTCGGTACGGAACAACTGGCGATACAGCGCCATCACCTGATTCATGTAGCCGGTCATCGCCGGATCGTACTGGCCGATCAATTGGCTGGACATGGCGCGCAGTACGCGCGGATCGGCGTTGATCGGGCCCGGCCCCATCAACAGGCGGTGCGGCGGATTGATTTGCGCCAGCAGTTCGTTATGCATGAAATTCACTCCTGAAATAGATTCCCAACGACGTTGGGGAATGTTCAATGAGAACAGGGATAGCCCAATGCCGATCCCGATATAACCGGCAAGTTGTGCCTACCGTCCGGCGACAACACGCGATCGCTGCGCTTACCGGCGCGCCGGGTCAGACGTCCTCATCCTCACAGTCTTACCGAGGCGATAAACTGCTTCAGTTCCGGTGTGTGCGGGCTGGCGAACAGTGCATCGCCCGGCCCCTGTTCCCACACCGTCCCCTGATGCATAAACACCACCCGGTCGCCCACCTCGCGGGCGAAATTCATTTCGTGCGTGACCAGAATCAGCGTCATCCCCTCCGCTGCCAGTTGTTCCAGCACTTTGAGCACCTCGCCCACCAGTTCCGGATCCAACGCCGAAGTGATCTCATCGCACAGCAGCACCTTCGGGTTCATCGCCAACGCACGGGCGATCGCCACCCGCTGTTGCTGGCCGCCGGACAGGCTGGACGGGTAATACTCCATCCGCTCCCCCAGCCCGACCTTGTTCAGCATCTGCGCCCCCAGCGCCCGGCACTCGGCATCGCTTTTGCCCAACACCAACCGTGGCGCCAGCATCACGTTCTCCAGCGCCGTCATATGGGGAAACAGGTTGAAATTCTGAAAGATCATGCCGACGGATCGGCTGATTTCGCGCGCTTGCGACTCGCGGTCGGTAATAGTCATCCCGCCCAGTTTGATACTGCCGTCCTGATAGCCTTCCAGCCCGTTGATGCAGCGCAGCAGCGTACTTTTGCCGGAACCGCTGCGGCCGATGATAGACACCACCTCGCCCACATCGATATCCAGATCCACGCCTTTCAGTACGTGGTTTTGGCCGTAATACTTATGGACCTGATTAATGGTGATGAGCGGCATTGAATTTCTTCTCCAGATAACGGCTGTAGTAAGAGAGCGGGTAACACAGCAGGAAATAGCCCAGCGCCACCAGCCCGAACACCTTGAACGGCTGGAAGGTCACGTTGTTGAGCATGGTGCCGGCCTTGGTCAGCTCGACGAAGCCGATGATCGAAGCCAGTGCGGTGCCCTTGATCACTTGCACTGAAAACCCCACCGTCGGCGCGATGGCGATACGCATCGCCTGCGGGGCAACCACCCGGGTCAGCGTCTGGGTGAAGGTCAGCCCGAGGCAACGACAGGCTTCCCACTGCCCTTTCGGCAGCGCCAGCACGCTGCCGTGCCAGATATCCACCAGAAACGCACTGGTGAACAGCGTCAGCGCCAGCGCCGCCGCCGTCCAGGGGCTGACGTCGATGCCGAACAACCCCAGGCCGAAGAACGCCAAAAACAGCTGCATCAGCAGCGGCGTGCCCTGAAACACATCGGCGTACAGCCGGGTCAGGCGCAGCGGCCACGGGCGTTTGGTCAGACGCAGCAGCAACAAGGGCAGCGTGACCAGACCGCCGCCAAAAAAGGCTGCCAGCGACAACAGCAGCGTCCAGCGCCCCGCCAGCAGCAGGTTGCGCACGATATCCCAGTCGGTAAACGTCATCATTGGCGCGGTACTCCCAGCAAACGTCGCCCGGCCAGCAGCAGCAGCTGGCGCATCAGCATCGACAGCGCCAGATAAAACAGCGTAGTCACCAGATACACCTCAAAACTGAGGAAGGTTCGGGACTGAATCAGGTTGGCGGCGAAGGTCAGTTCTTCAAACGACACCTGTGACACCACGGAAGAACCGAGCATCACGATGATGCACTGGCTGACCAATGCCGGATAAATCCGTTGCAACGCCGGCGGCAGGATCACCCGCAGAAAGGTCTGGGTTTTGGTCAGCCCCAGCACCCGCGCCGCCTCCCACTGGCCTTTCGGCGTCACCTGGATACCGGCGCGGATAATCTCCGTGCTGTAAGCTCCCAGGTTGACCAACATCGCCAGCAGCGCAGCCTGACCGGCATTGAGCTTCAGCCCCAGCCCCGGCAGGCCGAATACGATGAAAAATAGCTGCACCACAAACGGCGTATTGCGGATCAGCTCGACATACCAGCCCCACAGGCGGCTTATCAGCGTCGGCCTGCCGCTGCGTAGCGCGGCGCCCAACACGCCGATGGCCACGCCGCCGAGGGTCGCCATGACGGTCAGCTCAATCGTGACCCATAGCCCGGCGAGTAATTCCGGCCAGTACGGCCACAATGCCGCGAAATGAAGCTGGTATGTCATAGCTTGTCCTTACGATCCCAGATTGGCCGGCAGCGGCGCCTTCAGCCATTTTTCGGACAGGCCGTTCAGCGTGTTGTCCTTGATGGCTTTCTCAATCAGCGCATTCACTTTGGCCTTCAGCGCCGGTTCATCCTTCTTCAGGCCGATAAAGCAGGGGGAATCCTTGAGCATGAACTTCGCCACTGGCGCTTTGGTCGGGTTCTTTTCCGCGATGGCCGCCACCACCAGGTTGCCGGTGGCGATATACTGCACCTGGCCGGACAGATAGGCGGACAGCGTGGTGTTGTTGTCTTCATAGCGCTTGACGTCGGCCGTCTTCGGCGCGATGTCGGTCAACACCATGTCTTCCACCGCGCCGCGGGTCACACCGACGGTTTTACCCTGCAACGCATCCGGCGACGACACATCTCCCTCTTTCGGCCCGAAGACACCAAGGAAGAACGGCGCATAGGCGCGGCTGAAATCAATCACTTTCTCGCGCTCGGCATTTTTACCCAGGCTGGAGATCACCAGATCCACCTTGTCGGTTTGCAGGTAAGGCACGCGGTTGGCGCTGGTCACTGGCACCAGCTGCAACTTTAGTTTCATCTCGCCCGCCAGATAACGCGCCACGTCGATGTCATACCCTTGCGGTTGTAGATCGGTTCCCACCGAACCAAACGGCGGAAAATCCTGCGGCACCGCGACACGCAGCACGCCGCGCTGCTGAATATCCTGCAATTGATCCGCCATGGCGCTTCCCGCCTGCATGATCAACAGTGCCGCACCCGCCATTGCCAAAAGACCTTTTTTGAAATTCATTGCGTTGCCCCCGGTTACGATAGATTGAAACTAAAGATTCTTACATGCAATTACTGAAACCAATGTTCCAGAAATAAAAGCAAGATATGTGCCAGCTATAAAAACGTAAAGGAAGCAAGAGAGAGGGGAATTAACACGCAAAACCCGCCGTTGTAGCACGCAGAATTCACGACGAAAAAGTCAAAAAGCCACCGCGAAAACGCACATCGGGAGGGCACAGCCACGAGAATGAATTGAACCAAGATAGTGCAAAGGCACCAGTCCGGTGCCCCATTACCGCTGTTCCAACTCTTCCAGTTGCTGATACAGATCGGCGATCTGGTGAATGCGCAGCCGCCCCTCCGCCAGCATCTGGTGCAGCAATGCATTGCTGATCAAATTGACCAGACTCATGGCGGCGGCATAGCTGTCAAAGGCGGAAACGCTGTCCAACGGCGCGCTCAGCGTCCAGTTCGCCAGCGGCGGCAATAGGTGCGCCTGCGGCTCGCACAGCAGCAATACCGGTACCTGACGTTGCTGCAATTGCTGCAACAGTGGATGCATCAGCCGCGGACGACGGCGAAACGCCACCGCCACCACCACATCCTGCGCATCCAGATCCGCCAACTCTTCCGACAGCGTCTGCCCCGGCTGGGCCAGCAGCGCCACCTGCGGCCGAATCTGCAGCAACTGCTGGCGCAGATGCAACGCCACCGGATAACTGTTGCGCAGCCCGAGAATACACACGCGCCGCGCCTGTTGCAGCGCGGCGATCAGCGCGCCGAACTGTTGCGGATCGATCTGGTTGACCCACTGGGTCAGGTTGGCCATTTCCTGCTTGTAATGACGCGCCAACAGCGTGTTGCCCTGCACCGCATCACGGTTGTCCGTCAACGGCATTCCGCTTTGGCGCAGGGTGCGCAGCTCATCGCGCATTTCCCGGTAACTGGGGTATCCCAGACGGCGGAACAGGCGGCTGACCGTGGCCTTGGATACCCCGCTCAACCGCGCCAGCTCGGCGCTGTTGTAGCTAATCAAGTCATCCAGATGATCGAAGATAAACTCCGCCACCCGCTGTTCCTGGGGAGAAAGCGCGCTGTACTGGCTGCGTAGCCGTTCATCGATCTGTTTCATGCCTGCCTCTGCAACTTTTGTTTCATACTATCAACACCGCAGCACCTTACCATATACCGGCAGGCCGACGGCAAGCGGAAAAGATGGAACGGCTTTTGCTTAACATCGACCATTTCGAGCCGAACACCCTACCGGTATCCCGACCACACGGAGAATCATTCACATGATGCAGAGCAACATCGCCCCCTCGGGCATGGCCGTGACCCCGCATCACCTCGCCAGCGCCAGCGCCCAGCGCATTCTGCGCGCCGGGGGTAACGCCATTGAGGCGATGGTGGCTGCGGCGGCGACCATCGCCGTCGTTTACCCGCACATGAACAGCCTCGGCGGCGACGGCTTCTGGTTGATCGTGCCGCCGGAAGGCGAGCCCATCGCCATTGACGCCAGCGGCGCCGCCGGTTCGCTGGCTACGCGCCAGCGCTACGCCGGACACGCCCGCATTCCGCATCGCGGCGCGCAGGCGGCGTTGACCGTCGCCGGTACTGTCAGTGGCTGGCAGGAGGCGCTGGCCTGCGCCGCCGAACTGGGCGGAAACCGCCCGCTGCCGCTCTCGACGTTATTGGAAGATGCCATCGGCTATGCCGCCGACGGCATCCCGGTCACTCAGTCGCAGGAAGATTCGCTCACCAGCCGCCATGACGAGCTGTGCGATTTTGCCGAATTCAGCCGGGTGTTTATGCCGCAGGGGCAGATACCCCGCACCGGCAGCCGCTTTATCCAGTCCGACCTGGCCGCTACGCTGCGGCAACTGGCAGACGACGGGCTCGACAGTTTCTACCGCGGCACGCTGGCGGAGCGGATGGCCCGGCAGATGGCCGCGCTGGACATGCCGCTCACGCTCGATGATCTGGCGGCGCACCGCGCCCGCCGTACCGTACCGCTCACACTCGCGCACAGCCGGGGCGAGGTGTTCAATCTGGCGCCGCCGACCCAGGGGCTGGTCTCGCTGGCGATCCTCGGCATCACCGATCGGCTGGGCATGGAAGATCTGAGCGACAGCCAGACCATCCACCGCCTTGTGGAAGCCACCAAGCTGGCGTTTCGGCTGCGCGATCGCTACATCACCGATCCGCGCTTGATCGACCAGAACATGCAGGATCTGCTGAGCAGTCAGCACCTTGATGAACTGGCCGGTAACGTCGATACCCGCTGTGCGTCGTCCTGGGGAGAAGGCAAAGGCCCCGGCGATACCGTGTGGCTCGGCACCTGCGACCGCAACGGGTTGGCGGTGTCCTTCATCCAGAGCATCTACCACGAATTCGGCAGCGGCGTGATCCTGCCGGGCACCGGCGTGCTGTGGCAGAACCGCGGCGCCTCTTTCAGCCTGGATCCGCACCACCTGCTGGCGCTGGCGCCGGGGAAACAACCGTTCCACACCTTAAACCCGGCGGCGGCGCGGCTATCCGACGGACGCACGCTGGTCTACGGCTCGATGGGCGGCGACGGCCAGCCCCAGACGCAGGCGGCGCTGTTTACCCGCCACGTCATCCAGCGCATGCCGCTACAACAGGCGATCACCGCACCGCGCTGGCTGCTGGGGCGAACCTGGGGCCAGGCCACCGATACGCTCAAACTGGAAGATCGCTTCCAGCCGGCCACGGTGCAGGCGCTACGCGGGCTGGGGCACGATGTGGAACTGCTCTCCGGTTTCAGTGAAACCGTCGGCCACGCCGGGGCCATCGTGCGCCACCCCAACGGCATGCTGGAAGGCGCGGCGGATCCGCGCAGCAACGGCAGCGCCGCCGGATTCTGACTGTTTGCGAACCCAGGAACGACGTGTAAACCCCAACATATTTTTTGAGTTAAGGAGTTATGCCATGAATACGCAGGCCCTCGACAACGCGGCGCTCGCCGCCTATCTGCAACAAATGGAAACCCTGCTGGGGTTGGATCTGGATGACGTCCGCCGCCAGGAATTGCAGTTGCAGTTCAGCCGTATCGCCACGATGGCGCAACCGTTGATGGCCTACCCGCTGGAAACGCGGCAGGAAGTGGCGGGAGTGTACCGGCCATGAACCTGACTCAGCTCTCCATCCGCACCCTGCAAAACGAGGTGGCGCAGGGGCACCTGTCCGCCGTCGACATCGCGCAGCATACGCTGGCGCAGATCGAACGCTTGAATCCGCTGCTTAACGCCTACACCCGTCTGACCCATGAACGGATGCTGGCGGAAGCCGCCGCCATCGACGAACAGCAACGGACGGGGCAACAACTGCCGCCGCTGGCCGCCGTGCCCTATGCGGTCAAAAACCTGTTCGATGTGGCGGGTGAAACCACACTGGCGGGGGCGCGCCTCTATAGCCGGAACCCGCCCGCCGCGCAGGACGCCTTCGCCGTGGAACAACTTCGCCGCTCGGGCGCGTTGCTGAGCGGCCTGCTGAACATGGACGCTTATGCTTATGGCTTCACCACCGAAAACAGCCACTACGGCCCGACGCGCAACCCGCACGATCCCAGCCGCATCGCCGGTGGTTCGTCCGGCGGTTCCGCCGCCGCCGTCGCCGCCGGGCTGGTGAGCTTCTCACTCGGCAGCGACACCAATGGCTCGATCCGCGTGCCCGCGTCGCTGTGCGGCATCTTTGGCCTGAAACCCACCTTCGGCCGCCTGTCGCGCCACGGCACGCAGCCGTTTGTCGGCAGTCTGGATCACATCGGCCCGCTGGCTCGCACCACCGAGGATCTGGCCTGTGTGTTTGATGCCCTGCAAGGGCGTGATCTTGCCGATCGTTTTCAGGTGGCACAGCCGGCTATCGCCGCCGTCGATGCATTAGCGGACGACACGCCGCTGCGCTGCCGCGTACTGGGCGGCTATTTCGCCGACGGGTGCGACGAACACGCCGCCGATGCGGTACGCCGGGTGGCGACCGCGCTGGCGGCGGACGACGACTGCGACTTGCCGGATGCCGGACTGGCGCGCACCGCCGCGTTTTTGCTCTCCGCCAGTGAAGGCGGCAATCTGTATCTGCCCGCCCTGCGCGCCACGCCGGAGCTGTTTGAACCGCTATCCCGCGAGCGCCTGCTGGCCGGCGCCATGATCCCGGCAGCCTGGTACCTACAGGCCCAGCGCTTCCGTGATCATTTCCGTCGTCAGGCGATGGCGCTGTTCGCCGATACCGATCTGCTGATCGCCCCGGCGACCCCTTGCAGCGCCACGCTGATCGGCCAGGAAACCATGCGCATCAACGGCGCCGACCTGCCGATCCGCGCCAGCATGGGCATGCTGACCCAGCCGATTTCGTTTGTCGGCCTGCCGGTGGTCACGGTGCCGCTCACCGCCGCCCACGGGTTGCCGATCGGCGTTCAGCTGATCGCCGCGCCCTGGCGCGAAGATCTGGCGCTACAGGCCGCCTGGCGCCTGGAGCAACAAGGTATCGCGCAGGCATTGGCGCCTGCTCCCCTCAATCCGATGGAAAATCGCTGATGAGTATTGAAATCAACCTGCCCGAGGTCTTGGACGACGTTACCGCCGCCTTTTATCGCTACGAACAAGCGTTGACCGGCAATGATATCGAGGTGCTGGACGAACTGTTTTGGCACGACGCGCGCACTGTGCGCTACGGCGCATCGGAAAACCTGTACGGCATCGAACAGATCCGGGAATTCCGCGCCGCCCGGCCGTCAAGCGGGCTGGATCGCCAAGTGCAAAATACGGTGATCACCACCTACGGCCGCGACATGGCGGTGGCCAGCACCGAGTTTCGCCGCGCGGGCACGGAAAAGATCGGCCGCCAGATGCAGACCTGGCTGCGCACCGAACAAGGCTGGCGCATCGTCGCCGCTCACGTCAGCCTGATGGTCTGACGGGAACACACCGGCGTCGCACTTTCAGCAACGGTGTTGACCGCACGGGCAATGCGAGAAGCCGGCACGATGCCGCACTGAGCAAGGAAGGACGCACCGCACTGTGGACGAAAGGCGCACCCTATTGTGCGAAGAAAGGCGCGCCGGGTGATATGCCCGGCAGTCATCGGCGACGCCAACGCGCCGCATGGGCAGGGGAAAATCAGGCGCCGCGATACGGGTGTTCCCGATACCAGTGCTCGGCGATCTCCTGACGACGACACACCCACACCCGATCGTGTTGCTGGATGTAGTCGAGGAAGCGCTGCAACGCCCGGAAACGTCCCGGCCGCCCCAACAAACGGCAATGCATGCCCACCGACATCATTTTCGGCGCGTTTTCGCCCTCGGCGTACAGCACATCAAAACTGTCTTTCAGGTAGGTGAAGAACTGATCGCCGCTGTTGAAGCCCTGCGGCGCGGCGAAGCGCATATCGTTGGTTTCCAGGGTATAGGGGATGATCAAGTGCGGGCGCAACGCGCCGTCCGATAGTTGCACCGGCATCCAGAACGGCAAGTCGTCGCCGTAATAGTCGCTGTCGTACAGAAAGCCGCCGTGCTCCAGCACCAACTGCCGGGTATGCGGGCTGTCGCGCCCGGTATACCACCCTAACGGCGGCCGGCCGAACAGCGCGGTCTGCACCTCCACCGCCCGGCGCAAATGCTGGCGCTCCGTTTCCACATCCATTTCCTGGTAGTGGATCCAGCGCCAGCCGTGGCTGACCACATCGTAGTCCACCTCACGGATCGCCGCCGTCACCGCCGGATTGCGCGCCAGCGCCATGGCGACGCCGAATACCGTCAGCGGCAGGCCCCGGCGCTGAAACTCCTGATGGATACGCCAGAAACCGG
The DNA here is from genome assembly GCF_000400505.1 of Musicola paradisiaca NCPPB 2511. Lineage (NCBI taxonomy): Bacteria > Pseudomonadati > Pseudomonadota > Gammaproteobacteria > Enterobacterales > Pectobacteriaceae > Musicola > Musicola paradisiaca. The sequence continues at coordinate 1,015,286 of NZ_CM001857.1, read as the reverse complement.
CGCGGGAGCCGTACTCGTAAAGCGAATCCATCGACATATGCCGCGCGGGATAACTGGCGGCGCCGATAATATCCGACAGGAACTGTTCGGATCCCGCGTCGCCGTGCAGCACGTTATTTTCCGCGCCTTCTTCATAATTCAGCACGAATTGTACTGCGATGCGTGCGCGCCCCGGCCAGTTGGCGTGCGGCGGTTTGCCCGCATAGCCGATCAGATCACGCGGGTAATCCGGGTCAGGTCCCCAGTCTGCGAGGGTATTCATGGATACATCCTTCTTCATGCTTAGCGGGGATCAGCGCAGGTGGCTGAAGGCGCCGGTCAAGGGTTTATCCAGCGGATAGTCGAGATCGCCGTGCTTGCTGGTGGAAAGCCCAAGCCCCGCCAGCGCTTCCACCATTTTGACCGCCGCGCTGACGCCGTCGATCACCGGCATGTCCAGCTCCCGCGTCAGCGTCTGCGCCAGATCCGCCATGCCGCCGCAGCCCAGGACGATCGCGCCGCAGCCATCCTGACGCCGGGCCTGGATACACTGCTCCCGTACTTTGTGCTGCGCCATGCCGTGCGGATCCTCCAGCGCCTGTACCGGCAGGTCGATCGCGTGCAACGCCGCGCAATGGTGTTCAAAACCGTAGCGTTGCAGCAAATGCCGGGCGATCACCAACGTGCGCGGCAGCGTGGTGATAATGGAAAAACGTGTCGCCACCAGCGTCGCCATATGCATCGCCGCCTCGGCGATACCGACCACCGGCGCACGCGCCAGTTCCCGCGCCGCCAGCAGACCCGGATCGCCGAAGCAGGCGATGATGTGCCCGTCGACGCCCTGTGCCTTGCCGAGGCGTACCTGCTCCAGCACGCCCAGCGTCGCCACCGCTTCATCAAAATGCCCTTCGATGGAAGGCACCCCCTGCGACGGGCAAACCGCCGCGATTTCAGTGCCCGGCGCTGCCGCCCGTCGCGCCGCGCCGGCGATGGTGTCGGTCATCGCCTGGCTGGTGTTGGGGTTAATCACCTGGATCACGCAGGCCATCACGCTTTCTCCTCATTGAGATGCCCGAACAGACGATGAAAATCCGGCGCGACCTCTTCATCGCGATCGAAACGCAGGCTGGCGACGATCTCATCAAAATGCTGTTGCATCGCGGCGGTCAGCCCCGGTAGATCGCCGGCTCGCAGCAGCGCCAGCAGATCCTGATGATCATGGCAGCGACACCCCTGCTGCCACGGCGTACCGTAAGCGGCGATCACCAACGATGAACGCAGCGTCAATTGCGAAACCAGACCGGCGAGGACATGGTTGCCGGATAGGGCCTGCAGTTGAATATGAAATGCGGCGGAAAGACGGATCGCCTCGGCGCCGTTGTGATCCTGATGTGCTTTCTCCTCATCGGCGATCAACGACGCCAGACCAGCCAGATGGGTCGATTGACAGTGCGCCACCACCTGCGGCAGGTTGGCGCACTCCATCAGGCAGCGGGTCTGAAAGATATCGCGCGCTTCCTGCACGGTAGGCGTCGCCACCTGTGCACCACGTTTGGGCAGCAGGGTGATCACTTGCACAGTGGCAAGACGCTGTAGCACCTTGCGGATCCCGGTGCGGCTGACGCCGAACACGTCCGCCAGCGCCTCTTCCGGCAGCCGGGTGCCCGGCAATAAATGATGCTCTACGATGGCATTCAGCAACGCCTGATAGATAACCTCATCTTTTTGCTCAAAAAAGGTCTCCTTATCGAGACCGTAGGTATAGTTCATTACGTTATTCCGTTGTCACATCGTCAATAAATCGTATACATAAAAACAATACAATGTATACAAAAACCCATATTCTGGCCCAATTCCTGCAATACACCGCTTGCCTGTATCAACAATATTCCATTTCTCATCGCAGACAAGAGGAGCAGATTCCATGCCAGAAACGACAATCACAACCGGGAATAGCCCGGCGCATTACAGCCCCAGACTGTGTAATGAGGATCTGGCGCCAACGCGGGAACAGAACTGGTCTTGGTACAACATATTCTCGTTCTGGATGTCGGATGTGCACAGTATGGGCGGCTATGTGGTCGCCGCCAGTTTCTTCACGCTGGGGTTGGCCAGCTGGCAGGTGCTGCTATGCCTGCTGGCGGGCATCTGCATCGTGCAACTGTGCGCCAATCTGGTCGCCAAACCCAGCCAGATGAGCGGCGTACCCTATGCGGTGATCAGCCGTCAGGCCTTCGGCGTGTTCGGCGCCAATATTCCGGCGGTGATTCGCGGGTTGATCGCCTTCGCCTGGTACGGCATCCAGACTTATCTGGCCGCCAACGCGCTGATGCTGGTGGCGCTGAAGTTCTATCCCGCACTGACGCCGCTGACGCAGCCGCACTGGCTCGGGCTGTCCGCGCTGGGCTGGATCTGCTTCGGTATTATGTGGCTGTTGCAGGCGATGGTATTCTGGCACGGCATGAGCGCCATCAAGCGTTTTATCGATGTCGCCGGCCCGGCGGTTTATGTCGTCATGTTGGCATTGGCGGCATGGATTGTATACAAAACAGGGCTAAGCAGTATTTCATTCACGCTGGGCAGCAAGTCGCTCAGCGGCGGCGAACAGCTCTGGCAGATGATCACCGCCACCGCGCTGGTCGTTTCCTATTTCTCCGGGCCGTTGCTGAACTTCGGCGACTTTTCCCGCTACGCCAAAAACATGGGAGAAATTCGTCGCGGCAACCGCTGGGGGCTGCCGTTCAACTTTCTGCTGTTCTCCATCGTCACCGTGGTGATCGTCTCCGGCACCCAGTCGCTGTTCGGGCAGATGATGACCGATCCGATCGAGACCGTCAGCCGTGTCGGCAGTAGCGTGGCGGTGGCACTGGGCTTGCTGACCATGATCATCGCCACCATCGGCATCAACATCGTCGCTAACTTTGTTTCGCCGGCGTTCGATTTCTCCAACTGCGCGCCGCAGCGTATCAGCTTTCGCACCGGCGGCATGATTGCCGCGGTAGGCTCGGTACTGCTGACGCCGTGGAACCTGTTCCAGTCCCCGGAGCTGATCCACTACACGCTGGATGTGCTGGGCGCCTTTATCGGCCCGTTGTTCGGCATCCTGCTGGCCGATTTCTATCTCATCAAAGGCAGCAAGGTTGACGTGGATGCGCTGTTCAACGATGCGCCGGGCGGCCGCTACTGGTATCGCAACGGCGTCAATCCCAACGCAGTGCTGGCATTGCTCCCGTCGGTGGCGATCGGCCTGGTGATCAGCTTCATTCCCGCCTGGCATGACGTCGCCAATTTCAGCTGGTTTATCGGCGTGGCGTTGGGGGCGGGTTGTTACCGTTATCTGGCTCGCCACGAACGGGCGCAGTCGCCCGCGGCGTTTATGTCCGGACTGGCGCTGGGTAAAGAGTAATCTGCCGCCAAGGTTCACACGTTCTTTCCACCATCGACGCCACCAGTGCGTCGATGGCATTGTCTTCATCGATGCACTTGCGTCTGAGGGCGGGTGATAATGCGCGCGGCTTATCGCAGGATAAGGCCTTTCATATCGCGCTCATTGCCATCAATGGCAGGCCGTATTATTCCCCCCAAAATCCTCCAATGATGGAGGAATATTCAAACCGCTAAACGCCCCATTATTTCCCGCAAAGAACAATTCCAAAAACGGTATTTTAATTACCCCAAGCAATAACCAGAGAAGATAAAAACGAGATAATTCTTAGTCAAAATTCCGTCTTCAAGTTGTCAATTAATATTCATATAAACACCGAAATGATCGCAATATATCCTGAATAAGAGGAATCATAAATTAATAAATAAAAACAACATATTGAATATAAAAAACCCGTTCTTAATTATCAAAAAAACACGGTTTACATTGTGTGAACAATATTGAAAACCTCAGACCAAGGGTTGTCATCGACGCTCAGTATGCTAGGGTAATAACAGTCTCACCCATTCACAGGACAACACTATCGCACGATAAACTCCATAGGAAACCTTTCATTACATGGCAATTAAACTTGAAATAAAGTCTCTGTATAAAATATTTGGCGACCACCCTGACCGGGCATTTAAACTTATCGATAAAGGCCTGAACAAAGATCAGATTTTCAAAAAAACCGGTCTGACCGTCGGGGTGAAAAATGCCAGTCTGGCCATTGAAGAAGGCGAGATTTTCGTGATCATGGGATTATCCGGTTCCGGTAAATCCACGCTGGTACGCCTTCTCAATCGCCTGATCGAACCGACCCGCGGGCAAGTGCTGATCGACGACGAGGATATCTCCCGTCTGCCCGACAGTGCGCTACGTGAGGTTCGGCGTAAAAAAATCAGCATGGTGTTTCAGTCGTTCGCGCTGATGCCCCATCTCAATATTCTCGACAATACCGCCTTCGGCATGGATCTGGCCGGGGTGCAGCGCGCCGAACGCGAACAGAAGGCGATCAGCGCGCTGCAACAGGTTGGGCTGGAAACCTATGCCCACGCCTATCCCGACGCGCTCTCCGGCGGCATGCGCCAGCGCGTCGGTCTGGCGCGGGCATTGGCCAACGACCCGGACATCCTGCTGATGGACGAGGCGTTTTCGGCGCTCGACCCGTTGATTCGTACCGAGATGCAGGACGAGTTGATCCGCCTGCAGGCGCGACAACAACGCACAATCGTCTTTATTTCCCACGATCTCGACGAAGCGATGCGCATCGGCGATCGCATCGCCATCATGCATAGCGGCGAAGTGATTCAGGTCGGTACGCCGGATGAGATCCTCAACAACCCGGCGAACGATTATGTCCGCGCCTTTTTCCGCGGCGTAGACGTCAGCCAGGTGTTCAGCGCCGGCGATATCGTCCGCCGTCGGCCCGTGGCGTTGATCCGTAAAATTCCGGGCGTAGGGCCGCGTTCAGCATTGAAGATATTGCAGCAAGAAGATCGCGAGTACGGCTATGTGCTGGAGCGCGGTCAGAAATTTATCGGCGTCGTTTCCCTCGATTCACTCAAACAAGCGCTGCAGGCACAACAGCCGTTGGAGCAGGCATTGTTGCCCGCGCCGGCGGCCGTCTCCGCCAGCATGCCGCTCAGCGAACTGATCTCTCAGGTGGCGCAGGCGCCCTGTGCGGTGCCGGTCGTCGGAGAACACCATGAATATCTTGGCATCATCTCCAAAGGGATGTTGCTGCAGGCGCTGGATAAGGAGGGCTCGCTAAATGGCTGATACGCAAAACCCAAACCTGAACGAAACGCTGAGCGGGGATACCACCCGCCAGACGGCGGATCCCTGGGCGACGGTCGGCCAGCCGGCCGACGCATCCCCTGCATCGGATCCTTGGGCCACGGCGCCCGGTAGTGCGCCAACCTCGGTCGACCCGCTGCACAATCCACCGTTGCACAGCCCGCCAACCGCCGCCGATGCCCCGCCGCAGAGTGCGGACTGGCTGAATAACGCACCCGCTAACGTGGATACGGCGTTCAATCCGCTTGATCCATTCCACCACACATTGGTGCCGCTCGACCGTTGGGTCACAGACGGGATCGACTGGCTGGTGTTGCACTTTCGCCCGCTGTTTCAGGGGATCCGGATGCCGGTGGACATGATTCTGAATGCCTTCCAACAGCTGCTGA
>NZ_CM001857.1:991183-1009594 GCF_000400505.1 Musicola paradisiaca NCPPB 2511 | reverse complement strand
GCTGACCGGCATGGGGGTGGCCACGTTGTTGGCGCTGATCGTCATCGGCGCCATCGGCGCCTGGTCGCAGGCGATGATCACCCTATCGCTGGTGCTGACCGCGCTATTCTTCTGCCTGATCATCGGCCTGCCATTGGGCGTTTGGCTATCCCATAGCCAGCGCGCCGCCCGTGTGGTGCGGCCATTGCTGGATGCCATGCAAACCACCCCGGCGTTCGTCTATCTGGTACCGATCGTCATGCTGTTCGGTATCGGCAACGTGCCCGGCGTGGTCGTCACCATCATTTTCGCGCTGCCGCCGATCGTTCGCCTGACCATCCTCGGCATTCGCCAGGTGCCGGCGGATTTGGTGGAAGCGGCGGAATCCTTCGGCGCCAGCCCACGGCAGATGCTGTTCAAGGTGAAACTGCCGCTGGCGATGCCCACCATCATGGCAGGCGTCAATCAGACGCTGATGCTGGCGCTGTCGATGGTGGTGATCGCGTCCATGATCGCCGTGGGAGGGCTGGGGCAGATGGTGCTGCGCGGCATCGGCCGGCTGGATATGGGCCTGGCATCCATCGGCGGCGTCGGCATCGTGGTGCTGGCCATCATTCTCGACCGGATCACGCAATCTCTGGGCCGAGACGCCCGCAACCGCGGCCCACAGCGCTGGTATATGCGCGGCCCCGTCGGTTTGCTGGTGCGTCCGTTCGTCAAAGCCTGACGTTCCGCGCCCGCCTCCTCGCCGACGGCGTCAACACGCCGTCGGTCAATACTCGCCACCAGAAAGGAACAACGACAATGCGCTATTTCAACATGGCAACGCTTGCCTTTGGTTCGCTACTGACGCTGTCAAGCTACGCGGCCGATCTGCCCGGCAAAGGGATAACGGTCAAACCGATTCAGAGCCCGATGGCGGAAGAATCCTTCCAGACGTTGCTGGTTAGCCGGGCGCTGGAAAAACTGGGCTATCACGTCGATACGCCCAGCGAAGTGGACTACAACGTCGGCTATACCTCGATCGCCAACGGCGACGCCACATTCACCGCCGTCAACTGGCAACCGCTGCATAGTGATATGTATCGCGCAGCCGGCGGCGACAACACATTTTACCGGCAAGGTACGTATGTTTCCGGCGCGGCACAGGGCTACCTGATCGACCGTAAGACGGCGGAGCAATACCACATTACCCGAATCGATCAGTTGAAAGACACGAAGCTGGCACAGCTCTTCGACACCAATGGCGACGGAAAAGCCGACCTGACCGGTTGTACGCCAGGCTGGGGTTGCGAGGCGGTGATCAACCACCAGCTACTCGCCTATCAGCTTGAACAGACCGTCACGCACAATCAGGGCAACTACGCCGCCATGATTGCCGACACGATTACCCGTTACAAACAAGGAAAACCGATCCTCTACTATACCTGGACACCGTACTGGGTCAGCGATGTGCTGGTACCGGGACGCGACGTGGTATGGCTGCAGGTGCCGTTCTCCTCACTGCCGGGCGCCCAGAAAAATATCGATACCCGGCTGCCCAACGGCGCGAATTACGGCTTCCCGGTGAACAATATGCATATTGTCGCCAACAAAGCATGGGCGGAAAAAAATCCGGCCGCGGCCAGACTGTTTGCCGTTATGACGTTGCCGATCGCCGATATCAACGCCCAGAATCTGCGCATGCACCAGGGCGAGGCGTCGCAACAAGATATCCAGCGCCATGTAGACGGTTGGATCAAGGCGCATCAGGCGCAGTTCGACGGGTGGGTCAGCAATGCCCTTTCGGCAGTGAAGTAAGCCTTTCCTCACCGGCACCGACGCCGTAGCAGGCGCGATATGCTGGAACGACGCGGCACTTGCGCGGGTCGTCACACCGATACCGGATGCACAATGCGTTCGGTATCGGTCACTGCCATGCCCTACGGCTTGCGCCGCCGACCGGCTCGTTGCGCCAACAATAGCGAGCGCTTACCTGCATCGGCTACGCGGTCTCACTCTGGCTCATGATTCCGGCGCTGGATGGGCCCCCGACGCCAGGCCGGCAGACTATGCTGACGATAACGCCGTTAGTCGATAATTAATTCTTATATATCAAAAAAATCAAACCAATTTGCTGGTATCGCTGCACAAGCTGTTTGATACTGACGCCCTTCTTCTCCACACAGAACTCACCATAATCATGCCTGCACAGAACCCCCCAGTCGTCCTGAGCCCAGCCTTGATCCTGCTGATGTCTTCGGCAACCGGTCTGGCCGTCGCCAGTAACTACTATGCTCAGCCGTTGTTGGATGCCATCGCCCATGCGTTCCAGCTCTCCGTCAATCAGGCCGGATTTATTGTGACCGCCGCCCAGTTGGGCTATGCCTGCGGCCTGCTGTTTCTGGTGCCGCTGGGGGATATGTTCGAACGCCGCGGGCTGATTGTCGCCATGACGCTACTGGCCGCCGCCGGCATGCTGATTACCGCATCGTCGCCGACCTTATGGCTGATGGTGGCCGGTACCGCCATCACCGGGTTGTTCTCCGTGGTAGCGCAAATTCTGGTTCCGCTGGCGGCGACGCTGGCCACGCCGGAAACGCGCGGCAAGGTGGTGGGTACCATCATGAGCGGCCTGTTGCTGGGGATCCTGCTGGCGCGGACGCTGGCCGGTGCGCTGGCCTCGCTGGGCGACTGGCGCACCGTTTACTGGGTCGCCAGCCTGTTGATGATCGGCATGGCGGTGTTGATGTGGCGGGCATTACCGCGTTACCGCCAAACAACCCATCTGAACTACCCCCAACTGCTGTTTTCCATCGTCCAACTGTTCCGGGAAACGCCGCTGTTGCGCATCCGCTCCGCGCTGGGCGCTATCGTATTCTGTAATTTCAGCATGCTGTGGACGTCCATGGCGTTTCTGCTGTCCGCAGCGCCTTACCACTATTCGGAAGGCGTGATCGGGCTGTTCGGTCTGGCCGGCGCGGCAGGCGCGCTGGCGGCAGGCCGCGCCGGACGCCTGGTCGACAAGGGAAAAGCCCGATTGACCACCAGCATCGGCCTGCTGTTGCTGGCGCTCTCCTGGCTGGCCATCGCGGCGGGCGTGAGTCAGATAGCGCCGTTATTGCTCGGTATCGTCGTGCTGGATATGGCGGTACAGGGCGTGCATGTCACCAACCAGAGCGTGATGTACCGCCTGATGCCCGACGCGCGCAACCGCGTTACCGCCGGATACATGACGCTGTATTTCATCGGCGGCGCGCTCGGTTCGCTGATTTCCGCCACCGCCTATCAGCACTTCGGTTGTTGGGGGTTTCCGTTACCGGCAGTGTCGTCAGTCTGCTCGGCCTCTTGGTGTGGTGGCGCGGCCAACGCCACGAAATAGCTGCCGATACAGAGAGATGAAGCGACGCCAGCGCGGGGGACTGCTAGGTTTTGACGATCTTTGCGCCTATGATAAGCGCCGATAGACAAGAGGCGCCCGCATGATGTGCGATGGCGCGGTTCGATGTCTGCCGGCCTGCCGGACAGACGAATCATTACAAGACAACACATCACCCAGCAATGAGTTGAACAGCCGTGAATTCCACACTTCAATCACCGCATAATGACGATATCCACCAGCCAACGGGCGCAACCTTCGCCGAAGGGTTGTTCGACAGCTTGCCGATCGTTATCGGTTATCTGCCCGCGTCTTTCGCTTTCGGCATGAACGCCGTCAAATTAGGGTTCACTCCGCTGGAAGCGATTTATCTTTCCGCCGTGATTTACGCAGGCGCCAGTCAATTCGTCATTACCGCGTTGCTGAGCGCCGGCGCCTCCGTTTGGGTCGCCGCACTGACCGTGATGGCGATGGATGTGCGGCATGTGCTGTACGGCCCATCGCTGCGCCAACGTATTTTGCAACACCTGCCTACGGGTAAAACCGCGCTGTGGGGGTTCGGCCTGACCGATGAAGTGTTTGCGGCGGCCACGACACGGCTGGCCAAAAACAATCGCCGCTGGAGCGAATCCTGGATGCTGGCGGTGGCGCTGAGCGCCTGGCTGTCCTGGGGTATCGGTACGGCAGTCGGCGCGTTGTTCGGTAACGGGCCGCTACAGGACTATCCCGCTATCGAGGCCGCGCTGACCTTCATGCTGCCGGCGCTGTTCTTGAGCTTTCTGCTCGCCTCGTTCAAACGACAGCAGAGCCCGGTGGTCATCGCCGCGCTTGGCGGCGCACTGCTGGGGCTGACGCTGTTTTCCATCCCGGCTGCCATTTTGCTGGGGATCGGCTTCGGCTGCCTGGCGTCGCTACTGCCAGGGCCGCACGCAACCGGAGAAACGCGATGAACACATCAATATTGCTTATTGGTTTAATCGTGGGACTTGTCAACTTCGGATTCCGCTACCTGCCCTTGCGGCTGGGTACTCTGCGGGCATCCAACACGTTGCGGCGGGGGAAGAGCGCGCTACTGCTCGACAGCATCGGTATCGCCTCCATCTGTGCATTGCTGGTCGTTTCCGGCATTCCGACCGTATTGCGTCACCCGGAACAGTGGCCGCCAACACTGGTAGGATTTGCCTCGCTGATGATCTGTTTTTATAAAACCCGCAGCATTGTACTCGCCACGCTCTTCGGCGCGCTGTGCTATGGCGTGATGTTCAAAGTGCTCCTCATGTCGCTTTGAACGCAAAACCGAAGGTGACTGCAATACCGGTCGAGGAAAAAAATCCGTCATGTAGCCGACAGTCTGCTAAGTTTCACTCAGTTATAAATAAGCACTAATGGACAAATTTATCGCATTTACCTAATTAGTAACATTAGTTACTATGCAGTTCGTGATTAATGAGGTTGACATCAATGGAAAGTTCATTTGCCCCAATAGAAGAGATGTTGCGCATGCGGGCGTCCCGCCGGCCAGAGTTTCCGTATCAGGAAGTGTTGTTACTACGGCTGTTCCTGCACATGCAGACCAAAATCCTGGAGCATCGCAACCAGATGCTGAAGGAACAGGACATCAACGAAACCCTGTTCATGGCGCTGATTACCCTGGAATCACAGGAAAATTACAGTATTCAGCCGTCCGAACTCAGCGCGGCGTTGGGTTCCTCGCGCACTAATGCCACCCGGATCGCCGACGAGCTGGAAAAACGCGGCTGGATAGAACGCCGCGAAAGCGATAGCGATCGCCGTTGCCTGCATCTGTTCATGACGGAGAAAGGGAAAGCCTTTCTCGATGAGTTGTTGCCGCCGCAGCATCGAAGCCTTCATTTTCTCTGCTCCGCGTTGGCAAACGACGAACAGCAGCAATTAGAAAAGCTGATGCGCAAGCTACTGTCCCGTATTGATGAAATGGATACCGAGACGCCATAAACCTTCAGCACCATCGGATAAGTCATACACGACTGAACCAGGCAGACGCTCCCGTTTATAGGGGCGGTTTTATTTTCAGTCAGGCGAATAAATTGCCAATCAGGGACGTTGATACCGGCGCTTTTACGCTGCCGGTCGGGAGGCCCCGCGTCAGGGCGCGGAGCCGAATTAAGGAAAATAGGCAATCGTCATTGCAGCATGACTGATGCCCAGCGAAAAAATCCAACAGGGAGAAAACCATGAGTGCCAACGTGGAACATCAGGCTCCAGCATCCACGCCGTCCAGACCCAAAAAGCAGCGTAAATGGATTTTAACGTTGCTGTTGATCCTCTTCATTTTTATCGGTTGCGTGTGGTTCGCCTACTGGTATCTGGTGTTGCAACATCACCAGGAAACCGACGACGCCTACGTCGCGGGCAACCAGGTGCAAATCATGTCCCAGGTCAGCGGCAGCGTCACGCAGGTGAACGTCGATAATACCGACTTCGTCAGAAAGGGCGACGTGCTGGTGGAACTGGATCCGACCGATGCCGAACAAACGTTCGAGCGTTCCCAAACAGCGCTGGCCAACAGCGTGCGTCAGGTACACCAGTTGATCATCAATGGTCGCCAGTACAAAGCCAATATCGATGTGCAGCAGGTCGCGCTGGATAGAGCCATCAGCGATTTGAACCGCCGCGAAGCGCTGGGCCGCGCAAACGCCATCGGCCACGAAGACTTGCAGCATGCGCGCGACTCCGTCACCAGCGCGCGCGCCTCCCTGGAGGCGGCCAGACAGCAATACGCCGCCAATCAGGCCATGATTCTGGATACGCCGCTGGAAAAACAGCCGACGGTACAACAGGCCGCCGCCGATGTGCGTGATGCCTGGCTGGCGCTGAAACGCACCCATATCGTCAGCCCGGTGGAGGGCTACGTATCGCGCCGCAGCGTGCAGTTGGGAGCCCGCATCACCACTTCATCCTCGCTGATGGCGGTTGTGCCCGCCAATAATCTGTGGGTCGACGCCAACTTCAAGGAAACCCAGTTGACCCATATGCGTATCGGTCAGCCCGCAACGATAACCAGCGATCTTTACGGCGACGACGTGGTGTACAAAGGCCGGGTTGTCGGCCTGGATATGGGTACCGGCAGCGCCTTCTCTTTGTTGCCAGCGCAGAACGCCACCGGCAACTGGATCAAAGTGGTACAGCGTCTGCCGGTTCGTATCGAACTGGATCCGAAGCAACTGGCGGAGCACCCGCTGCGCATCGGGTTATCCATGCTGGTGAAAGTCGATACGGCGATAGCGGAAGGGAAATCGCTGTCGGATGCACCGCGCACGGCCCCCGCTTACCAGAGCGATGCGCTGGAGCTGGATCAGACGCCGGTCAATCAGCTCATTGATCGCATCATTCGGGCCAACGCCGGCTAAGCGCGGACAAAGGAGAGCAGCGTGGAAAGAACTCCGCTTAAGGGCGCAACGCTAGCCCTGATGACGATCGCTCTGTCGTTGGCGACCTTCATGCAGGTACTGGACTCGACGATCGCCAACGTAGCCATTCCGACCATTGCAGGGAATCTGGGCGCCTCCAACTCACAGGGAACGTGGGTCATCACCTCATTCGGGGTTGCGAACGCCGTATATATCCCGATTACCGGCTGGCTGGCCAAACGGCTGGGTGAAGTCCGCCTGTTCGTCTGGGCTACGGCGCTGTTTACCTTCGCCTCCTGGCTGTGTGGGGTCTCCACCAGCCTGGAGATGCTGATTGCCGCGCGTATCTTTCAAGGCCTGGTCGCCGGCCCGATCATCCCGTTGTCGCAGAGCCTGTTGCTGAACAATTACCCGCCCGCCCGCCGCAGTATCGCGCTGGCGCTGTGGTCGATGACCGTGGTGGTGGCGCCGATTTTCGGCCCGATTCTGGGCGGCTGGATCAGCGATAACTATCACTGGGGTTGGATCTTCTTCATCAACGTTCCGTTGGGGATTGCCGTGGTGCTGGTCACGTTGCAGGTGCTGCGCGGCAGGGAGACCAAGATCGAAATTCGGCCTATCGATACCGTCGGGTTGGTTTTGCTGATCGCCGGCATCGGTTGCCTGCAAATGATGCTGGATCGGGGCAAAGAACTGGACTGGTTCAATTCGACGGAGATCCTGACGTTGACCGTGGTGGCGGTGGTGTCGTTGTCGGTGCTGGTCGTTTGGGAACTGACCGACGACCACCCGGTGGTGGATTTATCGCTGTTCAAGTCACGCAATTTTACCATCGGCTGCCTCTGCATCAGCCTGGCGTTCATGCTGTATTTCGGCACGATTGTCCTGCTGCCGCAGCTGCTGCAAACGGTTTTCAGCTATACCGCCACCTGGGCCGGGCTGGCGTCCGCACCGGTTGGTCTTATGCCGGTCATCCTGTCGCCGCTGATCGGTAAATTCGCGCCGCGACTGGATATGCGCAAACTGGTGACGTTCAGCTTTATCATGTACGCCGTCTGCTTCTACTGGCGCGCTTATACTTTCGAACCCGGTATGGATTTCGCGACTTCGGCCTGGCCGCAGTTCTTCCAGGGGTTTGCGGTGGCTTGCTTCTTTATGCCACTGACGACCATCACCCTCTCTGGTCTGCCGCCTGAACGCATGGCCGCGGCGTCCAGCCTGTCGAATTTCGCCAGGACGTTGGCCGGCTCCATCGGAACCTCGATAACCACAACGATGTGGGAGCGACGCGAAGCGTTGCACCATGTGCAACTGACTGAATCCATTACCCCTTACAATCCACTGGCGCAGCAGACCTACCAGCAATTGCAGGCTATGGGATACAGCCAGCAACAGGTCTCCGCCTATCTGGCGAACCAGATTACCGGACAAGGGTTGATCATCGGCGCCAACGAGATTTTCTGGATCTCCGCCGCGGTATTCCTCGCCTTGATTTTGCTGGTATGGTTCGCCAAACCGCCGTTTGGCAACAGCGGCAGCGCCGGCAGTAGCGGAGCGCACTGATCGCCGCCGCAATATGCCCCCCATATTGTCGCCGACAAAAAAACGGAGTGCTTCATGCACTCCCGTTTTTTATAACGTTCCCTTGGGTTATGCGCGATTATGCCGCCACCATTCCGCCAGCAGGATGCCCGTCGCCACGGAAATGTTCAGGCTTTCCACATTGCCGGTGCCGTTGATGGATACCTTCATATCCCCTTGCTGCCAGGCGCCATCAGAAAGGCCGTCGCTCTCCTGCCCCAATACGATCACCGTTCTGGCAGGGAGTTGAGTATCGTACAACGCAGTGCCCTTGTGGCTGGAGGTGGTCACGATGGTGTAACCGGCCTTGCGGAACTGTGACAATGCATCGATCAGATTGTCAGATTGAATCGCCTTGACATGCTCTGCTCCGCCCTCGGCGGTACGTACTGCGGCACCGGATTCCAACTGCGACGCATCACGCACCAGCACGCCATTAACACCAAAGTGTGCGCAACTACGCACGATGCCCCCCAGATTATGGGGATTGCCCACATCCTCCAGCGCCAGCACGCAATCTTTCTCCGGCGCATGCGGCAAATAGGTTTGCACGTCCAAACCACGGCGTTTTTTGATCAGGAAGCAGACGCCGCCATGGTGTTCGGTGCCGGAAGCACGAGTCAGTTCATCATTATCCACGACATGGTAGGCTTTGCGATTGGCGGCCATCCAGCGCAATGCTTCGCGAAAACGCGGCGTGACTTCCTGCAGGAACCAGGCGCGAACAATCGCGTCCGGACGGCTATTAAACAGAGCCTGACAGGCATTTTCGCCATATACGCGCGTTTCCTCCGCCCGCTGACGCCGCAGTTGCTCTGGATCGATTTGGCTTTTGCCGCTAATACCGCCCTGCTCGGCCGATTCGTCCGCTGCTCGCGATACCGTTTTCCACGGCGATACCGCACTGTCATAGGTTTCACGACGCGCCGGACGCTCACCGCCTTTCATCGCGCCGTCGCGGCGTGGTCTATTCTTCTCTCGCGCTTCGCGCGGGGCGCCATCGCGACGCTTATCGGACGATCGTTTGTTCTTGCCAGACGTATTTTTATCGTCGCTGTCTTCACTGCGGACATACATCACCCGGACTTTGCCGCTTTTACCGCTCAATTCATCGCTCATGTTTTTCTCCACCTACACGCTGGGCGCGAAGATTACCTTATGTACAACTGCTTAGCCACCAGCCAGGTCATAAAAGTCGGCAACTATTATAATCATTGAATAAACCGCGTTGTGACGCCAGACCCGCCTCTCCATACTGAGCGCATTTCCTGACGCCGCCCGGTTTTATCGCCATTGATGCGTCGTTGTACCTCTCATTTTTTTGCTTAGAGGATCAGCATGAATACCGTATGCCCAGCATGCCATACCACTAACCGCCTGTCGGAAGCACGTTTGAACGATAACCCCCATGCCAAATGCGGCCGTTGCGGACAAGCATTGTTCAGCGGAGCCGTGATCAACGCGACCGAACACACACTGGACAAATTGCTGCAGGACGACTTGCCGGTTGTCGTAGACTTCTGGGCGCCCTGGTGCGGCCCCTGCGTCAACTTTGCCCCCATATTTGAAAGCGTCGCACAGGAAAACGGCGGCAAACTGCGTTTCGTCAAGGTCAATACCGAATCGGAACCTGCGCTAAGCGCACGCTTTCGTATTCGCAGCATCCCCACCATCATGCTGTTCCGGCAGGGCAAACCCGTTGATATTCTCAACGGCGCCATGCCGAAAGCGCCGTTTGAAAACTGGCTTAACGAATCGCTGTAACCCATGCCCCATCGCCTCGTGCCGATAAGAAACGAGGCGACACCACTGTCGCCATGCCGCCAAAACCGGCGGCCGGTGCAGCGCTCAGGAAACAACGGGCTGTTGGTACGCCGGGACGTCGTTTAGAATAACGCTTTTTAGCGGAAAATCATGACAGGTAACGCCGTACTTCATCTGCGTCAGCAGCGGCTGGCACTCTCAACCCGCCCTTTTCGCGCCCGAGGGTGCCGCGTCATTCGTTGTCAGGCATGCCTGCTGCCGGAAGCCCATTGTTTGTGCCACACCTTCGCGCCCTGCAACGCTCGCAGCCGTTTTTGTCTCATTATGTTCGATACCGAACCGTTGAAACCCAGCAACACCGGGCGCCTGATCGCCGATATTCTGCCGGATACCCAGGCGTTCCTCTGGTCGCGTACTGAGCCCGACCCCGCGCTGCTTACCGCATTGCAACCCGCCGATCGCCAACCCTGGCTGGTGTTTCTGACTGACGATGAGACGGAGCGCCCGGTGAGTCATCAGTTGCCGCCTAACGGCAAGCCGCCGCTGTTCGTCATGCTGGACGGAACCTGGCCGGAAGCGCGCAAGATGTTTCGCAAAAGCCCCTATCTGGACAATATGCCGATTCTGTCGCTGAACGTAGAAGCTTTTTCCCGCTATCAACTGCGGGAAGCCAGCAGCGCCGGGCAACACTGTACCGCGGAGATTGCCATCGCCCTGCTGCAACAGGCAGGCGATACGCCGGCGGCCGACGCGCTCGCACGGCATTTCGATCGCTTTCGCAAGCACTATTTGGCCGGAAAAGCCCATCACGCCTGGCAGGAATTTGCACCCAAAATCACAGCAAAATCGGACTCTGACGTTTAAGCTCAATACATGTGTCTTTAACAGGAGCGACAGATGAGTCAGCGCGGGTTAGAAGCTCTGTTACGCCCTAAATCTATCGCGGTCATCGGCGCCTCGGAGAAACCCGGTCGAGCCGGGTTTTTGATGATGCGCAACCTGCTTGACGGCGGATTCGGCGGCCCGGTTATGCCGGTTACGCCCAGATATCGCGCGGTATGCGGCGTACTGGCCTATCCCGACGTGGCGCATCTGCCGACAACACCGGATCTCGCCGTGCTTTGTACGCGGGCGGAACACAATCTGTCGTTGCTGGAAGCACTCGGCGAGCGGGGTTGTAAAGCCGTTATCGTACTGTCTGCGCAGTCGTCGCAATTCCATGACCTGAAAGCCTGCGCCGCCCGCTACGCCATGCGATTACTCGGCCCCAACAGTTTGGGGCTGCTGGCTCCCTGGCAAGGGCTGAATGCCAGCTTTTCCCCCGTCCCCATTATTAAAGGCAAGCTGGCGTTCATATCCCAATCCGCCGCTGTCTCCAATACCATTCTGGACTGGGCACAACAGCGGGGAATTGGGTTCTCCTATTTCATTGCGCTGGGCGACAGCATCGACATCGACGTGGACGACCTGCTGGATTTCGTGGCGCGGGACGGTAAAACCAGCGCCATTCTGCTGCATCTGGAGCACATCAGCGATGCCCGGCGTTTTCTGTCCGCCTCCCGCAGCGCATCCCGTAACAAGCCGATACTGGTGATCAAAAGCGGGCGCAGCCAGCAGGCGCAGCAGTTACTGCACTGCGGGCCGCATGGACTGGATGCCGCTTACGATGCCGCCATTCAACGCGCCGGGTTACTGCGCGTGCGAGACACCCATGAATTGTTCTCAGCCGTTGAGACGCTCAGTCACCTACGCCCGCTGCGCGGCGAACGCCTGATGATCGTCAGCAATGGCGCCTCTCCAGCTGCGCAAGCGCTGGATCAACTGATCACACGGCAGGGCCGGTTGGCGCACCTGAGCGAAGCAACAATGCAGGCGCTGCGTGTTGCGCTTCCCGACGCCATGACGATCGGCAATCCGCTGGATTTGTGGGACGATGCGACGTCGGAGCGTTACCAATCTGCGTTGTCGGTACTGCTCGACAGCGACGATCTGGACGCGATTTTAGTGATTTACGCCCCAAGCGCCGTCGCGCCTGGTACAGAAAGCGCGACGAAACTGATTCAACTGTTGCAGCAGCACCCGCGCGGCAAACGTATCACTATTCTGACCAACTGGTGCGGGGAGTTTTCGTCGCAGGAAGCCCGCCGGCAATTTAACGAGGCCGGTATTCCGACTTACCGGACGCCGGAAGGCGCAGTGACGGCGTTCATGCATATCGTCGAATATCGACGCAACCAGCAGCAGCTTCGGGAAACGCCGGCGTTGCCGCGGGATCTCGCGACGGATACCGCTCAAGCTCACCGACTGATTACCCAGGCATTACACGCTGGCGCCACGCGGTTGGACATACACGAAGCCGCACCGATTCTGAACGCCTATGGACTGCATACGCAACCGACCCGCATCGCCGAAGACAGTATCCAGGCGGCGAGGATCGCGGGGGAAATCGGCTATCCGGTCGCCATCAAACTGCGTTCGCCGGACATTCCCCACAAATCGGACGTACAAGGCGTCCTGCTTTATTTGCAGACAGCGGATGAAGTGCAACTGTCGGCCGAAGCCATCCTAAAACGTGTGCGGCAAACGCATCCCCAAGCCAGAATGCAAGGATTGTTGGTGCAAGGCATGGCGAACCGTAACGGGGCGCTGGAACTGCGCATCGTCGTGAAGCAGGATCCGGTTTTCGGCCCAATCATCATGCTTGGCGAAGGCAGTGCCGAATGGCGCGATGAAACGCAGGCGGAAGTCGCTTTACCGCCGCTGAATATGACGCTGGCTAGTTATCTGATCGTGCAAGCGCTGAAGAGCGGTAAAATTCGCAGTCACGGCAGCATCGTTCCGCTGGATGTCGCCGCCCTCAGCCGCTTGCTGGTTCAGGTGTCAAACCTGATTATCGATTGCCCGGAAATGTCCCGACTCGACATCCATCCTTTATTGGCGTGCGGCGATACGCTGACCCTGTTGGACGCCACGCTACATCTGGAGCCCTTCGTTCAGGATCCGCACTCGCGTCTGTCTATCCGGCCTTATCCGCAGGAACTGGAGGAGCGGGTAACGCTCAAAGATGGCGCCTGCTGTCTGTTCCGCCCCATATTGCCCGAGGATGAACCCTTGCTGAAATGCTTCATCGGCAGAGTGACCCGTGAAGATCTTTATTACCGCTATTTCAGCGAGATTAATGAGTTCACCCATGAAGATCTGGCGAATATGACCCAGATTGACTACGACCGCGAGATGGCGTTTATCGCCGTGCGCGAGGGTAACGAAGGCCCGGAGATTATGGGCGTCAGCCGGGCCATTTCCGACCCCGACAATGTCAGTGCCGAATTCGCCGTGTTAGTGCGATCGGATCTAAAAGGCAACGGGCTGGGCAGAAAGCTGATGGAAACGCTGATCCAGTATGCTCGCCAACACGGATTAACCCGGCTTACCGGCATTACCATGCCGCATAATCAGGGTATGGTGGCGCTGGCGAAAAAACTGGGCTTCGCGCTGGACGTCCAGTTGGATGAGGGCATTGTCGCACTGGAACTCCGGTTATCTTCCGATAACAGTAAGTGATGCAGATCCCATCGGGATCCGTCGCCAGTCGGCATCGGCAAAACTTGCTCACTCCCCTGGGCAAGTAATGGTATCATCCTCCGATTCGGCTATGCCTTAACGTTTATCATGACCGGATGGTCATGCCATGATGAAGAGAAGAAACGCACTGTGATGTTGTCAAAACTAAAGCTCGCCAAATATCAACAACACCTTGCACAACTGCCCAAAATTCCTCAGTCCGCTGATGCCGTTCAGACGATTAGCAGCCCGGCGAATTTTCGCGCCACGCTGATGGCAAACATTCCCGACGCGGGCAAACGCATCTATCTTGTTGCACTGTATCTGGAACATGACGACGGCGGTGAGGCGATTCTGGAGGCGCTCTATCAGGCCAAACGCCAACGCCCCGATTTGGACATCCGCATTCTGGTTGACTGGCACCGCGCCCAACGCGGACGCATTGGTGATGTCGCTGCCAGCACCAATGCCGACTGGTACTTCGAGATGGCGCAACGAAACGCGGACGTTCAGATTCCGGTCTACGGTATACCGGTCAATACTCGCGAAGCGTTAGGTGTATTGCACCTGAAGGGTTTCATCATCGACGATAGCGTCATTTACAGCGGCGCCAGCCTGAATGACGTCTATCTTCATCAGCACGATAAATACCGTTATGACCGCTATCATCTGATCCACAATGCGACCTTGGCCGATACGATGGCGAAGTATGTGCAGGATCTGTTGATTTCGACGGCGGTTCAGCGCCTTGACCGTCAGGATCGTCCCAAAACAATTGAAATCAAAAATGATATCCGGCAGTTCCGCCAGTCGTTGCGTCATGCCACCTATCACTTGCCCGGCGTCGGCGATAACAATAGTCAGTTAGCCCTGACGCCGCTGGTCGGTTTGGGAAAACAGAGCCCGCTGAACAAAACGATTCATCATCTGATGTATTGCACCCGGCAGCGGTTAGTCATCTGCACACCGTACTTCAACCTGCCAGCGTTACTGGTTCGGAATATCATCCGATTACTGCGCGATGGCAAACAGGTTGAAATCATTATTGGTGATAAAACCGCTAACGACTTTTTTATTCCTGAAGACCAGCCGTTCAAGATTATCGGGGCTCTACCTTATCTGTATGAAATCAATCTGCGGCGTTTTCTTGGCCGGTTGCAACAATATATCGATAACTCGCAGCTTGTCGTCAGCTTGTGGAAAGATGGCGACAATACCTTCCATCTGAAAGGAATGTGGGTTGATGATGAATGGCAATTATTGACGGGTAATAACCTGAATCCCCGCGCATGGCGGCTCGATCTGGAAAATGCCATTCTTATCCACGATCCACAGCAGGTACTGCTTGAACAGCGGCAAGAAGAGCTAAACCACATCCGTACCCATACCCGAGTGATTGTTAATTACCAGCAATTGCAGGGCATCGCTCAATACCCGGCGAAAGTGAGAAAACTTATCCGCCGCCTCCGTCGTATCCGCATCGACAGGCTTATCAGCCGTATCATGTAGCATTCACCAAAATAGCCGACGCGCTGGTCGGCTATTTTCTTTTGGTGGGTATGCTATCACTAGAGCTTTTCCCCCTGCCCTTTACGGTGCAATCCGAGCGATACCAGAAATGCCAGCCCCCCCATGACGGAGACGTACCAAAAAAACGTCGTTTCAGCCCCCGACGCTTTCAGCGACAATGCGACATATTCGGCAGAGCCGCCAAACAGCGCATTCGCAACGGCATACGACAAGCCAACGCCCAATGCCCGGACTTCCGGCGGAAACATTTCGGCTTTCAAAATGCCGCTAATGGAGGTGTAAAAACTCACAATCACCAGCGCCAGCATCACCATCCCAAAAGCAAGTACAGGGTTGGTCGTTCCTTGCAACACCGTCAGGATCGGCACAGTCAACAGGGCCGCCAGCCCGCCAAATAACATCATCGAGTTGCGGCGACCAATTTTATCCGACAAGGCGCCAAATACCGGTTGCAGTAACATGAAGACAAAAAGCGCCAACGTCATCAAACCACTAGCGGTCTTCGCGTGCATCCCCGCCGTATTAACCAGATACTTCTGCATGTAGGTCGTATAAGTATAAAAACTCAGCGATCCCCCGGCAGTGAAGCCCAATACCATAATGAAGGATTTACGGTTACGCCAAAGCCCTCGCAACGACCCAGCATCCCGGTGTTCGCGGGTCGATTTCGCCGAGGTTTCATTCAGCGCTCGACGCAGATACAAAGCAACCACCGCCAGAACGGCACCAAGAGCAAATGGGATACGCCATCCCCAGGTGCGTAACTCGCCTTCTGTTAATAATTGCTGCAGGATAACCACAACCAACAGAGCCAATAATTGCCCGCCAATCAAGGTGACATACTGGAATGAAGCATAAAAACCTTTACGTCCTTCAAGCGCTACCTCACTCATATATGTAGCGCTCGTACCATATTCCCCGCCGACGGATAACCCCTGAAACAAACGAGCAAGCAAT
Source organism: Musicola paradisiaca NCPPB 2511 (assembly GCF_000400505.1). Taxonomy (NCBI): domain Bacteria; kingdom Pseudomonadati; phylum Pseudomonadota; class Gammaproteobacteria; order Enterobacterales; family Pectobacteriaceae; genus Musicola; species Musicola paradisiaca. The sequence goes on along the minus strand of NZ_CM001857.1, from coordinate 993,475 downwards.
AATAATACTGGCGCCCAGGTTCCAATAACGCTGTATCCCGGTAGACAGGCAATAACCAACGATCCCATACACATCATGCACACCGAAATCAGCATGGAGTTCTTACGTCCGTGCTTATCCGCAATATAACCGAATAACCATCCGCCAATCGGGCGCATAAGAAAACCGGCAGCGAATACACCTGCGGTTTGCAATAATTGCGTTGTAGTATTACCCGAGGGGAAAAATATATGCGCAAAATAAAGCGAGCAGAATGAATATACATAGAAATCAAACCATTCCACCAGATTACCTGATGATGCACCTACAATTGCCCATATCCGCTGTCTAGCATGAATCTCTGATGGCGCTTTCGTGGTATTTATTATATTTGCCATGTAGTTACACCCCCTATCTACTCTTTCTGTGATTTGTTTATAAGGAATACAGTAAAGCAGGACAACCGCCACTGGGCAAAAGATAACGTCCCACTTTAATTACTTAATTTAGACAGGAAAAACTTAACCGTTAGAAATTACAGGGAAAGGAGATATTAATTATCGTCCCTGGGGATACGTTAGCAATAAACGTTTAGATTGAGGTTAAAATAAGAAAATCATATTGGATACTCAATTAAACGAGCACTGTATATAGCCGTCATACGTCAAGTTTCAGGTGAGTTGGCAGCATTCGTTCTCCCGAATAACTTGTCTGAGTAAAGTATCGGAATTCACTCACTTTGTAGTGGCATACTGAATTTGGCCACCTGAACAGAGGTGATATGCTCACCTCAGAACATTACAGGTGTCTCGATGAAAAGAAGAAATTTCAGCGCAGAGTTTAAACGCGAATCCGCTCAATTGATCCTTGACCAGAACTACACGGTTGCAGATGCAGCCAGCGCTATGAATGTTGGCCTTTCCACAATGACGCGATGGGTGAAGCAGTTGCGTGATGAGCGGCAGGGGAAAACACCCAAAGCATCCCCCATAACCCCGGAACAAATTGAAATACGTGAGCTCAGGAAAAAGCTACAACGTATTGAAATGGAAAATGAAATATTAAAAAAGGCTACCGCGCTCTTGATGTCAGACTCCCTGAACAGTTCTCGATAATAGGGAAACTCAGAGCGCATTATCCCGTGGCCACACTCTGCCACTTGTTCAGCGTTCATCGCAGCAGCTACAAATACTGGAAAAATCGTCCTGAAAAGCCAGACGGCAGGCGGGCTATATTACGAAGCAAGGTGCAGGAGCTACACAACATTAGCCATGGTTCTGCTGGAGCAAGACGTATCGTGACCATGGCAACACTGAGGGGCTTTCGGATGGGGCGCTGGCTTGCCGGCAAACTCATGAAAGAGCTGGGGCTGGTGAGTTGTCAGCAGCCCACCCACCGGTATAAACGTGGTGGTCATGAACACATAGCTATCCCGAATCACCTTGAGCGACAGTTCGCAGTGACAGAGCCTAATCAGGTGTGGTGCGGCGACGTGACGTATATCTGGAGCGGAAAACGCTGGGCATACCTTGCCGTTGTTCTCGACCTGTTCGCGAGAAAACCGGTGGGCTGGGCAATGTCGTTCTCAGCGGATAGCAGACTGACCATTAAAGCGCTGGAAATGGCGTGGGAAACTCGCGGCAAACCAGCAGGAGTCATGTTCCACAGCGATCAGGGAAGCCACTATACAAGCAGGCAGTTCCGGCAATCACTGTGGCGGTACCAGATCAGGCAAAGTATGAGTCGTCGTGGAAACTGCTGGGATAATAGTCCAATGGAACGCTTCTTCAGAAGCCTGAAGAATGAATGGGTACCAGTGACTGGTTACATAAGCTTCAACGAAGCAGCCCACGCAATAACGGATTATATCGTTGGGTATTACAGTGCGCTCAGGCCACACGAATTTAATGGTGGGTTACCACCAAACGAATCAGAAAACCGATACTGGAAAAACTCTAACGCGGTGGCCAGTTTTAGTTGACCACTACACTTACCGCCGTCCTGCCACTCGAATTATTGAAGGTCTAGATCTGTAATATATTGCTAAGCGGGAAAGGAATACTGAAATGAGCCGTCGCGCGCACCTACAACCACACTAAAAAAGCTTATTACACAGCCAGACCAGAAGGGGGAACGCCCTTGAATGTCATATCGCTGCGGGGCCTGGATAGCCCATTTCGCCTTTTTCGACTTGCTCAACGACGGCTATTTTAAAGGATAGAGGATAATCACGTTGGGTACGTTTGAGCTCAGTCATCATCACGCTCTCCGGATTTTAAGCCAGGAACGTGTCAACGCTATTCAGGACGGATC